>CANGZM010000192.1 GCA_947458155.1 Synechococcaceae cyanobacterium | reverse complement strand
TCTGGAGGAGTGATGGCCGCGATCCGCTGACGGATCACATGGCAGGATCACCCCCTCTCCGCCACCCCCGGGCTGCCTGTGGTGCCCCTGAGTCGGTTCACCACGGGCTCTCCTGACGAACCCACTGCCTCTGGGCTCACCCAGGGCAGGTCGTTTGCCCTCAGCTTTGGTTTGGGTTTCATCGCCCTGTTCGGCTCTGGCCTGCCCCTACAGGCAGCCGCCCAGCCCGCAACGGAGACAGTCGCCACAGAGATTGCCAGCACCGAGAGTGCGAGCCCAGAGATTGCCAGTACACAGATTGCCAGCGCAGAGATCGTCGCGACTGGGAGTGCTGTTGCTGAACAGTTGGTGCCTGAACAGGAGGCGATTGGCAGCATTGCCACAAAGACCACCGTCAGTGATGGCCCGGCCAACCAGACGCACGGCCCGCGGTCGCTTACTCCTGAACCAGCCCCGCTGAAGGCGTACGGGGTTGAGGCAACAGCCGACCTAGAGATCGCCCAGGCCTTCGCCCCCCAGCCCCAGCCCATCGGGCCCCCGGCAAGTGCCCGCCCGGCTGCGGCCCCCCCGACCTCCGCCGGCTCCCCGGCATCCACCGGCCGCCTGGCTTCCCCTTCCCCAGTGCCGATGCAACCGGCACCAACCCCGGCACCAACCCCGGCCACTGGCCCGGCCCCTGGCCCGAACACGCCTGCGGCGGCTGCGGTGCCTCCTCCCCCCCTGGAGCTGGAGCTGAGCGCCGATCGCCAGGAATTCGACAATCAATTGCAGCGCTTTGTGAGCACCGGCTCGGTGCGAGCCCTGATTGGCGGGGGGCGCTTGCTGGCCGATCGGGTCGAGTTCGACCCCAACTCCCGCACCCTTTATGCCTTTGGCAGTGTGCGTTTTCAGCGGGGTCAGCAGTATCTGCAGGCCAGCCGGCTGCGCTTCAGCCTGGATGAGGGCGTCGGCGAAATGGATGACGTCTATGGGGTGCTGGACCTCGACTCCAGTTCCAGCGACCTGACCCTTGATCCCCCCGCCGGGGTGCCAGCGCCTGGCCAGGGCCCGCCAACTCCAGCCGGGGAGTCAACGGCCAAGCCAGCGAATGCCAACGAGGCCGTGGTGCCCCTGGCCCCCCTGCCACCGCCGGAGCCGATCACCTGTCCTCCCTCCATCCCAGCGCCGCCCCAATGGCATCCCCATCCCTGGGCGGTCACCACCTGGGCCGGTCAGATGTTTGCCGCCAATTTCGGCGACACTTTTTTGTTCAAGGGCAATTTCCGGCCCGAATACCTGGCGGGGCTCAATCTGCAGCGGCGCCTGGTGGATGCCGGCCCCTTTGCCCTGGAGGTCGACGCCAACCTATTGGGCCACCGCGCAGCGGCCCAGACCGGTGGCGAATTCAACCAGCCGGTGCCCTTCGCCAAGACCTCGGCCCAAACCTTTGGTGAGGCGACTATTGGGGTAGGGGTGCGCTTCTGGGCGCTGCCCAGGCTGAGCCTTTTCTTTGCCCAAGGCGTCAGCCTGCTGAGCGAGCCCAGTAATTACGAGCGCACGTTCCGCCAGAACTACTCCACCTTTCTCAACTATCTGGCCTTCGAGGTGGAGGGCCTGGTCACACCCCAGTGGTCGGTGGTGGGCCGCATTCACCACCGCTCCGGGGCCTATGGCACCTATAACGGCGTCAAGGAGGGCAGCAATGCCTATCTGCTGGGCCTGCGCTATCGCTTCGGCGATTCCCCCGCGCCGCGCCAGCCCCTGGCCCTGGTGCCGGCCCAGGGGTGTGCCCTGGCGCCACCGCCAGAAAATGTCCCCGCCGAAGACCTGGTCAGCCAGCTGGAGCGGGTCACCATGGGGGTTGAAACAGCGCCGACGCCGAACCGGCCCCGGACCCCGGCGCCATCGGCGGATCTCTCTCCTGGTTCCGTGCCGACCGCGGCCGCTGGCACCGTTCAACCCCCGGCGGCGGGCAGCAATGGCCGCGGCTGGCAGCCGCTGCGGCGCCAGGAACGGGCCCGGGATGCCGCCATCGCCCAGGTCGATCAACGGGTCAAAAATGTGACCTTCCAACAAAGCCTCTCGGCGGAGCGCCGCTATGGCTTCCCGGCCCAGCTCAACACGCCGGGGGCGGTCAACAATTTCGGGGCGGTCCGTCCGACCCAACTGGATGATCTGACCACCACCAACAACCGCAAATTGGTGCAGGGCACCATCAGCCGCTGGCGGCTGCAGGCCCGCCAACTGCGCTTCACCGCCAAGACCTTCAGCGGCGATCGGGTCGGCTTCACCAACGACCCCTTCACCCCGGCCCAGTCCTGGCTGGATTCGGAAAACGTCGTGGCGACGATGATGCCCAACGGCGACACGGTGATCAAGGCCAAACGCAACTTGCTGCGGCTCGAAGATCGGCTCGGCATTCGCGTCACCAACCAAACGCGGATCAGAAAGCAACAGGAGGTGGAAAATCGCTGGGTGCTAGGGGTGGATAAGGACGATCGCGATGGCTGGTTTGTGGGTTATCGCCAACCGATCAAGTTTGGCGAGAACAGGGTGCTCTCGATCGAACCCCAATTCATGCTGCAGCGGGCGATCAATGGCAGTACCGACGCCTATCCCCTGCCGGGCGAGCCGGCGGGGGCTTCAACCCAGAGCCAATCGAACAAAGCGGGCGACCTGTTCGGGTTGCAGCTGAGATACAGCGGTGATCTAGCCGGTTTTGAATCCAATGCCCGCCTGGAGATGAGCACCTTCAATCCGGAAAACATGCCGGATGGCACCCGCAGCTGGGGCGATCTGTCTCGTCCTGTTGCGTTGCCGCTGCTAGGGCAGAGCACCCTGCGATTGTTTGGGGCCTATCGCTACCGGGTCTGGAACGGCACTCTGGGGGAACAGGATGTGTATTCGGCCTATGGGTTGTCGTTTGAACGCACCGCCACGCTGCCGAACTGGGGCAAATTGGGCATCAATTATTTCTGGCGTTTCGGGGGTGCCAATGTCCAGGCCAGTCCCTATGACAGTCCCGATTTGGAACGGCTCTGGCGCACCAACGCCATCACCTCCATCAACTTCGTCTATCCCCTCTGGACGGGTAAGCCAGCACCTTTAACCCCAACCCAGGGGCTGGCCAATACGGCAGTGCCGGTGGTTCCCGGGCTGCGGCTGAATATGAATGTGCTTGGCACCTTGGCTTACTACGGGGATGGCACAAATCAAAACACCCTGGGTTTTTCGGCCGGCCCCACCCTCACCCTGGGCCATTTCGTCAAGCCGTTCTTTGATTACACCGAACTCACCGTCACCGGCGGCGGCACCCTCAAGCAGGGCAACAGCCCCTTTGGTTTCGACCGGGCGGTGGACCTAGGTACGGTGGGGGTGGGATTAACCCAGCAGATTGCCGGGCCGTTGGTGTTCTCCGGCGGCGTTGGCTTCAACGTCGATGGCCGTTCGGGTAATTACGGCGAAGTCACCAATTCGTTTATCGAATTCCGCTGGCAACGGCGCTCCTATCAACTGGGTGTTTTTTATAGCCCTTACAACGGATTGGGCGGCATTCGCGTCAGGCTCAACGATTTCAACTTCAAGGGTCCGGGGCTGCCCTTCGTGCCCTACGAACCGGCCGCCCCAGGTCTCGATCCGGTGCGGCAGGTGCTGGATCGGCCCTTCTGAGGCCAGCGCTGGCCGCAGCAATCGCATCGGGCTGGATTCAGGCCAGCCCAATACCGGCGGAACCGGCTCGATTCCTCAGCCCTTGAAGCCCACCAGATAAGGCAGCCGAGCCGCCGTGGCACCCAGCTCGGCGTCATGGGCCACCAGCTGGGAGGTGCCGTCCCATTCGCCGCTGACCAACATGCGGTGGGGGCCGTCGGCCAGGGTCAGGGGCCAAGCGCGGCCGTCCCGTTCCACCCGCCGAGCGGCCACATCGAGCTGCAGGGGCACCGAGGGATCGGCCTCGATCGCGGTTTGCAGGGCCAGCAGATCGTCGTGGCTGGCGCTGAGGCAGGGCAGCCCCAGGGCGAGGCAGTTGCCAAAGAAGATCTCGGCGAAGCTTTCCCCGATCAGGGCCCGGATCCCCCAGCGCATTAGCGCCTGGGGGGCGTGTTCGCGGCTGGAGCCGCAGCCGAAATTGCGGTTCACCACCAGCAAGGTGGCGCCCTGAAAGTTGTCGTCGTCGAAGGGGTGCTGGCCGGGCCGCTCGCCGCGATCATCGGCGAAGGCACCGGCCGCCAGGCCGTCAAAGCTGACGCACTTGAGGAAGCGGGCCGGGATGATGCGATCGGTGTCGATGTCATCGCCCCGCAGGGCCACGGCCCGGCCGATCCATTGGGCGATCGGGCCGCTGGGGAAGGGATGGCTCATCGGATCGTAGCGCTGGTGGGGTCGAGCTGAGTGGCATCGGGATCGGCGCTGGTTGGTTCGGCCCGCAGCAACGGGCGCACATCGGTGACGCAGCCGCTGATGGCGGCGGCGGCCACCATGGCCGGGCTCATCAGCAGGGTGCGACCACTGGCCGAACCCTGGCGGCCCTTGAAGTTGCGGTTGGAGGAGCTGGCGCTGATCTGGCGGCCCTCCAACCGGTCGGGGTTCATGGCCAGACACATCGAGCAGCCCGGCTCGCGCCACTCAAAACCGGCGGCGCGGAAGACACCATCGAG
>CANGZM010000191.1 GCA_947458155.1 Synechococcaceae cyanobacterium | reverse complement strand
TCCCGCAAGCGGCGAAATGGTGGTGGTGGGCGCCAAGGGCTACACCGAGCAGCTGCTGCTGGGGGAGCTCCTGGCCCAAGAGATTGAGGCGAACACGTCCCTGCGGGTCAAACGGGAGTTCAGCCTGGGCAGCACCTTTTTGCTCCACGAGGCCGTGCGCCAGGGGCGCATCGACGGCTATGTGGAGTACACGGGCACGGCCTGGACGGCGATCCTGCGCCAGCCGCCCTTGCCGCCCGAGCGGCGGGCGGCGGTGTGGCAGCGGGCGCGTCAGCTCTACGACGAACGTTATCGCCTGCGCATGTTTCCCTCCCTGGGGTTCGAAAACAGCTTCGCTATCCTCATCCGCCAGGCCGATGGCCAGCGGCTGGGCCTGCGCACTATCAGCGATGCGGTGCAACCCGCCCGCCAATGGCGCGCGGCCTTTGGCTATGAATTTCTCAACCGCGCGGATGGCTTCCCGGGGCTGGCGGAGCGCTACGGACTGCGCTTCGCCGCACCGCCCAGCGCCATGGATCTAGGTCTCACCTACCGGGCCCTGGCGGACGGGCGGGTGGATCTGATCGCGGGCGACAGCACTAATGGGCTGATTTCCGCCTTGAAACTGCAAAAGCTGGACGACGACCGTGCCTATTTCCCCCCCTACGACGCCGTGCCGGTGTTCAACGCGGCCAGCCTGCGGCGCCACCCGGAGCTGGTGCCGGTGCTGGATCGATTGAGCGGGCGCCTGTCGGCCACCACCATGCAAAAGCTCAACGCGGCGGTCGATCTGCAGGGGCAAACGCCGGAGCTGGTGGTGCGCCGTTGGCGACGCGAATCCGCGGCCGGGCGAGTTGGAGAGGTAGCTCCAGCCGAGGGAGTCACGGCGCCATGAGCGCCTTCCAAGGGCCGGCGGCAACGAAATATGCATCGCAAAATATGCATCGCAATCGTTGCCGCTGCTGGGGGCATCGGACCGAGATCAGCCCCTGTTGTCAGCCTGCATCGCCACATAAGCCGGAGTCAGGGCCGAGCTGGCCTGATCGTCGTTGGCACTGCCGCCAGGCTCCTCAAGCAGTTCGTGCACGATGGCACCATCAAAAGAGATGCGGCCGGGACCGAGCAGCAGCAAGGCAAGGCTGCCACCTAGATACAGCGCCACTAGCTCCAACACGTAGATGTTGAGGCCGGCCGTGGAGATGTGCTGGTAGGCCGCGACGGCCATCGTGCCTGTTATCGCCAGAGCCCCCAGTGGGGTAAGCAGGCCCAGGATCAGCAGCCAGCTGCCGATCAATTCGGAGAAGCCGGCGGCGTAGGCGAAGAACAGCGGGAAGGGCAGATGCAGCGACGCCACATAGGTTTTGGCGAACTGCTGGGGATCGGCCAGCTTTTCCTGGCCGTGGTGGATCATCAGCACGCCGATGGTGAGGCGCAGCAGCAACAGGGCCGTATTGGCCAGAGGGCCATTGGGCAGGAAGTAGGCCGCAGCCAGCTTGCGCAACGCAATCGGCAGGTCTCCAGGGCCCCCCAGCCAAAAGCCTGGGGCGTCAGTGACGACCCCCTTGGGCTGGGAGGAGCGACTCAGCAGCACGAACCAAAGGGCGATGCAGGCGGCGAGGAAGCCGGCAAACAGCTCGAGCAACAGGGAAGTGGACATCGACGGGGGACTGGCGACTGGTGTCTGATCAAACCAGTCTGCCAATCCGCGTAAAGAAACGTGAAGCGCTCTCAGAATCGGGACCAGCCCTCAGTTGCCCGTAGCCACCGACGGCCGCAGGTGCTGCAGGCCGCTGAGGAACATCGGGATGAACTGCTCCACCAGCTTCTCGGGCTTGTCCTGCAGCACCCGCTGCACCGCCAGGAAGCGCGATTTCTGCAGATCCGGCGCCAGCAAAGCCTGGGGCAGACGTTCCATCAGATAGCCGGGCCGCTCCCAGACCGGCAGGGTATTGGTGATCTCCACCAGGTTCGCCACCCGCCGCAGTTCGGCGCCGGCGGTGATGTCCATGCCGGCCTCGAAGGCCGCGTGCTCGATCATCGAATACTTGCGCTTGGCGTCGTTGACGCGGGCGCGATGCTCCGGGCTGCGGGCGGCGATCTTGCCAAGCCAACGGCTGCCCCAGCTCACATGGCCCGCCTCCTCCGGCAGGATTTTTTCCAGGGTCTCGCGGATGCGGTTGTTCTCCTCGCTGGCGGGCGCTTGGCGCAGGGCGTTGATGTGGGCTGAGAAGGCCTGGCAGCCGCGCTTCTCGGTGGCGTTGATCGATGCCAGCACCGCGATCAGTCCATCCTCCTGCTGGATCTCGCCACCGCTCTTGTCGAACAGGCGGTTGAGCTCGTCGATGTAGGAGCCGGTAGGGGGATTCCCAATCTCCTCACCGAGGTCGCAGAGCAAGTCGGTGAGCCATACAGCGTGGCGGGCCTCGTCGCTGATGTGGTGGGAGAGCTCACGGCAGAGATCGCGGGGCTGGCCGTCGAGGGCCTCGATCAGCACGGTGAGCTCCTGGCAGGAGCGCTGCTCGTTGAAGCGGTAGCTGTTGAGGAACAGCATCTGCACCTTGCGCTCCTTCACCACAGCGGCCATCACCTCCCGGGGCCCAATATTGTTGACGAGCTTGCGGGGATAGGTGACGGCCATAGACAGGGTGTTGTACGGGGGTAAAATCGATCGTAAGTAGGCCAGAGCGGCAGCGGGGCCTCCAGGCTGGGCAGAGCCCCTTCATCCCCCCCAGACTGGGCCGTGCCAGCCGATCCCATGTCCTTGCCGCCGCCCAGCCGCCACCAGCCTCAAGGCAGAGGGGCAGGGCGACCACACCGGCGCGGACTGCTGCAAACAGTGCTGCTCGGGGTGCTGCTGCTGGGGGTACTGCTGGGGGTTCTGCTGGGGGTGCTGTTGAGCCAGGCCCCCCTGGTGGCCGCTCCGGCGACCAGGGCCGCCCCCCAAGCCTCGGCGCCCCGGCCCCAGGCGGCCGATGAAGTGCGCGATAGCGGCAGTTTCCACCGCGCCAAGGTGCGCATCCTTGGTATTCCAGTGATCACCGTGGCCTCACCGGTGGTGACGGCTGCGGGCGGGCCGGATGCACAGCAGCGGGCGCGGGTGATCGAGGGCAACCTCGAACTGCTCTACCGCGCCCAAGAGGTGTGCACGGAGGCGGAAGGGCTGGCTGAATTCATTCTCGATCAGCTCTACTTGCGCAGCGGCCAGCGCGTTTGCGATAGCAACCAGCTGGGTCTGCTGGGGAATCCCACTGACCTGCAGGTGGAAGTGGCCGCCGGCAGTGGCGGCCCGCCCGTGCTGCAGGCGCGGGTGCCGGGGCGGGAGCTGCCCCTGCCCCTGCTGAGTGTCACCGCTGAAGACGCCCGGCTCAACGGCACCACCCCCGATCAGCTGGCCCAGCGCTGGCGGCCGCTGCTGCAGCAGCGGCTGCGTTTCGCCCGCCACCTGCTGGTGCCTGGGGTGCTGGGGCGCCGCTTTCGCACCATGGCGCTGCTGGTGCTGGGGCTGGGGGGACTGCTGTTCACCGGCCTGGTTCTCTGGCGGCTGGTCAAGCGCCGGCTTGGCCAGCTGGAGCTGCGGCAGGCCCAGTTATTGGCAGCCTCCCGGACCGGTTCCCCGCCAGATATAGCTCCAGCTCCAGCCCCTGGCTCAGCTCCAGGCTCAGCTTCAGCTCCAGCCGTTGGCTCGGCTCCAGGCTCGGCCCTGCTGATCCCGGCGCTGCACCTGCTGAGCCGCGCCCTGCTGGCGGCTGTGCTGCTGCTGCTGCCCTTGATGGTGGGGGTGGCGGTGCTGGCAGTGCCGGGCCAGATCCCCCTGGCGATCAACCTGCTGTTACAGCCCTTTTCGGTGCTGGCCAAGCTGATGGTCGGCTGGCTGCTGGCCCTGCTGCTGCAGGCGGTGCTGGCGGCCCTGCTCAGCCAGTGGAACAGCAATCCTTCATTGGCGCCGGAGCGGCGCGCCCGCCGCAACCAGCGCTACCGCAGCCTGAAGCGGGTGGTCAGCCGCCTGGTGAATCTGGCCTGCATCTCGCTGGTGACCCTCTGGGTGGTGGTTGCCATCCCCGGCGTCCGCGACCTCTCCAGCAACACCCTGCTGGCCAGCGGTGCCGTGCTCGGTGCCCTGGCGCTGGTATTCCAAGACCTGCTGCGTGATTTCGTCGCCGGCCTGGTGCTGCTGCTGGAAGACCGCTACGCCATTGGCGATGAGATCACGATCGACGGCCTCAGTGGTGAGGTAATCGATGTGGATCTGCTCAGCACGCAGTTGCGCAGCCCCGACCAACGGGTGGTGGTGATCCCCAACAACGAGTGCAAGCGGGTAGTTAACACCACCAAATTGCGCTCCGGCCAGGAGGTGCGCCTCACCCTGGCCCACTCTGGCGCCGATCCCCGCCGCTCCCTCGCCGTGCTCGGCCAGGCGGCCGCCGCCTTCGCTGCCGACCCAACCTGGAGCGCCGATCTGCTTGAGCCTCCCCACCTGCTGGGCCTGCGGCAGGTAGGCCCCCAGGGCCTAGAGGTGGCCCTGGTGGTGGTCACCCAGGCCGGCCGGCAGGGGCCAGTCGAGCGGGAGTTGCTACTGCGGTTGGTGGAGGCGCTGCAGCAGGCGGGGATTCCCCTGGCGGCAGCTGCGGAGCCGGGCAAGGGTTGAGTCGCAGGCTGGATA
>CANGZM010000190.1 GCA_947458155.1 Synechococcaceae cyanobacterium | reverse complement strand
TGGAGGCCTTGCCCGCCAACTGCCGGCTGGTGTTGGTGGGTGATCCTGCCCAATTGCCACCGGTAGCCCCCGGCCCCGTGCTGGCAGCCCTGCAACGGCCCGCGCCCCGAGAGGCCCTGGGTGATGCCGCCGTGCGCCTGGAGACCACTTATCGCCATGCCGGTGCCATCGCCGCGGTGGCGGCGACCCTGCGTCAGTGGGGCAGCGCGGAGGGGCCGGATGGCTCCCCAGTCCCTAGCGGCGAGCCCCTGCTGGAGCTGTTGCGTCCCCAGCTGCAGCGCCTGGGGCAGGACGACAACCTGCACTGGCTCGAGGTCCCCTGGACCGGTTGGAGCGCCTCCCTGCCCGAGCCGGTGCGGCAACGCCTGCAGCAGCACCGCCTCAAGCTGGCTGAACTGGCCCAGCGGGTTGGGGCCCAGGGGGCTGGAGCCCAAGGGGCCGGGCACCAGGGGGCGGCGGTGCAGGCCCTGTTGGCCCAACGCGATCGGCTGTTGCTATTGACCCCCCAGCGACGGGGACCCTGGGGGGTGGAGACCCTGCATCGGCTGCTGTTGGGGGAGGCTGCGGCGGATCCGGCCCGCTGGCCCTGCGGCACCCCCGTCATTTGCCTGCGCAACCGCGACGATCTGGGCCTGGCCAACGGCGATCTGGGGGTGGTGGTGGGTGATTCGCCAGCTACCGGCTCTGGGTCCAGCTTGGATTCCAACCGGGATTTCCAACGCTGGTTGGTGTTTGGTCCCCACCCCAGCCAACGACTCCATCCGGCCCAGTTGGCGGGCGCCGTGGAGCCGGCCCTGGCGCTCACGGTGCACAAGGCCCAGGGCAGCGAGGCGGAGGAGGTGATCGTGCTGGTGCCCCCCGGCGAACCGCGGGATCCGCGCTTGCTATACACGGCGTTGACCAGAGCTCGGCATCGGGCTGTGTTGGTGACGAGCCGGGCGACCTGTCCGTCCCATTCAGCCAGCATCCCTGCCATTTGAATAACTTCTGACCCTTGTTTTTTTAGGATTTGAAGTCCCCAGACTCAGCCGATCAGTCCCTGCCCGAACCCCATTTGCCTGAACTGCCGGTTGCTGAAAAGCCCGTTCCGGAACCAGCACCAGGCCTCCGTTGCCTGCGCCCCTGGGGCTGGTACGAAGTGCTGGCCGTTGGCGAGGGTTACCAGGTCAAGCGACTGCACCTGGAGCCCAACCAGCGCTTCAGTTTGCAGCGGCACCACCAGCGCAGTGAGCAATGGTTGGTGCTGGCCGGCCAGGGGGTCGTGCAACTCGGCGAAGAAAGCCTCACGGTGCGGTTGGGCCAATTGTGGGCGGTACCCGTCGCTTGCGTCCATCGGGCCAGCGCCGGTCCTGAGGGTCTGGAAATCTTGGAGGTCCAGCGGGGCAGCTTCCTGCGGGAAGACGATATTGAGCGCCTGGAGGATGATTACGGCCGTTGCGCAGCGGCTTGACCTCGCCAGTACCCCCTACGACATATTGGGGGGCAGGCAATGTGTTAAATTTTAATTTCAAGCCTTTGATTGAGGCGGTGCAGCGCGGGAGATCCACCTCCCACACAGGGTCGCTGCGTGCCTGCGTTGAAGGATCACTGGCCCACGCAGGCCCCCTTCCTTGACCCATCCCCCTTCGGGCAGCGCCCTTCCCGCTGCCGACCTTGACGTGGCTCTTCACGTCAGCGATTCCCTTGCGTCCGACGCTGATCTCCGGCTCGACGGGAATGCCCCCTCCCCCGGCCTGCTTGATACCGCTGCCGGCGTCCAGCCTGAGGGGGTTGTGCCTACTAGCGTTGATCTATCCCCCGCCGCCTTGACTGCCGCTGCCGAACCAGCCCCTGGTGCGGAGCCCCGCGCAGCTGTCGGCCTGGAGGACATGCCCGCAGCCACTGCCCTGCCCGAGGTTGTGGCGGCCCTGGAGGCCGCGGTGGTGGCCGCCCCAGCCGATGCCTCCGGGTTCATCGGTTTTGGCCTCAGCCCAGAGCTGCTTTCCGGTTTGGCGGCTATTGGCTTCCAGGATCCCTCGCCGATTCAGCGGGCCGCCATTCCGGAGCTGATGCTGGGCCGCGATCTGGTGGGCCAGGCCCAGACCGGCACCGGCAAGACGGCCGCTTTCGCCCTGCCCCTGTTGGAGCGCCTGGACTCCCAACAGCGCAATCCCCAGGTGCTGGTGCTGACCCCCACCCGGGAATTGGCCATGCAGGTAGCTGAGGCCTTCAACTCCTATGCGGCCAAGCTGAGCCAGGTGCGTGTACTGGCAGTTTACGGCGGCGCCGACTTCCGTGACCAAATCCAGCAACTGCGCCGGGGCGTCCAGATCGTCGTCGGCACCCCTGGCCGGGTCATGGACCACATCCGTCAGGGCACTTTGGATGTCTCAGGTCTGCGGGCCCTCGTGCTTGATGAGGCCGACGAAATGCTGCGGATGGGTTTCATCGACGATGTCGAGTGGGTGCTTGAGCAACTCCCCAGCCCCCGTCAGGTCGTACTTTTCTCGGCCACCATGCCGTCGGAGATCCGGCGCCTCTCTCAGAAATACCTCCAGAATCCAGCCGAGGTAACGATTCGCACCAAGGGTGCCGATGGCCGACGCATTCGTCAGCGTTTCATCCTGGTCCAGGCACCTCAGAAGCTGGAGGCCCTCGAACGGGTGCTGGAGGCCGAAGGCAGTGAGGGAGTGATCATCTTTGCCCGCACCAAAGCAGTCAGCCTCACCGTTGCCGAAGCCCTTGAAGAACACGGCTACGACGTAGCGGTGCTCAACGGTGATGTGCCCCAGACCCTCAGGGAGCGCACCATCCAGAGGCTGCGCGATGGCCAGGTGAACGTGCTGGTGGCCACGGATGTGGCGGCCCGGGGCCTGGACGTGGAACGCATTTCCCTCGTCATCAATTACGACGTGCCCTTTGACGGTGAGGCTTATGTCCACCGCATCGGTCGCACCGGCCGGGCCGGCCGCAGCGGCGACGCCATCCTGTTTCTGACGCCGCGGGAACGGCGTTTCCTGGGCGGCATGGAGCGGGCCGTTGGCCAACCGATCGAGCCGATGGAGGTGCCCTCCAATGCGGCCATTCATCAGCACCGTCTCGACCGTCTGCACCAACGGCTGGCCGCCACCGTGCAGCAACCCTCCACCACGACCGAAGAGCGGGCCCTGCTCTCCGAAGTGTTGCAGCGCCTTGGCCAGGAACTTGACTGCACTCCGTCCGTGCTGGCCTTGGCGGCCCTGGAGCTGAGCCTGGCCGGCAAACCCCTGTTGCTCAAAGCCGAACAGCGTTGGGGTGCCCCATCCGGCCGTGTGCTCGAGAGCCGCGGTGGCGACAGCCGCCGCGAGGGCCGCAGTGGCGACTTCCGCCGTGATCGAGATGGCGGCCGCGACCGGGATGGCGGCCGAGATCGCCGTGATAGCGATCGCTCAGATCCCGATCGTCCCGAATCCCCCCCCGAATCCCACCTGGAGCGTTTCCGTCTGGAGGTGGGTTGGCGTGACCACGTCAGGCCCGGCAATATTGTCGGCGCCATCGCCAATGAAGCTGGCCTCACTGGGCGATCCATCGGCCGCATCCGCATCTACGAAAGCCACTCCACCGTCGATCTCCCCAAAGGGATGCCGGAGGCTGTCTTCACTGACCTGCAACGGTTGAAGGTAATGAACAAGGAATTGCAGATCTCGCGGCTGCCGGTCTGAACTCTTCCCATGCCTTTTGCCGCTGACACCCTTTTTTGCCAGCTTCAGGTCCGATCCCGCATCGGCCTGGCCCTGACGACCGTCCTGGGGGCGGCCATGCCTCTAGGGGCTTTGCCCTTCGGGGCTTTGCCTCTCGGGTCTCAGTTCCTGGGGGCCCTGCCTTTGGGGCCTCGTGTCGAGGGCGTTGGGGCGATTGTCCAGGCGATGTGCTTGACGGCCTTTGAATCGGAGATGTCCCGGGCTGGCAAAGCCGCCCCAGAGGGCATGGCGGGTTTTGCCTGCCGTTGTGTCACCGATCGCATCATGCAGGGAAGAGGAGTTGAGGAGGCCCGCAAAGAATGTCGGCAAGCGACCATTCAGCGTTTTCCGATCTGACTTACCGCTGCCCCTCCCAGGGGCCTTGGGGCCATGGCCCAAGGCTCTGGAGTGGTTCTTTTGGGGCGGGGTTACCAACTTGCTGTGGTGCTAGTTATGGAAGTGAAACTGAGTTCCGCCGTGGACAGGCGTTCGACGGCGGCAATTAACGAGGTCTGAACTTCAACACTTTCTGAAACCACCAAGGCTTGGAGCAGGTCAAATTTGTCTTGCGGACCAAGCTCCCCGTCGGGTTGCCAGTCGAGGCTCCAGGGTGAGGGGGCCATCATCATCGGATCAATTGATCAGCGTTTGCTGACATTGGAGCACTTTCTTGCCCGGGCTGCCCAGCTTTCGATTGTCTTCCGTTTGTCTTTAAGTTTCTTCATGTTGGGCCCGCGGCCTGGCTGGCCGGGGCCGGGGCGCTGCGGTTGTAAAGTTTCGGAGATTCCGAGGATACCGGTTCCTGATGGAGCCCGCGATCAGACGAATCCTTTCCGGTTTTTTCTCTGATGACCATTTACGTCGGCAACCTCTCGTTTCAGGCCGAACGGGAAGACCTGCTTGATCTCTTCAGCCAGTATGGAGAAGTCCGCCAGTGCAGCCTGCCCCTTGATCGCGAAACGGGCCGCAAGCGTGGCTTTGCCTT
>CANGZM010000189.1 GCA_947458155.1 Synechococcaceae cyanobacterium | reverse complement strand
TCCCCTGCATCCCTCCGGAATCGTTCCGGCGGGCCCTGACCTGAGCACACTGGTGCAAGCCCAACCGCCGGCCCTGCCATGACCAGCAGCATTCCCACCGCCGCGTCGCCAGCGGTTCACCAAGGGATGTTTGGTGAGTTCACGATCACCCAACAGGACCAGCGGGAGGTGCTCACCTATCGCCTCGCCCTCAGCGCCGTTGCCCTGGGTGAGCTCGCTCTGTTGGTGCAGTGGTATAGCTGGGGTCCGTCCCTGGCCTGGCCCTGGCTGCTGCTGATGGCGGCGGGCCTGGGCCTGGCCCTGTTGCGGATTCACATCTATCTACGTCCCCTGCATCTGGCCCTGAAGGCCTTCTGGTTGCTGGGATGCCTGGGCGGCCTGTTGCTGGCTGTCAGGGTCGGACCAAATCAGATGCTGCCGGTGCTGGCCCGCCAGCCCCTCTGGATTCTGGCAGTGGGTCCCTTCTTTGCCGCCCTGGCCGGGGTGGGCTTCAAGGAGTTCTTCTGTTTCCAGCGGCCGGAGGCCATTGGTGTCACCCTGCTGTTGCCCCTGGCCCTGCTGGGCCGCTTGGCCGGCGTCCTGGGCCCCGAGCTGACCATGGCTCTTTTGGCCCTGCAGGCCGGACTGCTGCTGCTGCTTTGCCTGCGCAAGTTCCCGATGCCTACCGCCGCCGACGTCGGTGACAAGAGCGTCTTCGCACACCTGGAGCGCCAACGTCGCGGCGAACCCCAACCTGTCGTGCCCGTTTCGTGAGCCTGATCTCTCTGGAGGGGGCAGGCAAGGATTTTGGCCTGCGCGTCCTCTTCGCCGACCTAAATCTGCATGTCGGTGAGCGTGAGCGCCTGGGGCTGATTGGACCCAATGGCGCTGGAAAAAGCACCCTGCTGCGGGTACTGGCCGGGGTCGAACCCCTGGACCGGGGCCAGCGTCGCTGCTCACCCCGGCTCAAAGTGGTGCTACTGAATCAGGACCCTGTTCTTGAAGCCGATCTGACGGTGATAGAGCAAGTGCGCTCCGGGTGCGCCGAGACTTTGGCTCTGCTGGAACAACACCAGCAACTCAGCCAGGCCCTGGCGGACGACCCGGCTAATGGGGTCCTGCAATCCCGCCTCAGTCAGCTGCATGAAGGTCTTGAGGCCGGCCAAGGCTGGACCCTGGAGCGGCGTTGCCAGGAGGTTCTGGCCCGGGTCGGGCTGCGGGATCCCCAACAACGGGTGGGGGATCTCTCCGGTGGCAATCGCCGCCGTGTCGCCCTGGCCGCTGCCCTGGTAGCCGAGCCCGATGTGCTGCTGCTGGATGAGCCCACCAACCATCTCGATGCCGATGGGGTCGAGTGGTTGCAGGGCTGGTTGGATCGATTCCGCGGCGCCTTGGTGCTCGTCACCCACGATCGCTATCTGCTGGATCGGGTCACCCGTCGGATTGTGGCGGTGGAGGCGGGCGAGGCCCGTGGCTATGAGGGTAACTACGCCACCTATCTGGCCCGCCGCGCCGAAGAGGAGGAGGCCCAGATTGCCGGGGCAGCCCGTTTCCGGTGCAGCCTCCGCCGCGAACTGGCCTGGCTGCGCCAGGGCCCCAAGGCGCGCAGCACCAAGCAGAAAGCCCGTCTGCAGCGTATTGAAGCGATGCGGGAGCAGCCGGTGCGTCAGGCCAAGGCAGCTCTACAGATGGGTTCCACGGCCCGGCGGCTGGGCAAACGCGCCATCGAAGCGGAAAACCTCGCAATCCAGGTTGGTGATCGCCTTTTGCTGGAGGAATTCAGCCATGACTTCGGACCCGAGGACCGGATCGGCATCATCGGACCCAATGGGGTAGGCAAATCGAGTTTGTTGGATGCCATCGCCGGCCGCCTGGCCCCCACTTCTGGACGGCTGGAACTCGGTTCCACCGTGCGGTTGGCCTATTTCGATCAACACAGTGCCGCCCTGCAGCCCGTCGATGCTGGGCGGGGGGGTGAGCGCAAGGTGATCGATGTGGTTCAAGAAGAGGCAAGCCGGGTCGAGGTGGATGGAGTTGAGCTCAGTGCTTCCCAGTTGCTGGAACGCTTTTTGTTCCCTCCTGCCCAGCAGCACCAGCCTGTGGCCCGGCTCTCCGGCGGGGAGCGGCGCCGGCTGCATTTGTGTCGGCTGCTGATCAGCGCCCCCAATGTGTTGTTGCTGGATGAACCGACCAACGATCTGGATGTGGCCACCTTGACGGTGCTGGAGGACTTTCTTGAGGATTTTCAAGGTTGTGTGGTGGTCGTCTCCCACGACCGCTGGTTTCTGGATCGCACCGTGGATCGGCTGTTCAGTTTTGATGCGGGTCGGCTGCGGCGTTTTGAGGGCAATTACAGCGGCTACCTGGAGCACCAGCTAGCCAAAGCGGCAGCATCCCAGGCCATGACTCCCTCGTCCCCTCTGGCCGCTGCAGGGGCCGGGCCAGATCCGTACCCTGCAGCGGCCGAGGGTCGATCCGCCCCGGCGATGCCCCGACGCCGCAGCTTTCGCGAAACCCGTGAACTGGCGGCCATCGAGCGGGATCTGCCGGCCTGGGAAGAGCGGCGTCAGTTGCTGGAAAACCAGATGGCCCTTCCCGCCGGAAGCGATTACGGCGAACTAGAGGCCCTCAGCCATGAATTGGCCAATTTGCTGGAACGCATTGCCAGCGCTGAAGAGCGCTGGCTGGAGCTGAGTGATCTGGCCGGGTGAGCAGGCGTTCCAGTGTCCCCTGGTTGAGCTTTTCATCAGCGCCAACGCACAAGAGCCGACAGAAGTCCGCCGCCGCGGCCCCCCCCCCGTATGGTGGGCGAGCCGAATTCCGGCCCCTCCGGGCCGGCGACGTCATGAAAAGCATCGACGACCACATCCAGAAGGATCAGGTGGAGATCGAGGCCGCCAAGGCCGAAGGCAACTTGGGCAAGGTCCGCCATCTGGAAGAGGAACTGAAGGGGCTGAAGGAGTACAAAGAGCACCATCCCGAAGACAGCCACGACCCCAGCCCCCTCGAGGTCTACTGCGATCTCAACCCCGAAGCCCCCGAATGTCGCGTCTACGACGATTGATAGGCGGCTTTAGGTGCAATGGACGAGACCTCAGTAGATAAAGTCTCTTTAGCAGAATTCCCAAGGATCTGTTGAGCCTCGTCCACCTGCTTGAGTTGTTTCCATACCTCCACCAGCAGGATGTCCAGTCCTTTGGATGTGGCTGCTGAAATCAGCAATGGCCGCTGACCGCCACAGTTTTGGCTGATTGCTTCAGCTAGGGCCTCCAGATCTTCTGGGGGAACCACATCAATTTTGTTGAGCACCACCAGGCGCGGACGACCCTCCAATCCATGGCCATAGGCCTTTAGTTCTGCTTCAACCACCTTGAGGTCTGAAACAACGTCTTCGCTGCCGGCATCGAGGAGGTGAATCAAGATCCGCGTTCTTTCGATATGGCGCAGGAAAGCGTGCCCTAGGCCAGCCCCCCGTGAAGCGCCGGCAATCAAGCCCGGGATGTCGGCAAACACGGTGCCATCGCCACTGGGGCGCCGCACCACCCCAAGGTTGGGCACCAAGGTGGTGAACGGATAATCGGCGATCTTGGGCCTCGCCGCTGAGAGCACGGCAATCAATGTGCTCTTGCCAGCATTCGGTAAGCCGATGATGCCCACCTCCGCCAGGAGTTTCAATTCGAGTTGCAGCAGCCAGGATTCACCCTCTTTGCCCTCGGTGAATTTTTCCGGGGCCCGGTTGCGGTTACTCAGGTAGTGGGCGTTGCCCAGCCCTCCCCGGCCCCCGGCCGCCACCAGCAGGGTCTGACCGGGCGTGGTCAAATCGCCTAACAGAATTGTGGTGCGGGCATCCCGCACTTCCGTGCCACAGGGAACCTTGATCACCAGGGGGTGGCCGCTGGCGCCGGTACAGCGATTGGCACCTCCCTTGACGCCGTCGTCGGCGGCAAACAGGCGCCGGTAGTGAAAGTCGAGCAGGGTCTGGAGGTTGGCATCGGCCTCCAGCAGCACATCGCCGCCCCGGCCCCCATCGCCGCCGGAGGGGCCCCCGGCCGGCACGTATTTCTCGCGGCGAAAAGCCATGATGCCGTCGCCGCCGCGGCCGGCACGCACGGCAATCCGTGCCTGATCGATGAACTGCACGGGAAACGATGCCGCAGGGCCCAGTCCCTAACCCTAAGATCCGCCCGTCGCAGCGCCGGATTGGCCGAGGTTCACTTCCAGGGGGTCAGCAAGATCTACCCCCCCCGCCGGGGCGCAGCGCCGGTGACCGTCTTGCGGGATCTGGATCTGACAGTGGCCGATGGCGAGTTCCTGGTCTTGGTGGGACCTTCAGGCTGCGGTAAAAGCACCTTATTGCGACTTTTGGCTGGCCTGGAGACCCCCAGCAGCGGGGCGATCAGCGTTGGGGGGCGCTCGGTGGTGGGGCTGCGGCCCTCGCAACGGGACGTCGCCATGGTGTTCCAGAGCTATGCCCTCTATCCCCACCTGAGTGTGCGGGACAACATCGGCTTTGGGCTGCGGCGCAGTCGGCCCCGTACCTTGCCCCAGCAGTTCCAGGATTCCCTCCACCAACTGGCCCGCAGCTGGCCCAAGGGCCTGCAGGTGCCTTCCCTGCGGGAGCGCCGCATCGAGGCCCGGGTGGCCGAGGTGGCTGGCCTGCTGGAACTGGATGCCCTGCTTGATCGGCTCCCCAAAGAACTGTCGGGG
>CANGZM010000188.1 GCA_947458155.1 Synechococcaceae cyanobacterium | reverse complement strand
TGCTGCTCAACTGGGGCATGAGTTACTTCGTGGTTTGAGCCGTTGACCGTTTTCGAAGGTCGCTTCACCGATGTCGGCCAGCTACGCATTGCCGTGGTGGTCGCCCGTTTCAATGATCTGGTCACGGGCAAGCTGCTCAGCGGCTGCCTTGATTGCCTCAGCCGCCACGGCATTGATGTGGCCGCCAGCAGCAGCCAGCTGGATGTGGCATGGGTGCCCGGCAGTTTCGAAATTCCCCTGGTGGCCCAGCGGCTGGCGGCCAGCGGTCGCTACCAGGTGGTCATCACCTTGGGGGCCGTGATCCGCGGTGACACACCCCATTTCGATGTAGTGGTGGCGGAGGTCAGTAAGGGCGTGGCCGCCGTGGCCCGGGACACCGGTATCCCTGTGATTTTCGGCGTCCTCACCACCGACACCCTGCAGCAGGCCTTAGAGCGCGCTGGCATCAAGAGCAACCTCGGCTGGAGCTATGGCCTCCAGGCCCTGGAAATGGGCAGTTTGATGGCGGCGCTGGCCGGGTGAAATCCAAGCGAAGCCACCTGGCCGGGCGCCTGAGGCCGCGTCAGGTGCTGATGTTGTGCGCTGGCCTCGATCTGCTGGGGGTCGCTGCCGGCGCCTCCCTGCTCGATGGCTTCGGGGGGACGAATCTTCTGGAGCATCCCCAGTGGGTCATCCCCTTCGGATTCGCTTACGTCCTGTTCAGCTGGCTGTTCGGCAGTTACACCCTGTTGCGCTTACCGCGCTTGCGGGGCGTTCAGGTGTTGGTGCGGCTGGGGATGGCGGCCCTAGCCACCTCGTTGATGGTGGTGCTCGCCTATTGGGTGCTGAGACTGCCTCCCAGCTTCACCCTTGGCTATCGCCGGACCCAGCTGCTGCTGCTGGCCTGGCTCAGCCTCTGGGCGCTGGTTGTACGGCTTGCCCTGCGGCGGATGGTCCGCCTTCGCCAGCCCAGCTTTCCAAGCCTGCTGGAAAAGCTGGAATCCCTGCAGCAGCGTCTGCTGCCGGCCCTGTTGCCCGAGGAGGCCCTGACCTTGGAGGGCCTGCCCTGGGCGGATCCCCTGAGCGTGCAGCGCCAGCTCAAGCGGGGCGCCGATGTTGCCGTGGCTTTGCTGCTGCTGTTGGCAGCCCTGCCCCTGATGGCCTTGGCAGGGCTGCTGATCTGGCTGGAGGACCGGGGGCCGGTTTTCTTCGTGCAGGAGCGCAGTGGCCTCATGGGCAGAAGCTTCCAGCTCTACAAGTTGCGCACGATGTGCCAGGCCGCTGCCGATGCCCCGGCCACCTGGACGGTGCGCGGCGACGCCCGCATCACCCGCACCGGCGCGATCCTGCGCCGGGTGCGGCTCGATGAACTGCCGCAACTGCTCAACGTGCTGCGCGGCGACATGAGCCTGATCGGGCCGCGCCCGGAGCGCCCGGAGCTTGAGTATGACCTCGAGACCCGGATTCCCCACTACCGCAAGCGCCACTGGATGCCCCCGGGCTTGAGTGGCTGGGCCCAAGTGTGTGCCCCCTATGCGGCGAGCGTCGAAGAGGCCGAACTGAAGCTCAGCTACGACCTCTACTACCTGCGGCATTGGGGCACGGCGCTCGACCTGCTGATCTTGCTGAAGACGATCAAGACTGTGCTCAAGGCCAGGGGCCGCTAACTGTCGAGTCCCATCCGGATGGGCCTGCCGGCAAAACGCGAGCTAGCAGGGTAGTCAAAATATGGAATCAAGCGGATGAAGAGATTCGAACTCTCGACCCTCTCCTTGGCAAGGAGATGCTCTACCACTGAGCTACATCCGCAGATCACCGGCCGAAGCCGGCGTTCCGGGCGACAGCGCCGCCAACTGAGCCATCATGCATCATCAAGGGTACCCCCCCTGGCTCAGCCGAGCCGCATCAGTCGCTGGCTGGTGGCCTCATGGAAGCCCAGGCGTTCGTAGAAGCCGTGGCTGTTGGTGGTCATCAAATAGACACGTTCGGCCGCCGCTACCGCTGGTGCGGCCAACAGCGTGGCCACCAGGCGGCGGCCCAGACCTTGTCCCTCCTGCTGCCGGGCTACCACCACATCCCAGAGGACGGCCCTGTAGGCACCATCGCTGGTGCAGCGGCCGAAGCCCACCAGCTGGCCGTCCTGCCAAGCGGTCACCACCGCTTCGCTGCCCCGC
Source organism: Synechococcaceae cyanobacterium (assembly GCA_947458155.1). Taxonomy (GTDB): domain Bacteria; phylum Cyanobacteriota; class Cyanobacteriia; order PCC-6307; family Cyanobiaceae; genus Cyanobium. Next base: position 2,543 of record CANGZM010000188.1, on the reverse strand, counting down.
AGCATCCGGCGAAGCCCAGCCAGGGAGCGTCCCTGGGCCCAGAAGCTGTGGGCCTCAAACAGCTGTTTCAGCTGTTCCATGGCCCGCACAGGCCGCAGCCCGGGGCCGAAACCAAGCCGCAGGCCCGGGGCGCCGCGTCGGTGGCACAGGAGCTGGATGGGGCTGCCCAAGGGGGGGAGGGATTGCCCTGGAAAGCCTACGGGCCGGCCTGGTGCAGGGCCGGGTGGTTATCGAGCTGCCGCTGCGCCTGCGCACCCATCTCAAGGAGCACTTCAGCCCCCAGGCGGAGTCTTTGTCGTCAAAATCACGGTTCGTTAAGGCAAAGATCTGTCCTGGGTAAGCCCTGTTACGTATTTGTGTAAGCTGAACTACCAAGTAGCTTCGCCAAGTAGCTTCAGGCTCAAGGCCGATTACTTCCGAGCCAACCGAAGCGAGCCCACCCCGTAGCATGGGCCTGTTAGGATTCTGTCACAAAAGCCTTTGGTCGTGTTGACTACCACCTTGACTTAAGGGTATTATTATCAGTGAGTCAACAACCTCTGAAACTTTGGCCTTCACAACTGTTCGCAGCGCATCCGGCGTTGATTTCATCGGCACTCCTGGTGTGGATGTGGGCGTCATTTTTGATGAAACCGGAAACGTAACGCTTTCGGGTCTCGGCGATGCCGATGTCATTCAAGTCAACAACTCTACCGGCATTCAGCGTACCGCTACCATTAATGGTGGTGATGGTGCTGACCAAATCTTTTTTAGTACCAACATCAGTGATTCCTCCATTAACGGCAATAAGGGGGCTGACATCATTGATGTGTTTGATTCTGTTTCTAATAGCTTTATCGGCGGTGGTGAAGGATCAGATAATATTATTGGCGGATTCCAATTCCTTGCTAGTAAAATCGATGGTGGAGCTGGCTCTGACATCATTGAAGTAGCTAGCAATCTTGCGTTGGCAACAATTAATGGTGGTGACGGAAATGACACCATCGAACTTAACATTGGTGGTGCTCAAGTATTCAATAACTCTTCCATCAATGGCAATGCCGGGGCTGATGTAATTGACGGAGTTGGTTTAAATGTAACCCTTTCCGGCAGCAATTTTATTGGCGGTGGATCAGATGACGACACTATTAACTTTACTAATGCAACCACCGACAATGGCGCGGGCGGATTTGCGATGGGCTTTGACCTTACAGGTGGTTCGGGGAACGATGTAATTAATGGCTCAAATGATAATGACAGCATCTGGGGTAATGCTGATAACGATACTATAACTGGTGGTACAGGTACAGATATGGTTTATGCGGGCGCTGGAAATGACAGAATCAATGCATGGAACGACAGTATAACCGGTGGCCTTGGTGCTGATGATTTTGTTTTTGCAGGTGGAGTATCCACTTTCTTCGTCAAAGCAATTGGTGAATCTGCTGCAGCTACGTCTGGAACGGCACGCACTTTTGATAGCTTCGCTCCTTATGGTGCTTTTGCTGCTGGTGCCTCTGGTGATTTCCTTAACATCTCAGCTGTAACCAACCAGCTAGCCGGAGGTCAGTTTGCTGCTGGCGGCACTATTACTTCAACCGGCATCGCTGGTGGTGTATTTGCCAATTTTGCTGATCTTAAGACTGCACTTGATCTACCTGCGGTTCCAGCTACTGCTTCCGACACCAATACTATTAGAGCTTATACTTTTACTGCGACCATCGCTGGAACAGCTGGCAACTATCTTTGGATCCAAGATTCCCAGCGTGCATATAGTTCTTCTGACCTACTCTTCCAAACGACTCTTCCAGGATCGATCGGTCCCGGCCAAATTACTTTGGTTTGATCTTCGATTCAGCCTTCTCAAACTCCCCTCCGGGGGAGTTTTTTTTTGCCCATTCATCCTGTTCGCACTCCTCTGACTCCATGAGGATCCTGTTTGTTCACCAGAACTTCCCTGGTCAATACCAACACATTCTTGTCGCTCTCGCCCGCATGGGCGGCCACTCCCTGGTGGGCCTGGGAATCGAGCAACCATCCCTGCCCCTGCCTGAGGGAGTCACTTTCGTGCGCTACAGCCTCCGCCGTGGCAATACTCCCGGCATCCATCCCTGGGCGCTGGAGTTCGAATCCAAGGTGATCCGTGGTGAAGCCTGTGCCGCCGCCGCCTTCGATCTCAAGCAGCAGGGATTCACCCCGGATCTCATCTGCGCTCACCCGGGCTGGGGAGAGGCCCTCTTTCTCAAGCAGATCTGGCCTGATTGCCCGCTGCTGTGCTATCAGGAATTCTTCTATCGCAACCAGGGTTTCGATCTGGGCTTCGATCCCGAACTTCAAGGTGCTTGCGACTGGCGTAGTGAAGCCCGCTCGCACATGAAGAATGCCTACCTCCTCAACACTCTTGAGGCCGCCAACTGGAACGTCACCCCCACCGGCTTTCAGCTCTCCAGCTTCCCCAGCCACTGGCAAGGGCGCATCAGCGCCATCCACGACGGAATCGACAGCCGGCGCGCCGCCCCCGTTGCCGACCCCGCTCCCCTCACCCTGCCCGATGGCACCGAATT
>CANGZM010000187.1 GCA_947458155.1 Synechococcaceae cyanobacterium | reverse complement strand
TCTGGTTGAGGTAGGACTCGAACCAGGGAAACGGACCTGCCCACCTCTTGCAACACCAGCCGGAGCCAGTCGCCTGAGATGCTCCCCCCAAGCTGGCTAAGCCGGCATGGGGGGCCGGGGGATTTACACCACTTCAGGGGACGCCAGCGAGAAACAGTCTTTTAGTCTTCTCAGCAGTCGGATTATGCAGTCTCTTCAGTTCTTCAACTAATTTGACGCTAACAAACTTGCCAACTGCACTGCCACTGAGGGCCTTCAGCCGGACTTCAACTGCCTCGCTCAAACGGTCTTCAACGTAGGTCTCCCAAGCTGTAACTGCCATAACCAGACTGGCTCGCTTAAGGACCTCCGCTGATTCAGGGTCGTTCTTATGCATTTGGTCGAAAAGCATCAAAAGACTTTCAGCGTCCTTGATTGCCGTGGCGAATGTGCTAACTGCTTTTGACATCGTTTTGCTGGTAGTCATCCCCCAATATAGCCTATTGGTATGATCGCCAACCTCTTGCATACTCGTATAACCAATAGACCGTAGGTGAAACAAGCTTAGAATACTCCATGCAGTGTACTTACAAATTATATTAATATCAGCCTCATCAATCACTTGATTAGCCAAATAATTCATACCACGATGAATAATATCTGAGCGTTGATCATAAAGCTTTATCATATTTCTATACACTTCTTTAGCATCTTCAATCTTTATGAATTCATAACCACTAAAAGTATTGAGAGTTGTGACCCCTTTTGCTAAAGCGTGTGTGGGCTGTTCAGTACCAGTAAATATACACTCTAGTGCAGTCCAGTATTTGAGAAAAGAAACATCTAGATCGGCTTCATTTTGCGCTTCACCTATCCAGTAAATTGCCGACAAAATACATCCATCTAATTGTGATTGTGAAGGGGCATTAATAATTGTAGAGAAGTCTTTTAGGAAACCATCAAAAGATAAATTTTTAAGTCGGTTATTATCGATGGGGAATTTATGTAGAGGTTTACGACCTCGACCTGAACTTAAAATAATGACATTGTCTTTAATCCTTCTAATCAAAGTTCTTTCACTATTACTAAATGCTTCAAAAGAAAGATTTATTTTTAACAATTTGCCTGAAGCTCTATCATGCCAATACAAACAAATTATATATCTGAGGTAGTTGATTAACTCTCGTGCTTGCCTATAAGCTTTTTTGTAGGCAGTATCAGAATCGCCATAAGCTGTGGATCTTATGCACAAGCTATTCAAGAAATTCTTGTAAAATTCTTGTTTAAAAGCTAATACTTCTGAGTTTTGTGAAATTGTATCTCTAAAAAAAGCCGCAATCATCTGATCGCACAAGACCTGATTAAATGAAAGGATTTCAACTTTACCGCAGTTGATTTTATCAAGGTCTTTTAGTTCTAGTCCTTCAATTACAAAAAAGAAGTCAAAGTCACTAATTTTATCATCAATAGAATTTTGAATACTTTCAAACGCACTAATAAAATCCCTTTTATTTGTTGAATCAATATTTCTATTAGAAATTTCTACATCTAATTCCTTTTTGAAAGCAGAATAGACTGTTTTGTAAGAAACAACTCCCTTTAATTCAGGTGCCTCATAAATCCTGTTAAAAACTTCTTTAAATGCCGTTATAGCATTATCTAGCAAAATCCAGTCTTGAAAACCGATTTTTAATCGAGCCGCAAGATTATCAAAATTCTTATACTCCTCAATACTGGTTGGAATGCAGTAATTTTTCTCTTTATCACCACTCTTTACTAACGTATTCCAATTTTGTGAAGCTGCTTTGAGATCTTTTTTGCTTAGCTGGATTTCCATAGGCGTTTTTTGGGAATGGAAGCTCGGTAATGTTTAAGCTCAGGCCGCGGCCCGTCAGCGACGTCGCGCCTGCAGCGAATGGTTAGCCCCCTGCAAACGATGCAACTGTTCCCTCATAGAGTTTTGCATAATGAAGCCTATAGACTTCCTTTGTACCACTAATTGGGTACCAAGCATCTAAAGATGCTGAATTCAGGTCTGGCGTGAGATGGGTAATCAAGTTGCTAACAAAATACGCCTTTGCTAAATCCTTTATCTGATAGGAATGCCACATTGGAACTGCGTCTTCACCACTGCCCGGATGGCCTGTAGGGAAGAAACGCACAAAATGTGACTCGCCTACCGCGATGCAATTAATTGCTCCGACAACCTCCCCATTTGTATTCCGCTGTAGTGCTTCCAAGATATCCCTATCAGACAACGACCCTTTGTTGTAAATGAACAGTCCTGCCCAGCAATTGGACCTGGCTTGTTCTCGGACGTTACGAGCGTCCAGACTCAGGCGTCCGATTACATCGTCAAGCTTTGCCCCATTCTGCACTTTGGTTTTAACCTCTATTACTGCCTTCACGCATTCCGGGGTGACGATGTGCAATCCCTCGCTCCGATAAAGCGTTGGCGAGTCCTTCGCTGTAATAAGTATGTCGATTTGACTGGAATTCTGTGCGGAGATCTCCTCTGTCGACGGATAGCAGACGAACCCGGTACCCACCCGATAGATTTCGGGAGCAAATCCTCGAATTAGGTTTCTGAGCACGCTTTCTTTGTGTGCGCCATCCGTTGCCCAATGGGATGACCCGATTAGATCGCGGATTCGGCTCTCTTCTGCAAGAATCTGTTGACCCACGGAACGATGGTATGAAAGAAAATTCTGTTGTATTGCCACGGTTTTTCCTCAGGGGGCTAACATTGAATATGCGGACCTACATATAACGCAAAATCCGATCACGGCTGCATATCCTGCAAAAATTGGTCTCTTGGGTGGCTTGGAAGACATTGCTGAGGCATGGAACCCATAGTAGCAATCGGATTTGATGAATGATATGTGGATTCATTTTATCACGCTCAACCCACCCCTTGTATGCATTGTCAAGCAAGCACCGGATAAAGCAGTCGGGGTGTTCTTGCCCAGTGCCATCTTTAACCTCTGAGCCAGGACATCGCCCCAAACCGGGGTACCCACCGTTGGCGAAGCCCTGTCCTCAGGAGTTGACCAATCGCCGAACCCACTGTCCCAAATTCAAGGCCCATGGGGCCATAGAAGCCATCGTCGACCGCATGCCCCTCCAGGCAATCGCTACTGACTAAGCCATTGGGCTTACGCACTGCACCCCACCTATCGCTGCGACCCATGCCAGATCTGCCCCACCTCTCACCCCAATTCAAGACAAGCCAACCCATAAACATCCGCCAGGCTGACCTGGGGCTGGGTCCCCCGGTACACAAGCATGGTCTCAGAAATCGGCGCAAAGCCCAGACCCCGCAGCAAGCGTTCCGCCAGCTCTGGATTGTCGGCCAGCAGTGGTCCGATCCACCAACCGCTGCCTTGCAGGCATCGACGAACACAATTCCACGGGTCAGTCCCGTGGCCACGCCATCAGACGCTGGAGCCATCAGGGAAGCTCCAGCCAACTCCGCAGGGCCAGATCCAGATCTACCAGCACCTGGGGCTCCAGCTGTCCCACCACCTCACCCACTGCATCTGCCGGCACGGTGAAGAGTTTGTCGACCATCAGCTGGGAGGGCTTGTGCAGGCCATTGCGTCCTGAGGGCTCCACGGCGATCCGCTCCAGGGGAGCCTGCCTGAGGGTGCTGGTGAGCGGGCAGAGTGTGACGCTGGGATGGGCCTGAAGCCACCGATCCGCGGCACAGAACGGCTGCTGTCATGCGGTCCAGCGGCAGCGTCCCACCCCTCACCCCAATTCCAGACAGGCCAAGCCATAGACATCCGCCAGGCTGACCTGGGGCTGGGTCCCCCGGTACATGCGCAGGGTTTCGGAAATCGGCGCAAAGCCCAGGCTCTGCAGCAAAAATCCGGCAGCGGGGTTGGCACCGGGCCCATCCAGCAGCACCACGCCTTGATGGCGCTGCAACAGGCCCCGCAGCAGGCGTTCCGCCAGCTCTGGACTGTCGGCCAGCAGCGGTCCGATCCGCCAACCGCTGCCTTGCCGCAACAGGCAGGGGCGGATGCGGCCGAAGCCATGGCATTGCTGCTGAGCATCGACCAGGGCCAGCACCGTGCCAGCCGGATGGTGCAGCCAGTCGCTGAGGAAATGGGGGCGGGGCGAGGGTTCGCGGCTGGCGTCATAGGCCTGCACCACCTCATCCGGCAGGCTGGTGGCGTCGACCAGCGTTAGCTGATCGTCTTGGGGCGGCTCCCATGGCATATCCAGGGAGTTGAGCTGCCAGCGGGTGGTGGGGGAAGCGGAGCGGAAGCCCCAACCGGCGTAGTCGTCGATCCGCTCGGGGGCGGCTTCCAAGCCCACGCAGCTCACATCATCCAGGTGCTCCAGTGCATGGCGCCAGAGCTGGACGCCATAGCCCCGGCCCCGGTGCGGCGGCGTCACCAGAAACAAACCCATGAAGCCGTAGGCCTGGCTGTAGCGCACTCCCGCAAGGCAGCCGATCGGTTCTCCTTCCAGGCAGCCCACCCACAGCCCCTGACGATCGGTCTGGCGGTAGATATCCACATCGCCCTCCCCCGGACAAAAGCCCTCGTTGCGAGCCCACTCGGTCACCAGCGGGATGTCGCCTGCCTCCAGGGGACGAATCGTGAGACCAGAACTCATGGGCAAACTGCACGCTCATGCGCGGGTTCAGGGGTTAGGCAGCATCCTGCCCCCCTAGTCTCCTTTCAGTGCTCGGCAAGGCTCACCACTGTTGAAGCACCCCTCCGCGCCCGACCTG
>CANGZM010000186.1 GCA_947458155.1 Synechococcaceae cyanobacterium | reverse complement strand
AGTGGCCAGGCCGGCGGCTGAGAACAGGAGGTGGGCTCCGATCGCGGCTGCCGCCCGAGCTGGCCACGGACTTGAAAGGATCGACACGGGACGGGTGCGAGCGCAGGCTGGCCTGCTGAACACCCACCCTAGCGAATGTCTCTAGTAACGCACGACTGCTGGAGACTCTTGGCCTGCTTCCCTCGCTTTATGGCGCCTCCTAGGCTGGTGAAGCTTCTACCCAGTGGAGAGTTCTTGCCTTGGCCCGCCAGGGATCCCTATCAGCAAACCCTGGTCCCAGCCTGCGCATCGGCGAGGTAGCCAGGCGCACCGGCCTGCCGGTGAAGACGATCCGTTACTACTGCGATGAGGGCCTGCTCCAGCCCAAGGATCGCTCCGCCGGCGGATACCGATTGTTTGATGAGGAGAATCTCGCTGAGCTGGCGATCATTCGGGCGCTGCGAGCGATGGATGTATCGATTCCCGAGTTGGCGAAGATTCTGGAGGTCCGGCGAGCTGGTGTCTGTAACTGCTCTGTCCTGAAAGACAGCATTGCGGGCAGGATGGAATCAATAAACCTGCGCGTCTCAGAGCTCGTTGCCATGAAGAATGAGCTGGCTCGCCTGCTGGACAGCTGGCAAGACTGCGGTGGCTTCAAGGCTGATCGGTGATCGCCATGGGATTCCACTTCCGCCGATCCCCCGCCTGGGCCCGCTGCGTGTCAATGTCGCCAAGGGCGAGTTGGGATGGTTGCTGCGGCGCTGTCGGGCGGAAGCTCTCCATGTAGCCATGCCTGGCTGAAGCTATGGGTTCAATACTCTGGGACTAATTATGTCAATTCGCAAGCTTTCTAGCCGCTGTTGTCTCGGCTCAGTGAATCTTGTGATTCACCGACTCTGCTCAGGATCATGACTGCCACCAGCGCCGCTCACCGGCAACTTCGATGAACGACTACAACGGTCCGGCCTGGCAGCGGCTAAATAACTCGGCCCTGCTGCGCTTCCTGTTGCTACTTGCCTGCGGGTGGGGTGTTGTGAAGGTGATCGACTACTTCCAGGCAGTGCTCACCATGTTCATTGCAGCGGCGATGCTGGCAGTGCTGTTGGACTTCCCAGTACGTCGGTTGGTGCGCCTGGGTTGCGGGAGAAGCCTGGCGATCCTGCTCACCGTGCTGGGGTCCATCGGTGTGGTGAGCCTGTTTGTGAGGGTGCTTGGCTTCCAGTTGGTCAACCAATGTACGGGCCTGCTCAATGATCTGGTTCTGGCCTTTCAGAGTCCGGATCTGCCCTTTCACAGTTTCCTCAAAACGATTGGTCCCTCTCAGCTGATTGAGCTTTTGCGCGACAGTCTCGGTAAGGGCCTAGGAATGGTCGGTGGAGCCTTTACCAGCGTCTTTGGCAGCGTTTTTCTGGTCGTGATCGTGGTCTACATGCTCCTCGACAATGGGGCCACTTGGCGCCAGCTCTTGCGCCTGTTGCCGAATGACGTGCGCGGCCGCTTTGACCGAAGCGTTCAGAAAAATGTGCTGGGCTTTCTGCGTGGGCAGATCACGCTGATGATCTTTCTGAGCCTGGCCAGTCTCCTGGTCTTCACTGTACTGGGTGTTAAGTTCTCCTTGGTGCTGGCCATTGTGGTGGGTGTGCTGGATGCCATCCCAGGCATCGGTGCCACCCTCGGTGTGATCGTAGCTGCCACCTTGGTGTTCCTTACCCAGGGCCAGTGGCTGGCCCTGCAGGTGGTGATCGCCTCGGTGGTTATTCAGCAGATCCAGGACAATCTGATCCATCCGCGGGTGATGGGACGGGCCCTTGAGATCCAGCCGGTGGTGCTGTTCTTTGCACTGTTCGTGGGCGAGCGTCTGGCGGGCCTGCTTGGAGTGTTCCTGGCCATTCCCGTGGCTGGCATGATCCTGGGCTGGGGCAAGGATGAGGAACAGGAAGAATCACCATTCACCACGCCATAGCCGATCCACTGACGGTGAAGTTGCGTGGCCTACCATCCATACAGGGAGCTGGTCCTGGAGCGTGTCCTTATCGCTCTTTTTCCTGTCCACCAGTTTCGCGAAGTGACTGCGCGCACGAGTTCCGTGGCGGCACAGAGGTTGTGGCGTTTTGAGATGAACGTAGACTTCCCAATCCCAACGTTGGCGATACGTTGGCGATACTGTGGCGAGTTGATCAGTGGCGTTGGCGACTCCCTATCAGCCCTCTCTGCTCCGTCTGCTGCATGGCGTGGCCGCTGCAGTGGCCGGGGTAGCCTCGTTCACCGGCTTTCTCATTTACAACCACTACGACGGCCGGTTTGGTCGCCTGCCACTCGGGGGATCGGAGCAGGTGATCGACCTGCACGGTGATGTAGGCGGTCTTCTGCAGTGGGTGCTTGTTCCATTTGCCCTTTACTCACTCACCCTCGGTGTCCGCCGTCTGTTCCGTCCGGCCGATCTGGGCCGGATGGTGGGATCTCTGCCGGCCTGGCAGCGCCTGACCAATACAGCGGCCCTGCTGAGCTTGGCGGCGGCTGTGCTCAGCGGCCTGCCGATGGAAGACGACTGGCTGACGGACGGAGATCTCAATCAGTTCTGGTACCTCCTTCATCTCAGCAGCTGGGTGGTGCTGACCCTCGCTGTAGTCGGGCATCTGATTGTCCTCAGCCTCAACGGTGGCTGGCCCTTGCTTCGCTCGATGTTGACCTTGAACCTGCGGAGCGGCGACCTACCCAAGCATTGGCCACAGCAGGTATGGGCGTTCATTCGGCGCCGTGGGCCCTCGGGTGGTCGCCAGCCTGGGCCGTGACGAGACGCGAGATTTGGCCTCATGGCCTATGGCCGGTGAGCACCAGGGGATGGACCTCCTCTCTTTCCAGCGCGTTATCTGACTTCACTGTGGCTGATTGAGCTGGTTCCCCGGATACAGCCGCACCAGCAGGATCGCCCCAACAGACCAAGGATGCAGCTGTTTCACACTGGGCTCAGGCCTCAATTGGAGGGCTGAGCTTATGTCTGATCCAACTGCCGCCACCCCAGGCACGGAGCCGCTGGAACTGCCCGCAGGGGTGCATCAGCTGTGCAGCTGTGGTCGCTCCCACCGCTATCCCCTCTGCGACGGCCGCCATGCCGCCCAGCCCCGCAGGCCCTGGTGGAGGCCATGGGGATGAGCGCCTCGATCGTGCTGGCCGCCGGTGGTCCGGCCGGCCTGGCCCGCTTCTACGGCGCACTGCTGGAGGTGGAGCCGCAGCCGGGGCTGAGTGCCACCCACTGGCGGGTGCCCTGGTTTGTGGTTGGCTGGAGATCCACGACGACACCCGGGAGGCTCCAGAACATGGAAGACACCCCACCTGAGCAGAAGATAGTAGTGAGCTGACGATCCGGCCCCTGCTCCAACACTCTCGACGGATCTCTGACGTTCCTGGCGTGTAGCCCAGTCGCCGTCCATTGCACCGCCTCAGGTGCCCCGGACCCAACGGAACGTCCCGATAGACACCTGGCCCCAGGTGCCAGCGCCCGCAGCTCCGACCACAACTGAAAACACCCTGAACTCAAAACGATCAACCGACCGCACAGCTGCGCCCGACCCCCTTGGGACGGCACCACGGCTGAGCAGACAAACGCCCGGGGCCAACGCTCCGGGCTTTGTTGTGGTGGGCGAACGAGTCAGCCCAGCCCACCCAGGCGAATGAGTCCGCCCACCACCACAAAGGCGATCGCCAGGGCGGTGATGCCGCGGATGTGCCAGGCCAGGCCGCTCATGTTGTCGTCGGTGAGGTTGGGGATCAGCCGCAGCCGGGCATGAACGGCGAGGGCGGCGGTGCCGGCCAGCAGCAGCAGCTTCACCCCCACCAGCATCCCGATCGGGTTGGCCGGGCTGAGCAATCCATGCAAGCCCGGCAGGTAGATCCAGCCCATCCCCAGCCCGGTGAGCACCTGGATGGCCAGGGCCGTCAGGCCCAGTGGCTCGAAGACCTCCTCGAAGGCGCGGATCGGTGCCGCGCTCTGCGCCCGCAATGCCCTGGGCAGCACTCCCAGATCCAGCACCAGATGGCCGCCGGTCCACACCGTGGCCGCCAGGGCATGGACGATCACAAGCAGCGGAAAGACAGACATGGCAGCACGGGGGATCTCCGATCCACGATCGAGGTAATTCAGCGGTGAAAGCGGTGAAGGTGATTATGGATCTGCGCGTTGTGCCGATCGGCGTGGGCGTGCATGGGTGATCAAACTCCGGGAGCTCCTGCTGGCCCTGGCCAGCGGCTTTGCGATCTTTAGCCGGCATGTAGAAGGAGCATCTGCGCCGGCTGCAGGAGGGCAATCAGGAGATGGACTGAGGGAGGAGCGGCCTCGGCCGGGGGCATCAACAGATCAAGCTCTGCTCGGCTAGATCAGGCCTTGCTCCTCAGAATCCGCCGGAAAGGCGCGGCGGCAACGGCCGGCCAGGCTGGTCTTGCCGCACTGGCGTAGACCCAGCAGCCTCTCGTAGGCGCGGACAGTGCCAGCCTGCCGGCATCAAGCCGATTGCCGCTTTGCTTAGGCTCGCGCGGCACCCGTGAGCAAGTCAGATGCTTCGGCCACTTGATTGCCTGGCAACAATAAGACTGGATTAATTGTGAAGTACTGTGATCAATCCTGCCAGGAAGCGCCAAAGTCAAGCAGGATAAATCAAGCGGTAGCGCAACGGATTGAGCCAGCCCAAACCAGGCTTGCTCATTCTTCACCTGAGATCATCAAACATGGAAAAGTACAACAAAATCTGCTT
>CANGZM010000185.1 GCA_947458155.1 Synechococcaceae cyanobacterium | reverse complement strand
GGCCGTGCGGGTGTTGCTGCTGCTGACCGGGAACCCCTGGAACAGCGAGGTGGCCACATTAGTAACCCCAAGGGCCACCAACTCCTTGCTGGCATCAATTCGCTCCCCGTGGCGCTGGGCGAAGGAGCGGGCCGTCAACATGTTGTCGGAGTAACCCACCAGGGCGATGCCGACAGCGCCGAGCATCAGTGGTTGCCAGCTAGCCAGCGTCAAGCCCGTCGGCAGTACAAAAGCGGGCAGACCCGCCTCAATCGTGCCCACCATCGCCACCCCCTGCCGATCCAGGTGCAGCAACCCCGAGGCGGCAGTGGCCAACAGCACCACCAGCAACGGCCCGGGCAGGTGGGGACGCCAGCGACGCAGCACCAGCATCAGCAAAAGGGCCAGGCCGGCCAAAGCCAGGCTGGGGCCATGCACGGCCCCATGGCGTTGCACCAGTGCCTCCAGGGCCTCCCACAAGGAATCGGCCCTGGGGCCGATGCCGGTGAGGGTGTGCATCTGGCCGGCGATCATCAACAACGCCACCCCGGCCAGGTAACCCACCAGGATTGGCTGGGAGAGCAGATCGGCCAGAAAAGCCAACTTCAGCAGGGCCGCCAGCAGGCACACCAGCCCCACCAGCAGGGCCATCAGGCTGGCCAGGGCGATGGACCCGGACCGATCGCCCGCCGCCACCAGCGGCCCCACCAGGGCCGCCGTCATCAAGGCGGTGGTGGTTTCCGGGCCCACCGATAGCTGGGGGGAACCCCCTAGCCAGGCATAGATCACGATCGAGGGCAGCATCGCCCAGAGGCCATTGATCGGCGCCAGGCCGGCCAGCTCGCCATAGGCCATGCACTGGGGGATGAGATAGGCGGCCACCGTGAGGCCCGCCGTCAGATCACCCGGCAAAAAGGCACCCACCAGGGAGCGTCCCCCCAGGGGGGATCGGTTCACCGGTGCTGCCAAAAATCAGACAGAGAATCAGACATTGAATTCAGACAGGGAATCAGACATTGAACAAGAACTCCATCACGTCTCCCTCGGCCACCACATACTCCTTGCCTTCACTGCGCAGCCAGCCCCGGTTGCGGGCTTCGGCCAACGAACCCGCCTCCAGCAGCTGCCCGTAGCCCACGGTCTGGGCCCGGATGAAGCCGCGCTCAAAATCCGTATGGATCACCCCAGCTGCCTGGGGGGCCGTCATGCCCGCCTTGATCGTCCAGGCCCGGGTCTCCTTTTCGCCGGTGGTGAAATAGGTGCGCAGGCCCAGCAAGCGGTAGGTGGCGCCGATCAGGCTGCGCAGCCCCCCCTCGCTCACCCCCAATCCGGCCAGGAATTCAGCCCTTTCCGCTTCTGGCAACTCCATCAGTTCCGCCTCCACCTGGGCCGAAATCCGGACCGTTTCCGCCCCCTCTCGCTGCGCCAGGGCCGCCACCGCTTCGACCATGGCGTTGCCGCTGGCCAGGTCGTCTTCGTTGACGTTGGTGGCATAGATGATCGGTTTGGCGGTCAGCAGGCCAAGGGGACGCAGCAGCACCTGTTCGTCATCGCCGAGAGGCAGCGAACGGGCGGCCCCACCCTCCTCCAGCACCGCCTGAATGCGTTCCAAAATCCCGTCCTCCACCGCGGCTTCCTTGCTGGTGCGCAGCTGCTTTTTGAGGCGTTCGCGGCGCTTCTCCACCTGGGCCAGATCGGCCAGGGCCAGCTCCAGATTGATCACCTCCACGTCGCGCAGCGGATCCACCGACCCCGAAACGTGGATGACGTCGTCGTCTTCAAAGCAACGCACCACATGGACGATGGCGTCGACTTCCCGGATGTTGGCCAGGAACTTGTTTCCGAGCCCTTCACCCTGGCTGGCCCCCTTGACCAGGCCGGCGATATCGACGAACTCGACCCTTGTGGGGATGATCTCCTTGGAACTGGAAACCTTGGCGAGCTGAGCGAGGCGCCCATCGGGCACCGCCACAATCCCACTGTTGGGTTCGATGGTGCAGAAGGGGAAATTGGCGGCGGTGGCCTGGGCGTTGGCCACCAGAGCATTGAAGAGGGTGGACTTGCCCACGTTGGGCAAGCCGACGATTCCGGCTTTAAGCATGGTCGGAATCTACGAGCCGCTGCCCCAAGAACCCATCACATTGGCGCGAATAAACAGCGAGACTGGCTCCACTCCCTAGCCCTTGATGTCCGCCCCCATCCCCCTGCAGCCCGCTAATCGGGAACCGGAAGGCGCCTCGCTCAGCCGATCCTCCAGCCGATCCCCGAGTCGATCCCCTTCCCTTGAACGGCCGCCGAAGCCAGCATCGGTTGAACCGGAATTGGTCTTGTCGCCACCTCCCAGCCCCAGCCCCCGCCGCGGCCGCAATCGCCGCGGTCTCTGGATCAGCCTGGCCCTGCTGGTGCCCGCCCTGGCGGGCTTGGGCTGGTGGCTGCGACAACAGGCCCTGGCCAAACGGGATATCGGCCCCTTCACGGTGCTCTCCCGCACCGGCTCCCTGCCCGGGGTGGTTACCGCCACCGGCGAGCTGGACGCGGTCAACCGGGTCAATGTCAGCCCCAAGCGCCAGGGTCAGTTGGTCGAGCTGCTGGTGGATGAAGGCGATCAGGTGGTGGCGGGCCAACCGATTGCCCGCATGGACGATGGCGACCTGCGCGACCGCATTCAAGAGCTGCAGGCCAATTTGCTGGCCGCCAGATCCGAACTGGAGCGCAGCCGCAGTGAGCTGCAGCGCAATGAACCGTTGTTTCGCCAAGGGGCCATCAGCCTCAACGAACTAAACCGTTTCCGCTCGGATTACGAGGTCAAGAGCATGGCCCTCAACGCCGCCGGCCAGCGCATCGAACAGCGCCTGGTCGAGCGGGAAGAGCTCACGATCAGGGCCCCCTTCAGCGGCGTCATCAGCCAGCGTTTTGCTGAACCCGGCGCCTTTGTCACCCCAACCACCACCGCCTCCGCCACCGCCGGAGCCACCAGCTCCTCAATCGTCGAACTGGCCCGGGGACTTGAGGTGATCGCCAAGGTCCCCGAAAGCGACCTGGGCCGCCTGCAATTGGGCATGCCCGCCAGTGTTCGGGTCGAATCGTTTCCCGATCGGCGCTTTCCCGCCCGGCTGCGCCAGATCGCCCCGCGAGCCATCAAGACCAACAACGTGACTTCCTTCGAAGTCAAGTTGCAGCTGACCGAGCCAGCGCCCCAACTGCGCATTGGCATGACCGCCGACGTTGATTTCAAGACTGGCAACCTGGGTCCTCGCACCTTGGTGCCCACCGTGGCGGTAGTCACCGAAAACGGCCGGCCGGGGGTACTGCTGGTCGGCAAAGACCGGGAGCCCAAGTTTCAGCCGGTGCAACTGGGGGTGAGCAGTGGCCGGGACACCCAGATCATCTCCGGATTGGCCAGCGACACCCCCATTTTCATCGACCTGCCGCCGTGGGCGAAGAAGCGGCCATGAACCGCAAGGCCGCCGCCACGATGCGACCGCTGGCGTAGCCATCCCCGAAGGGATTGTGGGCCATCGCCATGGCCCCGTAGGCCTCGGCGTCCTCCAGCAGGCGGCTGGCTTCGGCGACGATTGTGGAGCTGTCGGTGCCGATCAGCCTGGCGGTTCCGGCCGCCACCGCCTCGGGCCGCTCGGTGGTGCGCCGCAGCACCAACACCGGTTTGCCCAAGGCGGGGGCCTCTTCCTGCAGACCGCCCGAATCGGTGAGCACCAGGGTGCAGCCGCGCAGGGCCGCCACCAGGTGGTTGTAATCGAGGGGTTCGGTCAGGAAGGCCCGCGGGTGGGAACCAAGCAGGGCCTGCAGCGGTTGCCGCACGGTCGGGTTGCGATGCAGGGGCAGCAGCAGGGCGGTGTCGGGGTGCAGGTCCAGCAGGGCCAGCAAGCCACGGCCGATGTCCTCGAGGCGCTCTCCCCAGTTCTCGCGCCGATGGACCGTGGCCAGCAGCACCCGCTGCCGGCGCCAATCCAGCCCCTCCACATGCCATTCGGGCGTGGTTTCCGCCATCTGCAGCAGGGCATCAATGACCGTGTTGCCGGTGGTGACCGTCTCCCCCACCACCCCTGAGGCCCGCAGGTTGAGGGCCGCCTGTTCGGTGGGAGCGAAATGCAGCACCGCCAGCTGAGAGATCAGCCGTCGGTTGGCCTCCTCCGGGAAGGGATCAAAGAGGTTGTCGGTGCGCAAACCCGCCTCGACATGGCCCACGGGCAGGCGCTCGTAGAAGGCCGCCAGGGCACTGGCAAAGGCCGTGGTGGTGTCCCCTTGGACCAAGACGAGGTCGGGCCTGAACTCAACGAATTCCTGGCGCAGCCCTTCCAGCGCTGCGGTGGTGACGTGGGTGAGGGTTTGGTTGGGTGCCATCAGGGCCAGGTCCCGGTCCGCCTTGATGGCGAACAGGTCCATCACCTGGCTGACCATCTCGCGGTGCTGACCGGTGAGGACCACCCGGCTGCGGAAGTCGCCACTGGCCTGGAAAGCCCGAATCACGGGAGCCATTTTGATGGCTTCAGGACGCGTGCCCAGAACAAGGGTGACTAGCGGCAGGTCACCGGTGGAGTTGGACACGGCCAAGGAGCGGACACCCGGATCCTAAAGAGCGCCATGCTTATTCAAAGTTGGCAGCATTCAAAGCTGGCGGCATTCGAAGCTGGCAGCAAGGTCACAATGCAAGCAGAGCCAAAGACGCCATGACCGATCTGCACCCCTTGGCGGGATTCGTCCCAGTGGGGACCACACCACCACCGCCACCCCCACCTCCCCTGGCTTTCG
>CANGZM010000184.1 GCA_947458155.1 Synechococcaceae cyanobacterium | reverse complement strand
TGTCTATTCAAATCTGATCCAATCTGCTGAAATTGTTTCCCATAATCTTCAGGAGAGAAAGGCTTGGATCAAGCCAGCGCTTCGTGAAATTGAATTTAAAATTACAGCAGGTGGAGTAGGTTCTACAATTGATGGTGATAAGTTTAGCTGAATAATCTAAATTTCAATATTTAATTTAAAAATATACCCAGTTTATTTTATTCTTTTCTTATTGATGAGTTAATAGATGTTTTAATTATACTATCTTTAAATCTTTTTTTTAATCAGCTTTTAAATTTTAACTCTTAAATCAACTGTATATTTTTAAATTTTGATTTCTCTTAATATTGTCTATAATTAAAGATTTAGTAATTGTATTAGAAGTATTCAAAAAATTATCTTCAATTTTATTTAATCCACACCACACTGCAACCACCGCCCCCATCCCCCTGCTCCGCATCAGTCACCCGCTCAACGTAGGGCACCCCTGCCAGCCACTCCCGCAGGCCCCGCTTCAGTTTGCCGGTGCCATGGCCATGGATCACCCAAACCGGACCTGAGGCGGCCCTGAGGCTTTCTTCCACGGCCGCTTCGGCTTCATGCACCCGCAAACCACGCACATCGACGGTGTTGCGGGCAGTGCGCACTTGGGCACCTTGACCGGCCAGGGCCGAACCACCCCGCACCCGCACCCGGGGCGGCTCCGGCGGAGCTGGCTTTTCGCCATTGAGACCCTCAATCGCCTCCAGCGGCACCGTGCTACGCAGCACACCACAGCGCACGGTCAGCTCCTGGCCGTTGTCGGAAAGGGCCAGCACCTCGGCCGCCTTGCCCAGGGCCAGTAGCCGCACCCTTTCCCCCAGCTGGGGCCGCCAGCCCCCATGCTGGCGCCGTTCGATCGGGGGTCGGTGTTCGGCCTCCAGCTGCCGCAGACGCTGGCCCGCCTGGCGGGCCGTTTCGCCGGCCAGCCTTCCCTGGCCCTGGCTGACCCCGGCGGCTTCCTGCACGCTTTGGCCCACCTGCCGCAGGCGGCGGATCAGGCCGCGCACCTCCCCCTGGCCCTGGCGGATGGAGGTTTCCAATGCCTGGCGCCGCTGCTCCTGCAAAGCGGCGCTCTGGTGACGCTGCTCGCTCCAGCGTTGCAGCAACTCCTCATGCAGCAACTCGGTGCGGGCCAACAGGGCCGCCGCCGCCTCCGCCGCCTCCTGCTGCTGCTGGCGCTGCCGCTCCAGCCCCTCAATCACCAGATTGACATCGCCGGCGCCGCCGGGCTCCAGCTGGCCGGCGGCGGCAGCCACCACCTTGGGCTCCAGGCCCAGCCGCGTCGCAATGGCGAGGGCATTGCTGCGCCCCGGAATCCCCCATTGCAGGTGATAGGTGGGGGAGAGGGAGTCGACATCAAAGGCCACCGAGGCATTCTCAAAGCGGTCATCGGCGTACTTGAGGGCCTTCAATTCGCCGAAATGGGTGGTCGCCACCGTCAGCCGGGCCCGATCGGCCAGGTGGCGCAGCAGGGCCGCCGCCAGGGCCGA
This sequence comes from Synechococcaceae cyanobacterium, assembly GCA_947458155.1. GTDB lineage: Bacteria > Cyanobacteriota > Cyanobacteriia > PCC-6307 > Cyanobiaceae > Cyanobium. The sequence continues at coordinate 3,251 of CANGZM010000184.1, read as the reverse complement.
ACCCTCCTGGGGGTCGGTGCCGGCCCCCACCTCATCGAGCAGCACCAGGTCTGCCCCTTGGGGGGTGGGGCGGACTTCGCTGGGCAGGGCATCAAGAATGCGGGCGATGCGCCGGATGTGGCCGCTGAAGGTTGAGAGGTTCTGCTGCAGCGATTGCTCGTCGCCAATGTCGGCCAGCACCTGGCCACACCAGGGCAGCCGGGGGCTGCCGCTGCACGGCAGAAACAGGCCGCAGCGGGCCATCAATGCCGCCAGGCCCAGGCTTTTGAGGGTGACAGTCTTGCCGCCGGTGTTGGGGCCGGTGATCGCCACCACCCGCAAGGGCGAAGCCACCGCCAGGGTCACGGGCACCACGCTGTGCCCCCCCTGCTGCCGCTCCTGCCACAGCAGCAACGGATGGCGCAGATCGCGCAGCTCAAAGGGGCTGCAGGGATCGGGGTCGAGTTCGGGTCTGACGGCCCCCAGCCAGAGGCCATAACGGGCCCGGGCCAGGCCGGCATCCAGTCGGGTCAGCACCGCTTCCAGGTGGTGGAGGCTATCGGCCTGCTCTGCCACCAGGGCGGCCAACTCGACCAGAACTCGCTGCTCTTGCTCGCGCTCTTGAGCCTCCAGCTCCCGCAGGCGATTGCCCGCCGCCACCACCGCCTGGGGCTCGACGTACACCGTCAGTCCTGAGGCCGAACTGTCGTGCACGATGCCGGCTACTTGGCCCACCACCCCAGCCTTGACCGCCAGCACCGGCCGGCCCTGGCGTTCACTGATCACCGTGTCCTGCAGCAAGCCACCGAGCCGGCGCACCATCTCCTGGAGGCGATCGCGGCGCTCGGCCCGGCCCGATTGCAACTGGCGCCGAACCGCCTCGAGCGCCTCACTGGCCCGGTCGGCCACCCGGCCGCCCTCCTCCAGGCAGAAATGCAGCCGCTGCTCCAGCTCCGGCAGGGTGCGCAACTCCGCCACCAGGGCGCTGCAGACAGGCCGGACCTCGGGATCATCGATCTGACGCCGCAGCCGGCGGGCGGCCGCCAGGGTGGTGGCCACCGCCAGCAGGTCCTCGCCTGGGGCCACCCCCCCTTTGGCGCAAAGGCTGACGGTGGCACCGATGTCGGCGGCGCCGCTAAAACTCAGGCCCCCTTCAGTCAGGCCATCGAGGCCCAGCAGCTCGGTGGTTTCGGCCAGCCGCCGCTGGCTTTCGCCAAAGCTGAGCGGCGGCACCAAGGCGCTGCAGTGACGGGCACCGGCGCGGGTGCTGGCAAAGCTGGCCAGCTGCTGCGCCAGCCGCGGCCACTCCAGCAGCTCGAGGGTCTCGGCCCCAATTGCCGTCAGTTCGCTCACCCCTGGGCCAAAGCGACAGCGATTGGCGCAGCGCCAATGTTGGAAGGAATCCCGCTGGGGGGTTCGTACAGCACCTCCAACCAGTTGCCCTCCGGATCCTGGAGATAAAAAGAGGCGGTGCCATCGCGATGGTCATGGACGGCACCGACGTTTTGGCCGGCCTGCTGCAACTGCCCATGGACCGCATCAAGGGCGGCGCGGTCGGCAAAATGGAAGGCGAAATGGGGGCCCGCTGCGGTGTACGCCGGGCTCAGCAGGGCCACCCCATCACCGGTTTCGGGCGACTGCAGGTAGGTCCAGTCCTCCGCTTGCCAGGTCACCCGCAGGCCCAGGGCTTGATAGAAAGCGCTGGCCCGCGCCATGTCCTGGACCCGTAAGGCCACATGTCCAAGCCGTGTCATGGCGCACTCATCGCGTAAGGCATTGCTGCCATTCAAGCTGCCGCCCCCCCCGGCCCGTGGAGCTGGGGGGGCGGGATTCAACCCTGACGCAGCCATTGGGCGGCATCACAGGCGTGATATGTGAGGATCAGATCAGCCCCGGCCCGCTTGAAACAGAGCAGGGTTTCCAGGGTGATGGCCCGTTCATCGATCCAGCCGCGCTCGGCGGCGGCCTTGACCATCGCGTATTCGCCGCTGACGTTATATGCGGCAATCGGCAGCTCGGTTTCCGAGCGCAGCCGGTGAATGATGTCGAGATAGGCCAGACCGGGCTTGACCATCAAGATGTCGGCACCCTCCTGTTCATCGAGCAGGGCTTCGGTGATGGCCTCGCGGCCATTGGCCGGATCCATCTGATAGGTGGCCTTGTCCTTGGGGATCGGCTTGCCACCGGCTGGTCTGGGGGCCGAATCGAGGGCTTCGCGGAAGGGGCCGTAATAGGCCGAGGCGTACTTGGCGGTGTAACTGATGATGCCCACGTTTTCAAAGCCCTCTTCATCGAGTGCCTCACGGATGGCCCCAACGCGGCCGTCCATCATGTCGCTGGGACCGATCAGGTCGGCGCCGGCACGGGCCTGGGCCACGGCTTGCCGGCAGAGCATGGCCACGGTTTCGTCATTGAGCACGACCCCGTGCTCATCGACGATGCCATCGTGGCCGTCGCAGGAATAGGGATCCAGGGCCACATCGGTCATGATCGCCATACCTGGATGCACCTGCTTGAGACGGCGAATCGCCCTTGGAATCAGGCCATGGTCGTTGCAGCACTCCGCCCCGTCCTCACTCTTGAGCCCATCGGCCACCTTGGGAAAGAGCACGACGCAGCGGATGCCCAGATCCCAGGCGCGTCCCACCTCGTCCACCAAACCCTCCAGGCTCCAGCGCTGGGCCCCGGGCATGGCACCAATGGGCTCGTTGCTGGCCCCCTCGTGCACGAACAGGGGATAAATGAAATCGGTGGCACTGAGGTGGTGCTCCCGCACCAGGGCCCTCAGGGCAGGCGTAGCCCGTAAACGACGCGGGCGGTAGGTGAGCTCCATCGACGGGGACCGGCTGGGCGGATCTTATCGGCCTGGTTCGTCCCGGGCCTCCGCAGAGGCAGTCCGGCCTTGGGGCTAAGGGGGTTCAGAGGCGGGCGGCGCTGATCCACTCCCGGCGTGGATCGGCGCTGCGGGCCTGGCGCAACTGCTCCAGCAATTCCCGTTCCCGATCGCTCAGATTGGGGGGCAGCTTCAGCACCGGAGTCAGCAGCAAATCACCGCGTCCTTCCTTGAGGGGCCAGCCTTTGCCCTTGAGTCGCAGGCTGCGGCCCAGGGTCATGCCAGGGGGCACTTGCACACTGGCCTCGCCATCGGGGGTTGCCACGGTGACCTCGCCGCCGAGGGCCAGTTCATCAAGGCTGAGGGGCAGTTCGGCCCGCAGCTGGTCGCCATCCAGTCGCCAGATCGGATGGGTGGTCAGTTTGAGATTGAGGTAGAG
>CANGZM010000183.1 GCA_947458155.1 Synechococcaceae cyanobacterium | reverse complement strand
TATTCCGCCCAGACCGTGCCCACCGGATTGACCATCGGATCTGACGGATATCTCTACATCGCCCAGCTTTCAGGTTTACCATTCGCCCCCGGGTCAGCCGACGTCTTCCGCTACGACTTCGTCAATCCAGTCACCACGTTTGCCAGCGGGTTCAGTAATCTCGTCGACATTGCCGCAGGACCGGACAATTCTCTCTACTTGCTCCAGTACCGCAATGACTTTTGGGCGTCTACTCCCGGCAGCATTCTGAGACTGGGCCTTAACGGTAGCGTCGAGACACTATTCTCTGGTCTTACCAATCCCACCGCTCTGGCTGTCGCCCCGGATGGCACGATCTATGTCACCAACAATGGCAACGGGATCAACGGCGAACTGCTGCAACTAACGCCCCAGCCTGCCCCCGCCCCCTTACCCATCTTCGGTCTCGGTCTTGCCTGGACCCAGGCCCGGCGTCTGCGGCGCCGCTGTGGCGGCGTTCGCTAGCTGCCAGCCCCCTCGCTCCAGCGTTGATCACCTCCCCAGCGTCCTCTGGACAGGGAGCGGGCAGCGACGGCCAGGGAGGAGTTCAAGCAGCTTGCTGAAGTCCGAATCTGGCATTTTGGAAGCTTATCCATGCCTAACAGGCACTTAGGCACCTGCGTTTTGATCAGCCTGGTTGGTTTTGGCAGCTTGGCTATTATGGGTCTGGAACCCCACCAGGCCCTGCTGTCGGCTATTGCCGCTCCCCAACAGATTTCCCCGCCCGTACGGCCAGGCGAGCCCTATGGCAGGGCCCAGCAACGGCTGCTGGCCAAGGGTTGGCGCCCCCAGCCCCGGCCCCCCCACAGCTCCTGCTCAATCTTGCAGAGCGATCAACGCTGTGCCCACTTCCCTGAACTGGTGGCCTGCGCCACGACAGGGCCAGGATTCTGTCGCTTCCAATGGCAATCACCCCAGGGCCAGAGCTGGGCAATCATCACTGTGGGCGCCAACCCCAAGGGGAATCCGGGTTCGGTCAGCACCTGGTTTGTGAATCGTTGAGCCTGGGGGGTTGGCAGAAGGTTGAAAGATTCGGGCAAAAAGCCCACAGGAGGCTTGAAAATTCAGGGCTTTTGGCCATCGCTGGGCGAGTCAGGGGCGGCGTATGTTCGCTGTGTTGCCCAGCCGCTACACCTCCCAGTGACCATCGTCTTGACGGCGCCAGAGGCCATCAAGCAGATAGCGGAGCCGTGCAATTACCAGGTGCAAGCGGGTGGCATTGGAGGGCCGGCCGTAGGCGGTGAAGCCAGGAGGCATGTATTTGGCCACTCGCACCGGATCGATCGCCGCCAGGGGCATGCCATCGGCCAGGGCCAATGCCGAGGCAATCGCCAATCCCTGGCCAATCGAGATGTTGAGCTCAAGGATGCGGCCTGCCCCACCCCCCAGGCCGCCGTAGCCCGCCGCCGGCCCCAACACCGCCAGGTTGTCGAGTTCCTGGGGCAGGGTGTGGCGGTAGCCAAAGTTGAAGGTGGGTTTAGGGAATCCTGCAATGCCCTTGATGCCGCCGCGGAAATCCAAAAAATACGAAAATGTCCCCAGGGCTTGGTTATGGGGCACACCACCATTGGCCATCTCCGTTTCACCCAGCACCGCCACCGGGTTGGCCAGCTGGTCGGCCGAGCGCACATACAGCTCCGGCATCCACTCGACCCGCTTGGCTCCGTGCCGCATAAAAAAGGCCGTCACCTTGTCGGCATAGGGATACATCCAGGGGAGGGGGCGATTTTGGCCCGCCAGCACCTGCCGGTTTTGCACGGCATTGTTGCGCAGCAACAGGGCGTTGAAACTGAGCCTTCCTGGTAATAGGGCAATATTGGCGTGATCCAGCCGCACGGGGGTCTGGCGCAAATCGGTTCCCAATCCCGACTCGCCATGGAAGGCGATGGCCATCGCCGGACTCCCCTGGTCGGCGCTGTCGGTCGTATTCGAGAAGGCCAGTTGGGGATTGCCGTTCTCATCGAGCAGGTCCGTCAGCAGGTGCTTGGGATGGTGGCGATAGCGGGGCCAGAGCTTCAGCCAGGCCTGGGCTTCTTGGTCCTTGGGATTGAGGAGCCGTTGGCTGAAGACTTCCTCCAGGGCCCGAAGCTGTTGCAGGCTGAGGCCCTGCACCTCAAAAATCCAGCCCAGGGCCAGGCTCTGGTGGGCCAGCTCCCTTGGACCAAACCCCCCCTGAAACGGCACCCCCGCCAGGTGGGCCACCCTCGCCCCCAAGCTGGCGTCAATCACCAGATCAGCCCCCAGGCTGCCGTAACGACGGGACTGCAGCACGCACAGCCGCCGTCCCTGCCGCAGCACCCCCACCAGATCTGCCCGACTCAGCACCGGGATGTGGGCCTGACGCAGGGCCTTGGCCAGGGCCGTTGAAGCCCGTCGCCGTTCAACGGCGATGTGGTTCACGCCGGTGATGCGCAAGAAGCGTTCGTACAACCGCGAAGAGGGGGCAAAGGGGGTGAGCACATCCCACATGTCCCTGGGCACCTGGTTGCGGTCCAGATAGGCCAAGCCGCTGCGGGCGATCACCCCGCCCAGACCAAGGCGCGTGTCGGCCTCCGTCACCAGGGCGATGCGGGGATTGGGGCGGCCCGTCAGCCGGGGCAGTTGGTCCGCCAACTCCAGGGCCGTCATCACCCCCGCCGGCTCATCCCCCACCACCAGCACATCCCAATGCTGTTGGCCCCGCTTCAGGCAGGGGGCCATCGGCAGCGCCGGAGCGGACGCTGCTGACAGCGCCGGCATGGACGCTGCCGTCACCGGCGGCATGGGGCCCAGCAAGGCCACCTGCAAAGCCGCCATCAATGCCGCCTTGAGGCGAAGATTCAGGCGCTGGTCGAGGCGGTGGTCGAGGCGGTGTTGTAGGCATGGACCACGGCGGGCCCGTTCATGCACAGGCATTGGCGTAATCAGCTCAAGGCGTTGGCCGCGCTGGCGCTGCTGGGCGGGCTGCAGTCTCCAGTGGCACCTGCTGCCTTGACAGGGGCGCCAGATACGCCCCCCCCCCTGCCCTCAGCGGCACCCTCAGCGCCGCCTTCAACGCCGCCCTCAGTGCCGCCCTCAGTGCCCTTGGCCATGGAACGTCTCGGTCTTTGGCTCACGACGGTCGATAGCGAGGTGATGTACGACGCCGCTGAATCGCAGCGGGCCGTGCAATTTCTGCAAACCCATGGTTTCAAGCGGGCAGCGGTGCCCCTGCAGACCGGTGGGCAGGTGCTGTGGCCGGTGCGAGCGCAGAACAACCGGCTGGGCATGCCCCTGGACCCGCGCCTGCCCCAGCCGCTCAGTACGGATGTGCTGATCGGAGCTTTGAATCGCAACGGCATCGAGACCGTGGGGTGGTTTGAATTCGGCTTGATGGCCCCGGCAGAAGCCCCCTGGCTGGCAGGGCGGGAGCGCCTGCTGTTGCGCAACCAGGCCGGCGAGACCACCTGGTTGGAGGGGGGCCACCTCAAGCGGGTGTGGCTCAACCCGGCCTTGGCCGAGGTGCGCGATGGCCTGACCGCCCTGGTAGTCGATGCCTGCCAGCACTTGCCGCTGACGGCAATTCAATTTGACGACCATCTTGGCTATCCAGCCACCTTCGGCTACGACCCCACCACTCTGGCCCTCTGGCGCTCCACCGCCGCAGGGGCCCGCCAACCCACCCCCGCCCCGGATGATCCCGCCTGGATCGCTTGGCGGTCGGGATGGATCACCAGCCTGGTGGCCCAGATCCGCCAGGCGATGGCCCGATCCTGTCCAGGCGTCCGACTTTCGGTGGCCCCCAATCCCCAGCAATTTTCCTACAGCAACTATCTGGCCAATTGGGGCGATTGGGTGCAGCGGGGACTGGTGGATGAGGTGGTGGTTCAGATCTACCGCAACGACCCAGCGGCCCTGCGGGCTGAATTGGCGGATCCCACCTTGAGGCAGGCGGCGGCCAAACTGCCTGTGCGCATTGGCCTTTTGGCTGGGCTGAGGGCCCAACCCAAAGCGCCGGCCCAACTGCTGCTCGAGCGCCAGATCGTGGCAGAGCAGGGGCTAGCGGGAATTGATCTGTTTTTCTATGAGACGGCGAAACCCCATTTCAGCCCCCCCGTTGACGCTGCTGGGGAGGGCATGCCGCACCCTCTTGGGGTTTGCCAGCGGCCATAGCCTTGACGGCTAAGTCTTCCCCTGCCGATGGCTGCCGCCAGCGACCCCCAGGCCTTCGCCACCGAGCTAGTCACAGCCATCGTGCGCTGGGGGATCGACGGTGCCCCGATTGCCAATCCCCTGAGTGGGCAAGAGGCGTTTCGCTTCAAAAGCGCCCAGGAGGTGGCCCAGGAAGTGCGTCAGCGGGCCGAGGCGGTGGGGCTGGAGCAGGCCATCGCTGAATTGATTGAGGACCAGGCCCGTTGGAATGCCGGCACCGGCTTCCTCACCAGCATGGGCGGATTCGCCTTACTGCCGGTTCAGCTGCCTGCGGCCGTCACAGCCTCCTGGGTGATCCAAACCCGGTTGGTGGGCACCATTGCCCTGCTGCATGGCCTCGACCTCAACCATGAGGCGGTGCGCACCCAGATCCTGCTGACCCTGATCGGCGAAGAAGCGGGGGAGGTCTTGAAGCAGATTGGGGTCAAGGCCAGCCAGCGCTTCGCCCAGGCCCAGCTGCGCCAGCTCCCCGTCGGTGCCCTAGGTGCGATCAACCGGGCCGTGGGGTTCCAGCTGATCAGCCGCTTCAGTCGCCAGGGAGTGCTCCAGCTTCACCAGGCCATCCCGCTGTTGGGAGGGCTGGTG
>CANGZM010000182.1 GCA_947458155.1 Synechococcaceae cyanobacterium | reverse complement strand
TAACTGCACCCGGCCAATCGCCGCCTGGGGATCGAGCGGCTTGAGGTTGAAGCCCAGATGGCTGTAGGTGTACTTGTGGTCGTAGCCCTGGGGCAGTTCACCGAGCTGCCAGCCGAAGCGCTTGTTGCAGGTGTTATCAATACCGGAAGGGCACCAGCAGTCGCGGCCCCAGTCGCGGAAGCTTTCGGCGATCACCTTGAGCTTCTGGTCGCGCACGATGTTCACTGCGCCGCCCTCGCCCATGGTGAGGTGGTGGGGGGGATAGAAGCTTTGCGTGCTGATGTCACCCCAGGTGCCGGTCCAGCGGATCACCCGATCGGGGCCCTCATCCAGGCCAGGGCTATTTTCGGTGAAACCCAGGCTCTCGGCGAGCGGGCGCGGCATCGAGTAGCTGCAGCCCAGGGCGTCGCAGTTGTCTTCCACCAGCCACAGGTTGTACTGGCGGCAGAAGGCCAGGGTGACGGCCAGATCAAATGGATTGCCCAGGGCATGGGCCATCATCACTGCCTTCGTTTTGCCTGGGCTATAGGCCAGTTCCAGCTGGTCGCAGCGGGCATTGCCGGTGATCGGATCGGCATCGATAAACACCGGCACCGCACCCACCTGCACGATCGGCGCCACGGTGGTTGGGAACCCTGCAGCCACCGTGATCACCTCATCGCCAGGCTTGAGGCGCCGCGAATCGGGCAGCTTGGCGGAGGTGAGCGCCGAGATCGCTACCAGGTTGGCACTGGAACCGGAATTCACCAGCAGGCTGTGGCGCACCCCCAGGAAGGCAGTCAGTTCCTTCTCCATGGCGGCGCCTTCGGAGCCGAGGGTAAGCCAAAAATCGAGGGTGCTCGACACGGCGGCCTCGACTTCGTCTTCGGTGAACACCCGGCCGGCGTAGGGGATCGGGCTGCCCTCGGTCCAGGGGCTTCGTTCGGGGTCTGCGGCGGGGCGATGGGAGGCATGGGCCTGGCGTGCGTAATCGCGCGTGAGGCTGAGGATCTGTGCCTTGAGGACGGGAAGCGAGGTCACGCGAGGGGGGGGAGGCAGACGGACAGATCGCTCCTTTGGGATTTAAGGCCAGTTACTGGCTTGGCGGCAGGGGGCTGTTCCAGCTGAGCGTGCGATCCAAGGCGGTGCGGAAGTCCCAGGGGGAGCTGCATAGGAGCAGGTAGGTGTTACGCCTTCACGGCAGCTTGAGGGGAGCGATCCGGTAATGACGTCATTTTCGACCGTGGCATCACTCACCAGCTTGCCAGCTTCCCTGAAGTCAGCTAGCGGCTTGGATGGCACGCCTTCGACGTGGGTCCAGCGAACGTAGATCCTCTCGCCTGCCAGGCTCAAAAAAGATCCTCGGCGTCTTCGTCCTCGGCGCCGCGCAGGAAGGAAGGCATCTGCACATCCACCTCCTCACGGCGCTCGCGATCCAGATCGATCAGATCTGAGGCAGTGAACAGCACGATCTCCTCACCCTCAGGCAGGGAGCTAGCGCCCTGCAGCACCTCCAAGGCTTCGCCCACGCGCTTCACAGTGACACTCATGGGGAGGGAACCTTCTGGTAGGGGGCCAGGTCTGCCTGGGACCATTGAAGGGCAGAACCCGCCCCCTGCTGCACCTGCCGGTACCAGCCCACGGTGCGCTCCACGGTGGTTCAGAACTGTGCGGGCTTGGGGGCCTGCGGCCCAGGGGGAAGGAGGTGTCCTCCCGGGATGCTTCTGGATTTTAGGTGGATTCGGGCGCTTGAGACACCAGATGTGGTGTGGTGGGGCTCAGGCGTTGGCTGACAGCCAGGTGCCCAGGTCGGCCGGGCCATGGAAGTCGAGCAGGGCTTCGGCTAGGGCTTCCAGTCGCTCCAGCGGCAGGGCCTTGATCTGGTCGGTGGTGGCGCCTGTTAGGGGGCCGCAGCGGAGGTTGAGGAGGCGGAGGGTGACTGCTACCTCACCCTCCTGGCGGCCCTCCTGGCGGCCCTCCTGGCGGCCCTCGGCCAGCCAGTCCTGAACTGCACGGGTTTGGCGGATTTCTTCTCGAGGGATGCCGGCAATCACCATGATCTGTTCCTCGGTGAACTGGGGAAAACGTTGTACCAGCATAGGCAGCACAACCGTGTCCAGATCTGGGCGGCTGGCCAGGATCTGCTGGCTGGTGGCGGCCAGCTCGCTCTCAGGCCTCACCGGCAGGGTGAGCAGGTTGAGCAGGGGGTCGAGCCTGGGGCGCCGGCTGAGGTCCTCCAGGTTGAGCCACACCACCTGTTGCTCCAGAAACAGCCGTAGCGGCTGGGTGGGGCCGAGGTTGAGCCGGTTGTGGGGCGTGATCACGAGCACGGTCCAGTGCTCAACCTGGGGCTGCTGCTGCAGGAAGCGGTAGGTCTGCGCCGCCAGCCGGTGGTGGAAGCCTGGATCCGAGTGCATCTGCACCTCCAGCAGCACCACAGGGAACTCGGGGCTGCCGGTTTCGGCACAGCCGGTGGTTTGGCGCGGCCAGAGCACGCCATCGAGGCGGTGGCTGATTTCTTTGATCTCCAGGGCCTTGAAGCAGTAGTGGCGATCGCCTGATGCTGTCGGGTCGAGGATTAGCACGTTTGCTGCGGCGGCTGAGCCGGGCAGCAGAGCGCGAATCAGGTCGGGGGCGCTCTGGAAGACGCGGTAGTACCAGCGGTCAGTGTTCAAGAGCAGCAACCCTTGCTGGCGAAAAGGTAGCTGCGGCTTGGGGTTGGGGCTGTAGCCCGTGCGGGGCCTGGTGCAAGTGGAGCTTCGATGGCGGCAGGAGGCTCAGCGGCTTGTTCGGGCTGGGGTTCCTGGCGACTCATCATCTCAGCGGGCACGATCCTCACGGATCAGCTCTTCAGGGCTGGGATCGAAGACAGGGGTGCCCGCCGCAAGGGCGAGTGCTTGAAGATCGGCGAGGGCCTGCCGACGACGCTCGTGGCCATCGCCACAACAGGCCTGCTCAAACGCCTCCAAATCCGCCAGGCAGCAGGCCAAGGCGGACATCAGTTCGTTCCTCATACTCCAACGGGCAGCTGGGCCTTCACCGGATCAGCCAGCAGTCGCGCCATCCCGCTGGGATCATTGATGTCGAGGCACAGCAAGGTTGGGCCGATGAATTCCAGCGTGTAACCGTCCCCTTCAACCACCAGATCAGGGGTGCCGCGCAAGGTGGGATGACGAAAGAGGATGGCGCCGGTTTCGGCGTCAACCAGACGCTCCATGCTCTTGAGCTGGGTCGTCAGGTGTTGGGAAAGATCCATCGTCCACACTGAACCACCCTGGATGCCACAGGTAGCGAGTTTGTCGACAGCATGGCGACTGAGAAGAAGCATCTCAACGGGCTTGGGTCACATACGCCTCCAGATCCGCAAGGCAGCAGGCCAGGGCCGACGTTTGCCCCTCCTGCACCTGCCGATACCAGCCCACGGTGCACTCCACGGTCGTGGCGAAATCCCAACGGGGGCTCCAGCCCAGTTGATGGTGGGCCTTGTCGATCACCAGGTTGAGCAGGCTGGCCTCGTGGGGGGCCTGGGGATTGCTTTGATCATCCCAGCTTCCAGGCCAGTGGCGCAGGGCCTGCTCCACCAGCTCGCGCACGCTGCGGTTGGCCTCCAGCTGGGGGCCAAAGTTGAACGCTTCGGCCAGGGAGGGATCGGCGCTCAGCCGCTCCGCCAGCAGCAGGTAGCCGCCCAGGGGCTCCAGCACGTGCTGCCAGGGGCGGGTGGCGGCCGGATTGCGCACGCCGATTGGCTCGCTCCGGCCCAGCGCCCGCATCGCATCAGGCACGATCCGGTCGGCCGCCCAGTCGCCTCCACCGATCACGTTGCCGGCCCGGGCGCTGGCGATGCGCAGCTGGGGGCTCTGGTGGGGCTGGTTACCGCAGAAGCTGGATCGCCAGCTGGCGATCGCCAGTTCCGCCGCCGCCTTGCTGCTGCTGTAGGGGTCATGGCCACCGAGGGGGTCGTTCTCGCGGTAGCCGTAGAACCACTCGTTGTTGCGATACACCTTGTCGGTGGTGATCAGCACCGCCGTGCAGGGCTCCTCCAGGCGGCGCAGGGCCTCCAGCAGGTGGATCGTGCCCATCACATTGGTGGCCCAAGTGGCCGTGGGCTCGGCGTAGCTGCGGCGCACCAGGGGCTGGGCAGCCAGGTGCAGCACCACTTCAGGGCGGGTTTCGGCCACCAGCGCATCGAGCAGGGCGGCGTCGCGGATGTCGCCGAGGTGGTGATCGAGCCGCCGCTCCAGTTCAAGCTGGGAAAACAGGCTGGGATTGGTTTCGGGCGCCAGGGCGACACCGGTGACCTTGGCGCCCAGCTCAAGCAGCCAAAGAGCCAGCCAGCTGCCCTTGAAACCGGTGTGGCCCGTGAGCAGCACGCGCCGCCCACTCCAGAAGGCAGGAACAGGGTTCACCAACGTTTCCAAGGGGCCTTGCCGCTCGCCCATAGTTCCTCCAGATGCACCCGATCCCGCAGGGTGTCCATCGGCTGCCAGAAGCCGTGGTGCCGGTAGGCCTGCAGTTGCCCTTCGGCGGCTAGCCGTTGCAGGGGCTCGGCCTCCCAGGTGGTGGAATCGGAGCTGATCATGTCGAAAACGCCAGGCTCCAGCACAAAGAAACCCCCGTTTATCCAACCGCCGTCGCCCTGGGGTTTCTCCTGAAACCCGGCCACCTGATCACCCTCCACCAGATTCAATGCCCCATAACGGCCCGGCGGTTGTACCGCTGTGAGCGTGGCTAGTTTGCCGCCGTTACGATGACTGGCGATGGCCGCGCTGATGTCTACATCGGCAACCCCATCGCCGTAGGTGAAGCAGAAG
>CANGZM010000181.1 GCA_947458155.1 Synechococcaceae cyanobacterium | reverse complement strand
GTGGCTGTCCGATGACGCCCTCCTTAGGGCGACATCGGCTACAGCCGCGATTAGGGACCGGCGCAACCACCACCAAACGGAGACCGAGATGCTGCGCCATCGATTTACGCGTGGCCCATGAACAACAGATCGCAGTACACTGCGTTAAGATGCTCAATCCAGGCATCACGCGCGGACAACAACGCTGATAGGTACCGAATCAAAACACTACGACATGACTGCGTTCGACATTACAAACCTGCCATCGACAGTAAGCACGATCAGGGATCTTATTGCGCCTGGCAGCGACAAGCAAGCCATTCTTAATGCCCATCTAAAAAGAATCAATCAAGCACGACTTCACCTTCTTAAACCCAGACACTTGCAGACCCAAGCTGAAACGGAATTGATAACCTGGTTCCAGCAGGAGATGAACATCAGGACCTTTGCTTCAAGCCTTAGCATTCCTTATGGACTACAAGCAGCTCCATGCATTCCTTTTGAGACGATCATGCAAATCATTCAAGATCCTAGTTTTGATCTGATCGAAAATACCTTTCTTTTTGCCGGCTGGTCACCGCTATCGCTTGCTGACGCCATCAACCAACAAGGTGATGAGGCAAAGGCAGCCTTCTTCACACGAGCAATGGTAGACCGTGCTTGGGTCTATAACCTGCCGGATATCCCTAGCATTGCCCTCAATGTCGACGCCTATCATCAATTCTGGAAAAAGATTGGCGTTGCTGGGCTGCAAGAGTGCCTTCATGCAGAACGCCAATTTCGGATACTCTCACTCTATGACCCAGTTTCGGAACTTACCCTTAACGAGACAGAGAAATTTTTTCATGGAATCGATAAGCCACAACCGGACCCCCGCCGTCTGACCCATAGGAATCATGTACTATTGCAGATGATTGAGTTGCAACTTTTTAGTTTGTTTGGTAGCTCCCTCGCTGAAACTGTCCAGTTATTGGCTCACGGGGATGATATTCAAACCAAGATCGGCACCATCCACGAGATGATTGATATCCATCGCATCGTGATTCATCTGTTTGAAGATACAATGCGGGCGATCACGCACAGCAGCGAGTTGACATACCTTAAACTCGAATGCACTGATTGGTTGTTCCGACCATTGCTGACGAGCATCATTACTTCATCAAGCTTGCTTCGGCATTCGCTTGCTTTTGAGCAGAATCAAGAGAAATTAAGTGTTGCTTTATATCATCAAGTGGGGTACAAAATAGATTGGCCCTTCCCATGGCTGGCAGATCAAGACAGCCTCGCAACTGCAAACGCAATCATGGCATTAATTGCTGCGGAATAGGCATGGAGGCTTATCCCAGATGTTCATTGCAAGCGAGTAGCGAACACCAGCAAAGTCATTGATCTTGTGCAGAATGCCTGGTGAGAAGAGCACTAGCCTGTTCGTACGGGGTGGAATTCGAATGATTTCGTTAATCAGAGTAGGGTCGTAGCTCGGGTCAGCAGCGCCACTCAATAGACGATCTGGATCACATGTCGGGTCATGCAGAAGCAGCTCACCGCCATGGCAATTCACCATTGGATAGTAGATAGTGGAAAACAGGGGTAGTGATAATTTCTGCTGTCCATAATACAGAGTTTCATCTTTATCAAGATGCCATCTGAGGGTGTTATTGAAGTTGCACCACCATTCGACACCACTAAACTGGAACTCAAACGGCCGAATAACGCCTAGCAAAATCGATTCAAAATACTCCTGGATGATCTGTTGCGAGGAGCCAGGGTATCCGGAGCAATTGATCCGATACTGATCACGCATCTCGATCCAACTGTTACCGCCTTCTGAACAATGGCGCTGTTCACAGATACCGGCTAACGTTGCGATGAATGAGGGCACTGCGATGAGATCATCAAAGACCTGGATGACTTTCATATCTCTTCTAGCGTGCACCATTGATCTGAAAGGGCATTAATAGATGCCAGATATTTGTCATACACTTGGCGGTGAATAAGAACGGGTTTTTTCTTTGGTTCTTGGCTACTAAAATCCGAACATGAGTAGGCAATAGAAAGTTGATTCAACTGGTCTGCCAGTTGAGCCGTTTCAGAAGCTAGCATTTTGGCCTTATGTTGAAGATGCACATCAAGACCCGGTTGAGGATGCGTAAATTCAACAAAACCAGCCAAGATATATCTGACTCCATGGCTGACGCTGCAAGATCCATGGGGGACCAACCCACCAGGGAAGACAATTGTTTGTCCCTGATCCAATCTGACGATTTGTCGGCTCAGTTGAGTCCCTGGGGAGTTTGCAATGTTGGGCGATAAGTCGGGAAATTCAGTGCCACCACCGCCGTAATCCTCAAGAGAGGAGAGATTAACAACAAATGAGAATGTTGTCCCGTCCAAATGTGTATTCAAGCTGGCCTGGGCATCGCAACTGTATCTCGCGATAAAGAGATCCTTGATGCACAAATGAAGCGCTTCCGGTAAATTGTAAAACTGCTTAATCGTGGCTTGAACATGAAGCAGTTGTTTTAGCAAGTGAACCGAGACATAGGCCGGGAAATCATTGAAAATATCCAGATCTGTCGAGGGATAGCTATTATGGCGCTTGGTCCTCCAGCCGCCTCTAAACTCTGAACAGCGCTCGGCATCTCGGATAAGGCTGACACAAAGCTGGGTGTCTAAATGCTTGTGTAATACCAGGGCTTGAGCCAGCAGTGGCGTCGTGCCTCGAAGGGGAACGGGCAGTAACGTGAAGGATTGGCCAATCTGTTCCTTGGCTGTGTCGGTGCGCATGCGCATACAACGTCTGCACGAAAAGGTTAGCATTCGCTGTCTCCCACACTCGCCGCGAATCTGCACCCGAAGCCAGACACTGGATACCCGTAGTAGCCCCGGCTCGAAGATGCGCAAAACTATAGAACCTAGCAACAAGAATGCGGCCAATCACATCAAGGCCGTTGAACTTTAACCCAAACAGCCTGTCCCACCAGCTCCGACGTGATCGTGTGATCCACAGCAGGAGTGAGAATTCTTGATGCCTACACTGAACTGCGCAATTACCCTGTCACTCCTGAAAGCGCTGGTTACGCGGGAGCATGAGATTGGCGAAACTTTCGCCAGATTGTCAGCAGGGCGCTTGCCGATGCGCTGCAGGTTAAGCATTCCTCTCCGTTCCAGTTATCCACCGCAGAGCCACTGGTGGAGAGTGTCACCCAAGGAGCCACCATGGTTTGTGAACTGGCACGTCACGGCGACTTCGGCATCGGAACCTTCGGCGACTTCAACGGCGAGCTGGTCATTGTTGATGACACGACCTACCATGTGGCGCGGGATGGGGTAAAGATGGCTTTAGCAGAAGCCCCGGTGCCCTTCGCCGTCGTTACTCGCTTCGTACCGGGAAAGAGAATCGTTTTAGCTAAAATCGTTCTATCGATCTCGCGACAACCAATGCACTTTGTTGATCCTACGCGTCTGCTTCGCTGCTCGTGGCCGCCTCGAATCAGGCCGAGTTCGAATTTCGCGCTGCTGAGGGCATTCTCGTCGGCTTCTCGACACCCGAATACGCAAAGTCCGTGAATGTTGCCGCTTGGCATCTGCATTTTCTCACTGCCGACCGACGCGGATGATGCGGGCATCTACTCGATTGCCAAGCCACCAGATTGCGTGCGCTGTTTCAGCATCTCTCAAACTTACACATGGCCATACCGGAAACTGCGGCATTCCTTAATGCCGACCTCACACGAGACGCTAGCCATGACCTCCTCGACCTCTACATCAATTCCCCAGAGAAGGCAGTTGTTCTCTGCGACGACGTAAAGCCCCGGGTGCAGCCTCTCGATCTCACCCAGCCACTGCTCCCGATGGGTGTCAGGTGACACTAAAAGTTGGCAACATTTCATGATGCAAAGCGGAGCCAATTGTTCCAGCTCCTGCCCGCCTGGCCGCCAGAAGGCACGAGGCCTCTTTCAAAGTGCCCAGTACCTCCTGGCGGCTTCCACCCGGCTGCCGCCGCCCAGCTTGCCGCGCACCGTCTTGACATACGTGCGGGTGGTTTCGTAACTGAGGCCCAGGCTGTCGGCGATCTGGCGGTCCTTCAGGCCGCGCACCATCAGGCCCAGCACCTCCTCTTCCCGTGGTGTCAGCCGCACGCCCTGGGGCTCCCGCACGGCGGGCGGCGGCCACTCCCGGGCGAGCAGGGAGGGGCTGCGGTAGCGCTGGCCCAGGCACAGGGCGATGAAGGCCGCGCCCAGGGGCGCGTCATCGGCGTTGAGGTCGTCTTCATGCACCATCACATCCACCAGCTGATCAAGGCTGCGCAGGTCCGCTGCCCGCAGGCCCCGGTCCTGGTGGCTGAGGAGCATCAACACGCCCATCCCGGGCACCTCCTGGCGGGCCTCCCGGACCAACGACACAACACCGCCGCTCTCCAGCCAGTCGGAGCAGACCAGCAGATCCGGCCGATGCAGCCCCACGCTGGCGCGGGCCTCGGCTTCGGTGGTCACCGCCGCCCGCAGCTTCATCGGCCTCACCAACACCTGGGCCAGCAGGAGCAGGGGAAAGCGGTCGCCCATGGCGAGCACCACGCTTCTGGTGCCGCCGGCCTGGAGGATCCAATCGAAGGTCTTCCGGTAGTGGCCGCGGAAGGCAACCACCTCCTCTCTCAGATCCATGCGTATCCCCGCGGCAGAGCGCAGGAGCAGACCTTGGCCATCCCTCAGCGCCCCCAGCGGCTGGCCACGGCCGCCAGCCGGCTGCCGCCGCCCAGCTTGCGGCGCACCGCCTTCACATAGGTGCGGGCGGTTTCGTGGCTCAATCCCAAGGTTTCGG
>CANGZM010000180.1 GCA_947458155.1 Synechococcaceae cyanobacterium | reverse complement strand
CTCCGAGAGGGTGCCATCAATGCCCGAAACCCCCCGAAACCCGTGCATCGGCCGTGGCGGGCCGCTCGGATCAGCAAACGACTCCCAGTCCCGCACCGGTGAGCTGTTGGCCAGCATCAAGGGCAGCTGGGCCGGCAGCAGGCGACTGAGCTGGCGCACCAGCACGGGTTCTTGCAGGCTGGACGGGTTCCCAGTTGCCGGGGCACCCAGACCATCCAGGGCCTGGGCCAACAGCGCCTGTACCTTCGCCTCGGCCTGGCTCCAGTTGGCGGCCAGGGCCAGGGACGCGGGGGCGGGGCCTGGGGCCAGGGGAGGCTCCCCAGCGAGGGAAACCCCGCAACCCAGCCCGCAGGCAGCCAGCCAACCCACCAACCCGGCTTCACTTTGGCCGGCCACCCGAGCCAGGGGATCCAAAGGACGGGGATCGGCTTCGGAGACCAACACCTGCCGAGCATCCAGGGCGGTGAGCCAGCGCTCCAGGCGCCGACTCGCCGGCAAGGTTCCCAACCGCAGCACCTGGGCAGGGGCCAGGCCAGGGTCTGCTCGCTCCAGCACCAGGTCGTAGGCGGCCACGGTCTCCAACTGCGGCTGGCCCCGCAGCCCCGAGAGGGCATCGGCAAGCACGGGCCAGCCGGTGCGACGCTGCAGCTGGATCAGGGCCCGCAGATGGGCGCTCCATTGCTCGGGTCCGCCGCGCCAGGGCCCTGCCAACACCACTCCGGGCCGATCCGGATCCAGGCGCTGGCAAGCGGCAATGGGGGGCGGAGGGGGTGTCGGGGTTTCAGCAGGGGGAATCAAGATCTGGAGGTTTTTCTGGGGCGCAGACCCCTGGATTTGGCGCGCCCAGGCCTCCAGCAGGGGGCCACCGGCATGAAGGGGTTCTTCAAAGGCCAGGTTGAGGTGCACCGGGCCAGGGGGACTGCCCTGCTTGCTGCCCAGGCTCCAAAGCCAGGCCTCCACGGCCAGGGCATCAATGCAAGACCAATCCATGCATGCAATACCCGTTGGCTCCGGCTCAGCTACCCAACGGCAACTGCAGCGCAGAAAATCCTGCTGATTGACACTTTGGTTGGCTCCGCACCCCTTGAGCCTCTCGGGGCGGTCGGCTGTCAGCAGCAACAGGGGAATGGTGGCCAAATCAGCCTCCACGCAGGCCGGTAACAAATGGGCCACGGCCGAACCGGAACTGGTGATCACCGCCGCAGGCAACCCCTGGCCCCGACCGAGACCCAGGGCGAAGAAGGCCGCCGACCTCTCATCGATGCAGGTGTACAAGGCCAATCCTGTGGGTTCGAGCAGGGCGGCGGCGGCGGCCAGGGGGGCGGAACGGCTGCCAGGGCAAAGCACGACCTGGCGCAGGCCAAGGCGTTGCAACCCCTGCAAGAGCCCCAATGCTGCCCGCAGGTTGCCCCCAGGTCCCTCCTTAGGGGCCCCAGAGCCGGCGAGCGGCGCCATGGGATCCGGGCGGGATGCCACAGGCAAGCCTCAGGTGTTCAGGATGGGGGGCATCCTGCCGGACCCACCCATGGAGCCTGTTCCCAAGCCCGAGGTTGCCCCCCAGCCAGGGGTAGCCCCCATGGCGATCGAACCAGGGGTGGGCCTGGGACGCCAACTGCTCTCCCTGGCCCTGTGGCTGCTGGTGGCGCTGCTGTTGCGCTGGGCCGTAATCGAGCCGCGCTGGATTCCTTCCGGGTCCATGTTGCCCACCCTGCAACTGCAGGATCGAATCCTGGTGGAGAAGGTCAGACCCAAGCTGCATCGTCACCTCAAGCCAGGCAGTGTGGTGGTTTTTCATCCGCCGCCGGCCCTGGTGGAGGCGGGTTATGACCCCGGTTCGGCTCTGATCAAAAGGGTCGTTGCCAGTGCCGGAGATCAAGTGGAGGTGCGCGATGGGCTGCTTTATCGCAATGGCCAGCCGGTGCCCATGGATTGGGGCAACGAACCCATGGACTACAAGTTGGCCCCCCTGACCGTGCCCCCCCACAACCTCCTGGTTCTGGGCGATAACCGCAATGCCAGTCTCGACTCCCATCTCTGGGGGCCCTTACCCGAAGAGGAGGTCATCGGCACAGCCATCTGGCGCTACTGGCCCTTGACCCGCTTCGGACCGATTCGGTTGTCCTCCGTCCCAGCCCCTGGGATGGCCTGAAGAGCTGCGTTATGGTGCAGCGCAAGCCACACGGCCACAGGCCTGCCGAGCGGGAGTCCCATGTTTAATCCGGAGTTCCTGACCAGCGACAACGAGGCGATCAGTGGCAATTCCCTGATCCAGTACCTGCAAGAGCAATCTCCGGATGTGCTTCAGAGGGTCGCCCGTTCCGCCAGCGGAGACATCCAGGACATCATTCGCCACAACGTTCAAGGGCTGCTGGGCATGCTCCCAGGAGAACAGTTTGAGGTAAAAATTCAGACCAGCCGAGAAAATTTGGCTGGTCTGCTGGCTTCGGCGATGATGACAGGATATTTTTTGCGTCAGATGGAGCAGCGTATGGAATTGGAAACTGCCTTAATCGGCATCGATAGCTTTGAAAGCGATCCTAGCGATCCTGGCCCACTAAACCTATGAATTATTTCTTGAGAATTTGCCTAAATTGATCACACAATATGGAATTGAATGATGGGATTAATGCAACTTAAGCAAAAAGCCTGCCGCTGCTGTGGAGCCAGCGATCAATTCAAACGGCTTGATAAAGAGGTCGAAGTCGATCCATTTTTTGCCAAACACGGGCTTCAACTAACTGCGACCCAGACGGCAACCATACCTTGGATTGATTGGGGCCTGCGGCGAAAGGTGAATTCATTACCCCCAAACCTGGGGAATAAAATTCACAGACGCATAGACCAGTTCCGTAGTAGCAACTTCCTTACCTCTTCTTCCCTCACAATTCCCTATGGTCTGTGTGAGAGTTGTAATTTTTTGGCACCATGGTATGAAATAACTGATGATCAACTAAGGGATTATTATTCCTTTTATCTTGATACAGAATACATCCAAGCCCGATCCAGTTTCCAACCCAGGTTTGCTGAGTTAAGTAAGTCTATGGGTTCTAGCGAAGAGGCGGCTTTGAGACGCTCCCAGCATGAAAATTATTTCATGCCGATCCTTGAAAACTACCGCAGAGCCAACGCACTTGAATCAATCACCCTTCTTGACTACGGCGGTGGCGAAGGAGGAATCCAGCCGAAAGCTGACTGGATCTCCACAAGTATCATTGAAGTGAGTAGTGATAATCAGTCGAAGTCGAATCAAAGACTGGAAAATCGCTCTCATAAGCAGCGCTACGATATTGTTCAATGCCTTCATGTGATTGAACATGTGGGCCATCCCCTTAACACATGTCGGGAGTTGCTTTCCTACTGCAAAGATGGGGGACTGCTTTATATTGAAGTACCAATTGAGTTTCCAGGTTTAGAAGCGATTGCCGCAGGCAAGCTGCCGCCCTGCCATGAACATATCAATAAATTATCCCAACTATCAATCCGTTCAATGCTTCAACATTGCAAAGTTGAGATTATCGAAGTCATTAATGACCATGTTGATTTTTTACATCTTGATGGTCTAACGCCCGTTGTTCGTGGGCTAGGCCGAGTTAATCGATCTAGCATCAATGCCTAAATCAGTTTAAATTAATATCAGACTAATTCTTGCAAGTTAAACGGTAGGGCACTATTGACTGATTCTTGGACATGAGCTGGTTCATATTGGGCATAGGTAGCCAAAACATTGATACCATCTTTAATACAGCGTCGACACAGGTCACTTGCGAAACGTGATTTCTGCATTTCAGCAAAAGAAACCTCTAAGAAATTATTAATTTGTTTTGCAGATGGAGATTCTACGCAGCAGACGCCAAAATTGCCATCTACATCTAAAACAACCTGTGAATCTCGCAGAGCACATTGACTGGTTCTATAGGTTCCTATCGCATCACGAACCCGTTTCGGGGAATACTCAATATACTCTAATCCATCTGGAACATGGTCTAGACCCTCAAACATTTTGTCGATCGGCATGTAATAAGCATGGTATACTTCGAATTTCATGCCGAGTTTTTCACAAAAATGTTTGAAAGTTGCTATCTCATCACGATTATCGCGATGCACAAGATAACGCACTTGTATGTTCTTATAAGAGGGCCAATCTGAAAGCAGTCGAGAAATTGCCACTAGATTAGTTAGCACGGGTTCAATGCGACCGCCCTTGTGATTGACAGCGTAAACTTTTTGGGTAAAACCAGATACTGTAATTGTGAAATTGCATAAATCTAATGATTTAAGCAAACTCCAATCATATAAGTGATTAAGATTAGAGGAAATACCAACTGGTATCTCGTGGCGATTAGCACAGGCGATTAGTTCATGTAGTTGGGAATGTAGGGTGGGCTCAGTCCAGTTATAAAGCCCAAATCTACAATCTCCGTTTGTATCTTCTTTTGCTTTAACGCAGATTCGCTCAAAAGTATCAAGACTCATCTCCCTTAGTTGCTTGCCAATGCTATTGGTATATTCGGGCATACCTACTGGGCAGGCTGCACAGCGTAAGTTGCAGCCACTGACAACATCAATCCAAAACTCAAAAGAAGGCTTTTTTGCTGCAGGAGGAGCACTAAGCTGGGGGTAAACTATATTTTTTACTCGATCCTTGATCGAAGTTGGTATGGCCTGCTTCAAAAGACTTTGGATGGCCATGGTTTCTTGCCTGGTTGAAACAATGATTTGCCATTCACGATAGCATGAAATTCGATTGCTATGCAGGCTATGCCCCAGGGGCAATCAAGCATGGTAAGTTTTACCCGTAGGCCT
>CANGZM010000179.1 GCA_947458155.1 Synechococcaceae cyanobacterium | reverse complement strand
GCCCGGCGGCGAGGCCCAATCGCTGCTGCCCTGGGTGGGCCGCTGCCCCGGCCTGGTGGTGATCCGCAGCCTCACCAAACTGGCGGCGATTCCGGGGTTGCGGCTCGGCTATGCCCTGGCGGACCCGACGCGCCTGGCCCGCTGGGCCGCCTGGCGGGACCCCTGGCCCGTCAATGGCCTGGCGGCGGCGGCGGGGGTGGCCCTGATGGCTGATAGCGCCTGGGACCAGCGCGTGCAGGGCTGGCTGGCGCGGGAAGGCCCCTGGCTGGCCGCCGAGTTGGCCCAACTGCCGGGCCTGGTGCCGATGGCATCGGCGGCCAATTTTTTGCTGGTGCGCGGTGAGCGGGCTGGCCAGCCCTGCTCCCTGAACGGCCTGCGCCTGGCCCTGGAGCAGCGCCACCGGATTCTGGTGCGGGATTGCCGCTCGTTTACCGGGCTGGGTGAAAGCTGGCTGCGGCTGGCGGTGCTGGATCGCCGCGGCAACCGGCGCCTGCTCGGCGCCCTGGCCCAGGAGCTGGGGGGGTAGCGGCAAGCACAGAAGCGCTCTGCATCCCCTTGGGTCATGCCCTTGCTTGGATGCGCCGCTTCGGGCCCGGCGAAAGGGCGCCGCAGCTCAACGGGGTGTTCAGCTACTGGGGAGCATCAGGCGCACCGGTGCCGGGTATTGCGCCAATTGCTGATCGGCGGTGATCAGCAGCAGACCATCGGCACTGGCCTGGGCCAGCAGCAGGCGATCGAACGGATCACGATGCAGCGGCGGCAGACTCGTGACCGCCAAAGCATGGTGAGCTTCGATCGACAGTTCCTGCCAGCCCCCGTCCAACAGGGCTCGGCGCAGCACAGCCGGCTGCACCGTGAAGTCGGGTCGGCCCAGAGCCCGCTTGATCACCAGCTCCCAGAGGCTGGCCACGCTGAACACCGGGGTGTGGTTCGGGTCTTCCAGCATCGGGACCAACCCGGCGGGCAGGCGCTGGGGGGAACCCATCGCCCACACCAGCAGGTGCGTGTCGAGCAGCAGGCGCATCGCGGCGCTCAGCGGCCGTCGAACAGATCGGCGATCTCCGACGCCGCCATCTGATCGAAGTCGTCAGGTACCTGGCACTGGCCGGCCAGCAGGCCGAGCCGCCGCAGAGGTACCGCCGGCGAATCCCCAGCCTCCAGAGGCGTGACGCACACCATCGGCCGTCCGGCCTTGCAGATCACAAACGGCGCACCAGCCGCGGCCTCCTCCACCAGCCGCGACAGGTGGGTCTTGGCCTCATGCATGTTCACCTGTCGCATCAACGGCGCTCCGAACCTGCAACCAACTTAGTCGACTAAGTACCTCACGCCAGCAGTCCCCGCAGCTCCTCCTTCGCCGCGGCCAGAGCCCCATCGAGTGCCGCGCCGTCGCGGCCGCCGGCCTGGGCCAGATTGGGGCGGCCGCCACCACCGCCGCCGCAGGCCTTGGCCACGCCCCCCAGGAACGCGCCTGCCTTCGGGCCCTTCGCCACCACCGCCGGCCCGAAGGCCGCCACCAGAACCACCCTGCCCAGGTCCGCCGGCTCCGGCAGGCCGCCGAGCAGCACAGCGGCGCCCTCGCCGAGCTGATCCACCAGTCCCTGGGCGGCGCTCTGCAGGCCGGCACCCTCCACGCCATCAAGGCGTGCCACCAGCAGCGCGAAAGGTTCGCCGGCACGGCCAGACTCCCTTGGGAGCCCCCCCACCGCCTCCGCCAGCCCCGCCAACGCCGCCGCCTTCGCCACCGCCAGTTCGCTGCGGGCAGCCGCAAGCGCCTTGCCCGTGGCCTTCAGCTCCTCGCTGAGCTGGCTCACCCGCTCCACGATCTCGCCGGGCTGGGCCTTGAAGCGATCCCCCAGCTCCCGCACAACCTTGTCCCGCTCCGCCACCCAGGCCAGCACCGCCGGCCCCGCCACCGCTTCGATGCGGCGAATGCCCGAGGCCACGCCGCTCTCGGACACAATTTTGAAAATCCCGATCTCGGCGGTGTTGGCCACGTGGGTGCCGCCGCACAGCTCCATCGACACCCCTGGCACATCCACCACCCGCACCCGCTCGCCGTACTTCTCGCCGAACATCGCGACCGCTCCGGCCGCCTTCGCCCGCTCGATCTCCATCTCCCGCACCTCCAGCTCGTGGGCAGCTTCGATCCAGCCGTTGATCAAGGCCTCGATCCGCTCCAGCTCCTCGCCGCTCACCGGCCGGGGGCAGTGGAAGTCGAAGCGGAGGCGATCGAAATCCACTAGCGAACCGGCCTGGGTGATCGAGGGGTCCACCACCTGTTTGAGGGCCGCCTGCAACAGGTGGGTGGCGGTGTGGTGGGCCTGGGCGCGGCGGCGGCAGGAGCGGTCCACCCGCGCCGTCACCACATCCCCCAGCCGCAACTGACCCCGCTCGATCCGGCCGCCGTGCACGAACACGCTGCGGTTGCGGCTCACCGCATCAATCGCCACGATCACTCCCTCGCCCTCAGCGCCACCACCGCTGAGGGTGCCGTGGTCGCCCACCTGGCCGCCGCCCTCCCCGTAGAAGGGCGTGGCATCGAGCACCAGCTGCACCGCATCGCCCGCCACCGCCACCGCCGCCGCTGCGCCGTTCACCACCAAGGCCAGTACGCAGCTCGGGTGCTCCAGCTCCTCGTACCCCTTGAAGCTGGTGGGCTCCAGGCTCGCCGCCAGCTGCTCGATCGCATCCTGCAGCGTCAGATCCACGCTCACCGCCGCGGCCTTGGCCCGCTGGCGTTGGGCCGCCATCGCCGCCTCAAAACCGGCCAGGTCCACCGTCAGGCCATGTTCCTCGGCGATCTCCTCGGTGAGCTCCAGGGGGAAGCCATAGGTGTCGTAGAGCTCAAAGGCCTGCTCACCGCTGATCTGCGCCGGCTGGGCCGCCAGCACATCGGCCAGCAGTTTTTCGCCCCGTTCCAGGGTTTCCAGGAAGCGGGCCTCCTCCCGGTTCAGCTCCGCCAGGATGGCCTCACGACGCTCCAGCAGCAGCGGGTGCACGTCCTGCATCAGGGCGATCGCCGCCTCCCCCAGCTCCGGCAGAAACGGCCGGCCGATCCCCAGCCGCCGGCCGTGACGCACCACCCGCCGCAGCAATCGCCGCAGGATGTAGCCCCGGCCCAGGTTGGAGGCGGTCACGCCATCGCCGATCAACTGCACCACGGCGCGGCCGTGGTCGCCGATCACCTTCAGGGAGGTTTTCCCCTTTTCATCGAGCTGCGGATAGGCCACCCCCGCCAAGGCGGCGGCGGTTTCGATCAGCGGATAGATCAGATCGGTTTCATAGTTATTGGGCACCCCCTGAAGGATCTGGGCCATGCGCTCCAAACCCATGCCGGTGTCAATGTTGCGATTCGCCAGCGGCGTGAGGGTGCCCTCAGCATCGCGGTTGTATTGCATGAACACCAGATTGTAGAATTCGATGAAGCGGCTGTCGTCCTCTAGATCGATAGTTTCAGCGCCAAGTTCTGGTTTGAAGTCGTAGTAAATTTCCGAGCAGGGGCCGCAGGGTCCCGTGGGGCCTGAGGCCCAAAAGTTATCGGCCTCATCCATGCGGATGATGCGCTTTGGATCGACGCCAACCTGATCGCGCCAGATGGCAGCGGCCTCGTCATCTTCACGAAATACGCTGACGACCAGATTGTTGGCTTTGAGGCCGAATACCTGGGTGCTGAGTTCCCAGGCCCAGGCGATGGCCTGGGCTTTGAAATAATCGCCAAACGAAAAGTTGCCCAACATCTCGAAGTAGGTGTGGTGCCGTGCCGTGCGACCCACGTTCTCGATGTCATTGGTGCGGATGCATTTCTGGCTGCTGGTGGCCCGGGCCGCCGGCCGCTGCTGCTGCCCCAGAAACACCGGTTTGAAGGGCAGCATGCCGGCGATGGTTAGCAGCACCGTGGGATCCTCCGGCACCAGGGAGGCGCTGGCGATGCGCCGGTGCTCCCGGGCTTCGTAGAAGCGCAGGAAGGCCTCGCGGATCTCGGCACCGGAGCGGGGGCGGGGGCCGGAGGGGGAGGCGGCGGTCATGGCGGCGGCAGGGGCCTGGGCGGCAGGCCCATGTTCCCACTGGGGCTAGCGCTGAACACCTCGATTTCTCCCAGCCCCTTGACCGCCCGCTGGCCGTGGCTGTGCAGCGCGAACTCCGGGTAGTCCGCTACCAGCTGGGCCGTGGCGCCATCGAGGCAGATCGGGTTCTCCAGCTGGCGGGTGAGCCCCTCCATGCGGCTCGCCCGGTTCACCGTGTCGCCGATCACCGTGAACTCCAGCCGTTGGGGGCTGCCGATCTGACCCGCCACCACCGGCCCGCTCGCCAGGCCGACGCCGCTGGCCAGCGGTTCCTCCCCCGCCACCTCTCCCCCCTGGAGCCGCCACTCCTCATTGAGCTGGCGCAGCCGCTCCCCCATCGCCAGGGCGCAGCGCAGCGCCGCCGCCGCCTCGTAGCGCGGCCCGCGCCCCAGCGGCGAGCCGAACACCGCCATCACCGCGTCGCCGATGAACTTGTCGATCGTGCCGCCATGGGCGCTGATCACCGCCACCATCGCCCCCAGGTAGGTATTGAGCTGGCGCACATGCCGTTCGCTCTCGCCGGCGGCGCTGCGGCGCCGCGTCAGCTCGGTGAAGCCCTTGAGATCGGAGAACAGCACCGTCACCTCCAGCACCCGGCCGCGCAGCATGCCCTGCGCCGATTCCGGGTCGGCCAGGATCTCCGCCACCACGCTGGGGGCCACGTAACGCTCGAAGGTTTGGCGCAGCCGGCGGCGCTCCCGACCCTCCAGCAGGTAGGCGTTGCCGCCATGGAGCAGGGCCAG
>CANGZM010000178.1 GCA_947458155.1 Synechococcaceae cyanobacterium | reverse complement strand
TCGTCAAAGGGGGGGCATTAACGCCGCCGCTGGCCCGAAACGGTTTGAGACTGGAGTCTCCAGCTGGTTGCAGGGGTTGTACGGCCGCTGGCCGGTAGTTAAGAAGAGGGTCGACCGGGGACTGTCAAGAGGGAAATGAGCAATCCCCAGCTTTCCCCAACACAACGCAGCCACAAGCCCAACAAGCCTCTTTCTGTGGAAAATCCCCTTGAAAACGGGGGAAAAACACCCCCATCTGGGGAAATCGCCGATGGATTAGCAAAACTAATGCTGGTCGCCTTGGCCGAAATTGAGCCGAAGCGAGACATGCTGATCCCTGTTCAAGATCTCCGCTGGGGCCTGATCAGGCCTGCGCAAAGGCCTCCACCAAGGCCGCTCAGCCTGGCTCCGCTCGCTTGAGGCTGAGGGGACCTAGCGGGTGGTTGGCGTGGGGATAGGGGGGGTGATGGTGGGCTTGGTGCTCGTGATGCTCGTGGCTGTGTTGCCCGTCACCGACAAGTGTCAGCGGCACGCCATCGCTTTGGCAGGCCCCGGTGCATTCGCGCTCACAAAGGGTGCAGCTCTCCACCAAGCCCTCGACATGGTGGTGATGGCTGTGCTGGGCCCGACCCACCTCCTGTTCAAAGCCCAGCACCTGGTCGCGGTACTTGCAAAGGCCGCAATTCATCGCCGTCTCACCCAACAGCACCTCTTCGACCCTTTGGACGAAGGTTTGCAGCACCTGGGGATGGTCGCCCAGGTAGCTGGCCTGCACAAATTCCACTTCGGGATGGTCCGCCGCCACCAGTTGGCTGTGCTGGACGATGCGACTGACCAACACCCCGGAAAATAAGAAATAGGGGAAGACGACGATGCGGCGAAAGCCCAGGCGCACCAGATGGCGCAAGCCCGGTTCCACCAGCGGAAAAGTCACCCCTGAATACAACGTTTCGCCCCAGCCAAAACCCAGACCCTCCACCAACAGGCGGGTCACCTTGGCCACATTGGAATTGGCATCCGGATCGGAGGAGCCCCGCCCGACCACCACCAGCAGGGTGTCGTGCAGAGCTACGGGCGCGGCGGTGGCATCGAGCGCCGCCTGGATGCGGGCGCCAGCGGCGCGAATCATCGCCAGATCGACACCCAGTTCGCGGCCGTAATCAATGCGCAGTCCTGTTTCAGCAGCGTAGGTATTGAGAACGCTGGGGATGTCGTTCTTGGCGTGGCCGGCAGCAAACAGCATGGCGGGTACCGCCAGCACATGCTCGACACCACGCTGCCGCAGGGCGTCGAGGCCATCCCGCAGGATCGGCCGGGCGAATTCCAGATAGCCATACTCCAGGGGCACCGGATCCAGCCGTTGCCGCAACTTATCGGCTAAGGCGGCAAATTCGGCCACTGCCAGGCGGTTGCGGCTGCCGTGGCCACAGATCAAAACCCCAAGGGGACCATGGGGGCCCTGCCTGGGTAGGACCTGGCTGAGCGGGGCGTCGCTGGCGACGAAAGTCATGACAGGGGGCACCTGAGCTGACCCTATTCCGGCACTTTGACCCGTTGGGACCCATTGGGAGCCCCTTAGTACCCATTGGGGGCGCAAGGATGGACCGATCTCCGAGATCGATGGTTCTGCACGTACCTAATTATCAACCGCTGCCAGCACCGGATCCGAAGCAGCCGCTGATCACCGTGCCAATCGCCGCCCTGCGGCCCACCCAGCTCTGCGTCGGCCTGGCGGAGGTGAGGTCGCGGCAACAGGATTTCGGCCAGGAGACCGCCGCCCAGAGACTCGACTACCTGCGCCGCAAACCCGTTCCCCTGGTGCGCGGCGGCAACGGCCAGTTCTGGATGGTGGACCGCCACCACCGCCTGCGGGGCCTGATCGAACTGGATCCCCAAGCCCTGGCCTATGGCTACATCGTGCTGGAGGTCCCCAGCCCAGACCCCCTGCTGGTGCTGGCAGAACTGGAGCGCCGGGGTTGGCTTTACCTCTTCGATGGCCGCGGCCATGGCCCTCTGGCGACCACGGCCCTGCCCGCCAACCTCCACCAACTGCAGGACGACCCTTACCGCAGCCTGGTTTGGAAACTCAAAAAAGAGGACCACATCGCCCCGGCACCCCTGATTCCCTTCCATGAATTCCGCTGGGGTGCCTGGCTGCGGCGGCGGGCGCTGCCGCCCTTCAGCTCGGAGCGGCTTGATCCAGCCCTGCCAGCGGCGCGGGCCCTGGTGCGCTCCCAGGCGGCGGCCCAGCTGGCCGGCTGGCGTGGTCGCAGCTGACTAGACAGGAACAAATCCTGATTACCCCGATGACCCCCAAGCACCTGCTGGTTCCCACCGATGGATCGGCCCTCGCCCTCAAGGCCATGGCCGAGGCGGTGGCCTTGGCCAAGCCCCTGGCAGCCCGGATCACCGTGCTGACCGCCGAAGCGGCGGTGCCGATGCCCCTGACTGGCATCGGCCAGGGGCTGGATCCAGCCCTGCTGGACAGCCTGGTGGCCGCTCGCCATCAGGAGAGCGAAGCGGCACTGGCGGCGGCCTGCGCCTTGGCCGTCGAAGCAGGGATTCCGGTGGTAGGCGAACGGGTGAAAGACGACATCCCCCACCGGGCCATCCTGGCGGCGGTGGCACGGCTGGGCTGCGACCTGATCGTGATGGCCTCCCATGGCCGCCGTGGCATGGAGGGGCTGCTGCTGGGCAGCGAAACCCAGAGGGTGCTGCTGCGGGCGACGGTGCCGGTGCTGGTCGTGCGCTGAAGCCGACGCCTTCAGGCGGAGATCCCCATCGCCGCGGGCCAGCCATGGCGGTTGCACCGCTGGTCAGCCCGCCCCGGCCGCGCCAAGATGAATGTTGCTTTCTGTGCCGACACCGTCACCATGGCGCGTGAACTGGATCCCTTTCGCATTCCCCGGGCGGGCCTTGAAACCATTCCCCTGGCGGGATTGGCGACCCTGCCATTGCTGGGCGGCCAGGCCAACCTGGGCCCCCGCCAGCTGATCAGTGAAGCCACCCTGGCGGGGGTGCTGGTGTACGCGGCCTATCAGACCCTGCTCAGCGGCCTGCGCACCGAGGCGATGGTGCGGCGCGGCGAACTGGGCCGGGCTGGCCAGGTGGCCCTGATCGGTCGATCGGTCTGGGCCTCAATGAAGGAGGGAACGGCCGTCAGCCTGGTGCTGAGCCTGGTGCTGCTGGTATGCCCATGGCTGGCCATGCCGATGGCAGTGCTGGGGGTGGTGGGGTTGGGCAAGGCCTCCCTTGACCTTTTCCATGCCTTCTGGGATGGCCTCAGCCCCGAACAACGGCTCCATCTCCATGCCGCCGCCTACGAGGCCGGCGTCAACTTGAACCGGTTGCTCTCCCGGGAAGCCGACCCCCGGCTCGAATCCTGAGGCCGACGACCCCAGCATTTACATTTAGGTGCTTTTAGGCAGGCGTAGTTCGCCGCTCAAAAATGGGTGGAAACAGGCTGGGGCAGCCCAGTGACAGGCCATGGGCACCCTATCTTTTCGTCATGCTTTTTACGGGTACAAATGGCCGTAGTCAATCGCTGCGCGGTGGCTGTTTCGCCGCAACCTCCCATGGTCGACTGGAGCCGGCCGTTTTGGACCCGGGAGGATATGGAAAGCCTGGGCGACGAGAAAAGCCTTTATCTGGTGCCCACCTATGACGATGAGGCCAGTGCCATGACCCTGCTTGAGGAGCACCATGGCGCCATCTTTGAGGCCGAGCTCGAACTTTGGTGCCTGGATCGGGCCCTCTGGCCCAGCCCCCGCGATTTCACCATGTTCAGGCACTGGTTCCAGATCAACCTGTTCCCCTTGGTCGAAGACCTGGGATCTGAGGTTTTGCAGACGTACTTGATCGAACCGGGCTTCAGCGACGACGTACGCCAGGCTCTGCCTTGATCGCCCCAGCCGGCTGCCATGTATTTCCACATCGAGCACCACCTCGACTACCGCTACGACCGGCCTGTCTTTCTGGAGCCCTTTCAACTGCGGCTGCGGCCCCGCAGTGACCCGGCCCAGCGGCTGCTGCACCACAGCCTGGAGGTCAGTCCCGATCCGAGCGGACGCTGTCTGGTGCTGGAAGCCAACGGCAATGAGGCGGTCGGCATCTGGTTCCAGGAACTCACCGACCACCTCAGCTTGAAGCTGGAGGCCCGGGTCGAGACCCTGCGGACCAATCCCTTCGACTGGATCATCACCCACGCGCCAACCCGCCGCCTGCCAGCCACCTACCCCCCGGAGGAGGCCGAATCCCTGGCCCCTTGCCTGGCCCCCCCAGGCCCCGACCTCAGTGGCGTGGGCCCCTGGGCCCGGCAGCTGGCCGCAGCGGTGGACCATGACACAGCCGCTTTCTTGATGCACTTGGCGGACACCATTCACCATGAGTTCGACCATGTCGGTCGCTTCGATGGCGACCCCTTCGAACCCGCCGCCTGCCTGACGGCACGGCGCGGCGCCTGCCGCGACACAGCCATGCTCTACGTGGCCGCCTGCCGCAGCCTGGGCCTGGCGGCCCGCTTTGTCAGCGGATACTCGATGCATCACCCCCCCGAGGTCACCGAGCACGAACTGCACGCCTGGGCCGAGGTGTACCTGCCGGGGGCGGGCTGGCGGGGCTACGACCCCAGTCTGGGGCTGGCGGTGGCCGAGGGCCATGTGGTGCTGGCGGCGGCCCCGGATCACCGCTTGGCCGCGGCGGTTAGCGGCCGTTACCGGGGCACGGGCGTGGGGTCTCAGCTGGCCTACCGGGTGGTGGTCCAAGCCTCCGCAAGCGATGCCCTGCTCTGAGGGCCCCGGGGGGCAAGGCCCCGGGGGACGGTGCCAGGGCCC
>CANGZM010000177.1 GCA_947458155.1 Synechococcaceae cyanobacterium | reverse complement strand
TGGCCATAGGGGAGCACTTTCCTATGGCCTTAAATTGAAAATTAGGCTTCTATTGTAACGCTCTTGATTCGGCTGCCGTTCCGTAGTTTAAGCACCGTATCAAGGTCACCTGTTTGCCCGAAGACCGTGTGCTGACCATCAAGGTGGGGCTGGGCAGCATGGCACAGGAAAAACTGACTGCCGCCGGTGTTCCTGCCGGCGTGGGCCATTGACAGGCTGCCGGCCTGGTGTTTGTGGGTATTGATCTCACAGGGGATCGTGTAACCAGGACCGCCGGTGCCGGCCTGGCCCCTTGATCCTTCCCGGCTATTGGGACAGCCGCCCTGGGCCATGAAGCCATCGATTACGCGATGGAAGCTGAGCCCGTCATAGAAACCTTCGTTGGCGAGCTTGACGAAGTTGGCCACGGTGCCAGGGGCATCGCCATCGAATAGCTCCAGCTTGATCGGGCCGGCTTCGGTTTCCATCAGGGCAGTAGTCATGGTGCTGGGAAAGGGGGATCTAATCCTGCCAGCCCATGGGCGGAACCCTGCCAAGGAGAGGTGCAGAAAGGTTCGCTTAAGCGAATGCCAGAGCTGCCCTGCGGGCTGCTCGCCGCTGCCCCTAGTTCGGTTGGTCAGGCTCGGTTACCCCCAGCCCCCAGCAGGGCTGGAACCTCGCCCTGCTGGGTCGGCAAGGAAGGATCTCTAATTATTTTAGGTCCGGCGCAACGGCTTGAGCAAGGCTGATTTCGCCGACTCGAAGGTTCCCCTTCCCATCCCAAGGCGCCTTGCAGTAGATAGGCAGCACTTTCCTTCCCCAATTCATGGCCAGCAGTGCCAGCGCTGAACTCCCCACCGCCCGCCTCGGTGTCCTTGGAGGCAGTGGCCTCTATGCCATGGATGGCCTCGACGACGTGCGGGAGCTGGACCTTGATACCCCCTATGGCAGGCCCTCCGACAGCCTGCGCATCGGTCGCATCGGCGATTTGGAAGTGGTGTTTCTGGCTCGCCACGGCCGCCACCACACTTTCACCCCCACCGAGGTGCCCTACAGGGCCAACATCTGGGCCCTGCGCTCCCTCGATGTGCGCTGGATTCTGTCGGTTTCGGCCGTGGGCTCCCTGCAGGAGCAGTACCGCCCTCTAGACATGGTGGTGCCGGATCAATTCATCGACCGCACCCACCAACGCCCCCTCAGCTTCTTTGGCGAAGGGGTCGTCGCCCACGTGACCGTGGCCGATCCCTATTGCAGTGCCCTCAGTCGCATTCTCGAAGATGTGGGCGACAGCCTCATGCCTGAGGGGCGGCGCCTGCATCGGGGCGGCACTTATCTCTGCATGGAAGGCCCGGCCTTCTCCACCCGGGCCGAGTCTGAGTTGTATCGCTCCTGGGGCTGCTCGGTGATCGGCATGACCAACCACACGGAGGCACGCCTGGCCAGGGAGGCCGAAATCGCCTATGCCACCCTTGCCATGGTGACGGATTACGACTGCTGGCATACCGAACATGCCTCGGTGACGGTGGAAATGGTTATCGAAAATCTGCGTGCCAATGCCGCCCTGGCCCAGGAGATCGTGCGGGCCGCAGCCCAACGGGTAGGTGTGCAGCGGCCGGCCAGCAAGGCCCACCAAGCACTGCGCCATGCCTTGATGACGCCTGTGGATAGCGTTCCGGCCGCCACCCGGCGCAAGGTGGATCTGCTGACAACTCCTTACTGGGGAGCCTTCAATTAGATAAGGAATACATCGCCTGGCATAAGATACTTGGTATCTTTGCATGGATTGACTATTGTTGTTTCCTTAAGATACAGGCGAGATAGGCAATCAAAAAAACCAATGATAATTCTGAGTGTCGTATTTATTGATTGTAAAGATTGACACATTCTTAATAACTCTATTAAAGTATATATTTTAATTTTTTAAATATAACTGTTAATTTAAGTCCAGATGACGAGGCTGTTTTTGAGATTTTAACTGGGCAAATAATGCAGTAATGATGCTAATTTTTGATAACATCAAAATTTTATACTGTACTCTGCTCGATTGCACTTAAAGCGGAGTTTTGTAAAGATATTCTTAATGATGTTTATTATATACTTTTTCCATATTCTCACAGCAAATCTCAACAGCGTGTTCTTTCAGTCTCTGGTTGATTTCCATGACTCATCTGCCAATGCTGCCCGCAGGGAAGCACCGTGGCCCGCCAGCAGTTCGCTGGCCTCCTGGGCCCCAAGGCCGGTGAAGGTCATCAACAGGGCCAGCTTCACCGAACCATCGGCTGCCGCCAACTGGTCGGCGGCCTCTTGGCGGGTGGCGCCACCCAGGTCCACCAGGATGCGCAGGGCCCGGTCCTCCAATTTGGCGTTGGTCACTGCCACATCCACCATGCGATTGCCATGGACCTTGCCCAGCCTCACCATCACACCCGTGGAGATAATGTTGAGAGCCATCTTGGTGGCGGTGCCTGCTTTGAGTCGGGTTGATCCGGTCAGCAGTTCGGGTCCCGTTAGCAGGCGGATATCAATGTCACAGGGCATGGGCACCTGGTCTGTAGCCACACAGGCCAGGGCGATGGCCAGGGCCCCCAGTTGGCGCGCATGGGTCAGTCCGCCCAGCACATAGGGAGTGGTGCCGCCGGCGGCAATGCCAACGAGGGCGTCGGCGGCCGTAAAACCTCGCTCCTCCAAGTCGTCAGCCCCCGCTTCAAAGCGATCCTCCAGCCCCTCGGAGCTGCGCAGCAGGGCTGGGGCACCGCCTGCCAGCACCCCTTGCACCAGTTCGGGTGGGGTGCAGAAGGTGGGCGGACATTCGGCCGCATCCAGCACGCCGAGCCGGCCGGAGGTGCCGGCGCCTAGATAAAAAAGGCGCCCCCCCTGGCGCAGACGATCGCTGATTGCGTCCACGGCCGCTGTCAGGTGGGGAGCGGCGGCGGCCACCGCCCGTTGGGGTTCAAGATCGTTTTGGCAGAACAGCGCCACCATCTCGGCGGTGCTGAGCTGATCAAGGCTTTCGCTGAGCGGGTGGGCCTGTTCGGTGAGCAGGTGGCCCCGGTCCGAATCAGGTCGGTTCAAAGCAGGCCCTCCAGGCGACGACGAAAGGCTTCTACTTCGGGATCCTCAGAGGGCCCAGCCGCTGGTGGTGGCTCTATTGCGGCGGCGTTTTGTTCTTTCCAGTGCTCCACATCCATGTTGGTAACAGGTGGTGCGATCAGCAGCCGATCCTCCTCGCTGCTGGGCAGGAAGCCGGCGGGAACCAGCTTGGCTTCATAGCCGGCCTGTTGGCAAAACAGTTCGACTTCGCCGCGCTCGAGGGTTTCAACGCAGGGCACTGGAAAATCCTGGGCCTCCAGTAACCCGGCGTAGCGCTCGGCATCATCAGCGGCCTCAAAAAGCAACACCACCGTCTGGCCGTTGACTTCAATTGAGTGGATGCCCTCCTGATCGCTGCCTGGGTCAAAGAGAAGCACATGTACTGGCATCGCCGATGGATCTATCAAGGGCACGGCGGGGTGGTTAATGCTGCGGCTTTAGTTTCTCATTAGAGCCCATCGCAACTAAGGATCCGGCGCAGCGGCTTCGGTCTGTAGCTCCAGCAGGCGGCGATAGAGGGCCTGTTCGGCTTCGCCGAGGCTGGCGGGGACGACAATGCGCAGTTCGACGATCTGATCACCGACCTCGTTGCCCTGGCTCAGGCCCCGGGAGCGCAGCCGCAGCAGACGGCCGCTGCTGGAGCCTGCCGGAACCTTGAGGCGGACGGGCCCATCCAGGGTGGGTACCACTGCGTGGCAGCCCAGGGCGGCCTCGGGCGCCGAGAGTTCGAGGGTGAAGTGGAGGCGCAGGCCCTCGACCCTGAGCCCTTCGGGGGTGCGTACCCGCAGTTGCAAAAAGTGATCCCTGCCGCCAGGGGCCACGCCTTCGAGGCGCAGGCGCCAGCCATCCCCCGCCCGGGGGGGCGTCCACACTTCCACCACGGTGCCATCGGGCAGGTCAAGCTCGACCAGCTCGCCATTGAGGGCCTGCTCGGGGGAAAGGGCGACAACGCTTTCCTGGTCAGTATCGGCCCGTACCGGCGGTGGTGGGGCCGGGGAGGGAGTTACCGCAGCGGCGCCAAAGGGCCCCCAGCGGGGGACCCAACTGCGGGGAGTGTCCATCCCTTCAGCGACGGGGGGCGCTGCGGTGTCGGGGGCGAGGTCTTGCCAAGCAGCTGGGACCGGCCGGGTACCGAAGAGGGTGTCGAGGTAATCCTGAAATTCAGGAAAACCGGTTGCAAAAGGAGCGTCTTGATCGGCGGGCCCGGCGATGGTGCCTTCGCCGGCCTCCCAGCTCCGGCGCCGCAGGGGGTCCGAGAGAACCGCATAGGCCTCATTGACCAGCTTGAAGCGTTCTTCGGCAACGGGATCGTTGCCGTTGAGATCGGGATGCCAGCGGCGGGCTTGTTCACGAAAAGCTTGTTTGAGCAGGGCTCCATCGGCGCCGGGGGCGAGATCGAGCACCTGCCAGTAATCAACTGTGACGGCCATCAGCAAAGCGCAGTGACGTCAAGACACTCAGGGGCCATCGTTCCAGGGATCCTGGGGGCCCGGGGGACGGCGGCGGATTTCTGGGCGGGTTTCTTGGTTATCTCGATTCCAGTCGCTGCGGGCAAGGTCACGGCGGGATGCCAAGGGTTGGCTGAGGTCCAGGTCCCCTTGATCTCGATCTCTTGGATCTCGATCTCTTGGATCTCGATCCCGTGGATCTCGATCCCGTGGGTCGCGGCTGCGACGGTCGAGATCGGGGGGGGGACGATCGTCGGCATCGCGGCGCCAGTCCCGGCGTTCGGGGGAATCGAGGGTGTCCCGATCCCAGCGTGCCGGCTGGCGCCAGTCG
>CANGZM010000176.1 GCA_947458155.1 Synechococcaceae cyanobacterium | reverse complement strand
GGGGCCAAGGATCGCCTGTGGCGATTGATTGAGCAGCGCCGCGCCATGGCGTTCCAGCAACAGCGACCCGAGGTCGAACGGCTTGCCGCCGCCGCCGCAATCCTGGGCCTTTGGCCCGTGCCCGTTAGCCATGGTGGCGACCAAGCCTGTTATCTGCCCCAGAGCGATCGGATCCTGCTGCCCCACCGCCAAGCCTTCCATTCGGACGCCGCGCTCTATGCCACCTGGGCCCATGAAGCGCTGCACAGCACCGGCCATCCGACCCGCCTCGGACGCAACCTGGCGGGGACCTTCGGCAGCGACGCCTATGCCCGCGAAGAGCTGGTGGCCGAACTGGGGGCGGTGCTGCTGGGGGATCGATTGGAAATCGGCAGCCCCGTCCAGAACCATGCCGCCTACCTGCAGCACTGGATCACCTTGCTGAAAACAACGCCGGCGTTGCTGTTGCGGCTGCTAGGCGAGGCGCGCCAGGCGGCGGATTTGATCTACCCGGAGCAGGCCAGCGAAGCGAACGCCCCCAACCAAGGGGAGGAGAGCGATTAGCCAAGCAAGCAGCCAAGCGGTCAGGCACGCCGGCAAGCAGCAACTAGACCACCGGGGACCCATAGTTGAATCCCACAACCAGGGAGCTGGAAACCGGTCTTGGGAGCCGAGGCGACCCTCAGCCGAGCAACAATTGCACCAAGGCGCCCAGTTGGCCCACGATCCCTTTGCCGCTGACGGCCTCGCCGATCAAGGCGGCGAGGAAACCCAGCATCGCCACCCGACCGTTGAGTAGCTCCACCGCCGCCAAGGCGCCTTGGTTCCAAGGACGTTGGCTGGTGAGGCCCTCTCCGAATCGTTCCACCGGCTCATAGAGGTATGGCTTGTCTGGGGTGTCTTGGGTCACAGGGATGTTTCGGCAAGGGCGCACCCTAAAACGAAGTAACCAGGAACCTCCCCATGACTCTCCCGCAAGGGGAGGCGTCTGGGCCTGCGCTGGCTTGACGCCATGGTCCAACACCACACCGGCGCACTGCTGATGGCCCACGATGCCCTCGCCAAGAGTCTTAATCCCGACCTGCGCCGTTTGGCCGCCGCCCGCGCCGCCGCTGAGAAGCGGGCCCAACAACTCAAATGCAGCGGCGCCTTTGCCATGGGCGACCAGTGGATGCCCTGCCAGGACCTGAGCAGCTACGAAAAGCTATTTCTACAAAAAAATGATGCTCAGACAGTCGGCGAGCCACCATCTCATCTAGCAGGTAATGGACTGGGAGCTGGTCTCTCGCTCGTGCTGTTGATCGGCGCCCTGGCCCCAGGGCCTAACCAGGCATGGGGCCACACAAAATGGGGCCAAACAAAATGGGGCCAAACAAAAAGGAAGTACAGCAGCAAAGCAGCGGCCGAAAAAAGAGCCGTAGAGCTGCACTGCCAGGGGGCCTAAGCGATGGGGAACATGTGGATGCCCTGCGCCAACGATCAAAGCCTCCATAAAACCCTGCGGCAAAAGTAAGGCCCCCGGAGGGGAGGCCCTCAGCGATGGCCCTGGCGGCGCCGCAGCCGCCGGCTCCACCCCAGCGCCGCCGCCGCGCCAGCCAGGGGCAGGGGGCCTGGAACCGGGGCGAACTGCAGGGCGCCAATGTTGCGCAGGCCCTGGCGGGTGCGGGGATTGCCCAGCACATCGACGCTGATCACACTGCCATCAATGGGGCTCAGCAGTTGGTTGGCGCCATCGGCATTGGCGATTTGGTCGATGAGGGGACCAGTGGGGTTGGGGTAGGCGCCCTTGGGTAGGGGCAGATAGGCTGTGGTGCCACCACCGAAGTCTTCAAGCACCAGAGGCAAGCCTGTAGTGAGAAGGTCGGGATTAGCCAAGAGAGTTTTCAGGCTCGCCGCGCTCTGGTTGGGGGTGGGTTGGATCCAGACCGAATCCAGGGAGACGATGTCGCCGCCGGAGGCGAAGCCGAGGGCAGCTTCTGAGTAGGAGTCCACGCCCGTAGGAATCAGGTCCGTGTTTAATAGTGAGACAAGACTCTGCTTGAGTGTGATCGTGCCGCCGTTAAAAGCTGTGAGCGGCTTACCGGCGCAGTCGTAGGGGTTAATTATGCAATAGGCGGAGCTGTGGTCAGTATTGTCAATGGCGTCCTGAAGAATCGAGGAGGCGATGATGTTGAGTTCACCGCCCGCGAACGCCTGCAGTCGCTGAATAT
Source organism: Synechococcaceae cyanobacterium (assembly GCA_947458155.1). Taxonomy (GTDB): domain Bacteria; phylum Cyanobacteriota; class Cyanobacteriia; order PCC-6307; family Cyanobiaceae; genus Cyanobium. The sequence goes on along the minus strand of CANGZM010000176.1, from coordinate 2,705 downwards.
CGGAATTCTGGGCATCTACCGAGACCAGGCTGTTGACCAGATTCAGGACCCCAGCCTTGGCATCATCATTGATGGAGAGTCCACCGGATTGGGTGATGATCGAGGACACCACATTGGCCACACCACCACTCCAGACCACGGCCCCGGCGGCGCTGGCCGCACGGTTGATGGTGCTGCCAACCATGTTCAAGTTGGCGTTGCTGCCAGCAATTGCCCCACTCCAGGCCGCCCCGATGGAATCGAGATCAGGGTTGATGCGATCCAGCACCACGTTGGTGAGATTGAGCATCGAGTTATCGAGGGCCTCAAAAACCGAGCGCCCCATGAAGCCGTAACTCACCGTGTTGCGTGCCGTTGCCCCCGTGAGGGTGGCGGTGGAGTCATTGCCGAGCTGGAGATAGCCATTGAGGCCATCGATGCCGAGCTGGTCGATGCTGACACCAATACCCCCAATCAGCTTGGCAAAGGAAAAAGCCGGTTGGGTCAAAATATCTGTCCCCAACGGCGGTCCCATATATTTATCTACATTGAATTTATCGTAAACTGTGCCACCGCTGCTAACAAAACTGGGGTTACCCACCAACGTGGCCCCATAGCCATTGATCGCCAAATTGTCACTGATCGTGGATAGCCAGCCGCCACTTTCGGCCGTGGCAGCATCGACATCGATGGCCAGGCCGGCAGTGATATCAATGGTGTCGAGTCCAGGATTGGCATTGGCCTGGGCCAGGGCCCAGGCGAAGCTGTTAACAACTCCACTGTTGCCCCAGCTGGACTGGGTCACCTGATAGGTAATGGCCCGTGCTGCCCCCGTTGTCCCAAGACTGGCGGCCCCAGCGAGGATGAGGGCGATACAGTAGAGGGGGTCTCGGTGGAGCCAAGCCATGGCACTAAACAAATTTGCTAACCAACTAAATGTAGCAAACAGTGCGTGCTGATACAAATATTACAACTGTTACAACTGTTACAACTGTGACAAGAGGACTAGTAAGATAAGCTAAATTTACAACCACAAATGCTTATCCATTACAATTTTGCTACCCGAAACCGCCCGCAAAAAATGGCGGAAGCCATAGGCACAATTATTGACTTGTCCACCGATAAAAATTATACCATAGGACTTACGATTGACGATGATGATTCAATCACATTGAACTCACAGCAGTTAGCCGATCTTCTGCAATCAGACCAGATCAAGGTCAACCATGGCCGATCCAGCTCCAAGGTCCATGCGATCAACAGGGGGATGGCTGGCTGGAGCGGTGATATTGTCGTAAACATGTCGGATGACATGCGATTCATTAAACAGGGATTTGATGCTGATATCATTGAAGCCTTTCAAGGAGAGAGTGATCAATTCATCCATTTTCCCGATGGGCGCGTCAATAAAATACTGCCAACCATGTCGATTATGGACCGCAGCTACTATGAAAGATTTTATTATATTTACCATCCCGATTATCACTCCCTATGGTGCGACAACGAGGCCATGGATGTGGCCCAGCAGCTGGGGCGTTATAAATATATCGACCTGCAAATCTTCAGCCACGAACACCCTGCCTGGACCGGCGAGCCCGCCGACGCCTTGTTGATGCACACCGAATCGTTTTTTGAAATCGATCAAGAAACCTACCAACGACGATCGAAGTTAGGATTTCCAATCTAATACTGCCCAACGGCCTCGATCAAACCCCGTTAATGGGGGGTGGCCGATGCGGTCAGGGGAATAGGGCAAGGGATATGGGCAAGTATTCAGCAAGGCCCCCTGCGGCAGCTGCTGTATCAGCTAGCGGAGTCATCCTTGGCTGGCCAGCAGCCCCCGCAGACCCTCGCTGTAGAGAATCGCCGTGCAGAGGACGGCCGCGGCCCAGCAGAGACTGCGCAAGGGGGGCAGGTTGGCGATGTAGGCCCCGATGTAGCCGAGCCGCAGCAAAGGGTGCAGCCAGGCAGCGGCCACCGCCAAGGCGGCGGTGGGTGAGCCGGCGGCGGCGGCGATCAGGGCCAGCAAGCAGGCGGGAGCATGCAGGCCAAAGGCCTCAAAACTGTTCTGGTGGGCCCAATTGGCCCGTTTGCCCCAGGCAGGCAGCCGCTCAAACATGGCCCGCGGCGCCGCCAGATCAGCAGGCACGAAATCGGCCTGGGAGCGGGCGGCCCCCAGGGGGATCAGGCTGGCAAACACAACCCCCGCCGAAAGGACCAGGGACCAGGCGAAGGCGGGATGGGACATGGTGGCGGCAACGTCGCAGCAGCGGCAGGGGTCAAGCTCTTTTCTAGGCTGCGGCAGCGCCGCATCGAGAGTTCCAGGCCATGGCTGACAGCTTCAGTTTTGATGTGGTTTCCGATTTCGACCGCCAGGAGCTGGTCAATGCCCTCGACCAGGTGCGGCGGGAGTTGGTGCAGCGCTACGACCTCAAGGACAGCAATACCGAAATCGACCTGCAGGATGACGCCATCACCATCACCACCGCCAGCGACATGACCTTGGAGGCGGTGCTGGATGTGTTGCGGCAAAAGGCCACCAAACGCAACCTGTCGCTAAAGATCTTTGATGTGCAGAATGCCGAGCCGGTGGGGGGCAACCGGGTGCAACAAGTGGTGAAGCTGCGCAAGGGCCTCAGCCAGGAGCTGGCCAAAAAGCTCTCCAAACAGGTGCGAGACAACATCAAAAAAGTGACAGTGGCCATTCAGGGCGACAGCCTGCGGGT
>CANGZM010000175.1 GCA_947458155.1 Synechococcaceae cyanobacterium | reverse complement strand
TCGAGCCAGCGGCAGCCAGGTAACTGGTCCGCCACCAGGTTCATCACCGCCAACCGCACCCGCGCCGCCGTCGGTCGGGCCACCAAACCGGGGGGGCTGAGCAGCCGCCGGCCGCCACTGAGGCGCAGGTCGCCACCGCTACTGAGGCTCAGGCCGCCACCGCCACGGGGGCTCAGGCCGCCGGCTCCCAGGTTGCGCTTCAACCCTCGGCGGCCACCCAGGCCAGCCAGCGGCGCAGCATCGCCTCGCCGGTGCGGCCCGATTTTTCGGGGTGGAACTGGCAGGCGGCGATGTTGTCTTGCCACAGGGCTGCCGTCACCGGCGTGTCTGCCCACTCCACCAGTGCCGTGGCTACGGCGGTATCGGCCGGGACTGCGGCGTAGGAATGGACGAAATAGACCCAGTTAGGTGGGCTGCCCTCCGGCAGCAGGGGGCTGGGGTTGGCCGCCAGCAACGGCGCCCAGCCCATGTGGGGAATGGGCTGGCCGGGCCAGGCTGGCAGGGCCCGTACCCGGCCGCCCACCAGGCCCAGGCCACTGGTTGTTCCCTCATCACTGCCTTCAAAGAGCAGTTGCAGGCCCAGACAGATGCCCAGCAGGGGGCGGCCCGCCGCGCAGGAGTGCCGCAGGGGCTCCACCAGATCGGCGGCCCGCAGGCGCTCCATGGCAGGGTCAAAGGCGCCCACTCCCGGCAGCACCAGGGCCTGGCAAGCGTCGATGGCCGCGGGGTCCCGCACGGCCCGCACGTCGGCGCCGAGGCGTTCGAAGGCCCGCTGCACCGAGTGCAGGTTGCCCATGCCGTAGTCCACCAGGCCGATGGAGCCTTTCATGGCGGCCCCCCCACCTGGACACAGCGATCGGCTGGGTGCTGCAGGGCGTCGCAGTTCTCCAGTTCGAGGCCGTTGAGGTGGTCGATGAATTGATAGAGGCGCCCAACCCGCCGCTTGTCGAACCGCAGCTTGAGGCAGGGATAAAGCAAACCGTTTTCGCCCACATTTTCGCCCGCCTGGATCGACCCTTCCTGCAGCAGGTCGGCGAAGCGATGGCTCAGCTCGGGCAGCAGGCTGCGGGGCACCGCCGCGTTGAGCAGCAGCTCGATTCGGTCTTCCCCCAGCAAGGCACTGTGGAAGACCCGATAGAAGCGGCAGATGCGGGCTACAGCATCTGCCGCGTGGGTGGCTTCAAACACCAGGTCCCGGTCCTCCGGGGAGATCAGGCCGCGGTTGGCCAGTTCTTCGTGCACATTCAGGCGCCAGGCCTGCCAGAAGTCATCGCCTTCGGGCGCCAGCAGCACCAGCGGAATCGGCGGGGTGCGGCCCGTCTGGATCAGGGTGAGGGATTCGAAGAGCTCATCGAGGGTGCCGAAACCTCCAGGCATCACGACGAGGGCATCGCTTTCACGCAAAAAAAACAGTTTCCGGGTGAAGAAGTACCTGAAATAGACCAAACCCCCCTCACTGGCTTTAACAAAAGCGTTGGAGTGTTGCTCAAAGGGAAGGTCGACGTTGAGACCAATGCTGTGCGCGCTGCCGGCGCCGCTGTTAGCCCCCTCCATCACCCCGCCGCCGGCACCTGTCATCACCTCAAAGCCGGCGGCAACAGCCTGTTGGGCCACCTGGCGGGCCAGCTCATAGCAAGGATCATCTGGGCGGGTGCGAGCCGAGCCGAAGACGGTGATCTTGCGGGCAGCGCGGCGCGGTTGAAAAACCTCCAGGGCCTCGCTGAGGTCCGCCAGGGTGCCGCTGATCAGCCGCCATTCGTCTTCCTGGCTCTCGGAGCGGGCCATCTCCAGCAGGGAGACAACGGCCCGCTCGATCAGCCGCCGCTGGGGATGGCCCTGGAGTTGGTCGGCCAGGGCCTCTAGGGGACTGCGGCCCATGGCGATCAATCGGCCCCGGTTCTGGCCTTCAGATGTGCTTGCCGATCGCCTGGGAGAGGGTGTTGGCCGGCACGGCTCCGACAACGGTGTCGACCTTTTCGCCCCCCTTGAAGATCATCAGGGTAGGAATGCTGCGAATGCCGTACTGGCTGGCGATGTTGGGGTTTTCGTCAGTGTTGAGCTTAAACACCTTGATCTGCCCCTCGTAGGTCTTGGCCATTTCATCGACGATCGGGGCCACCATGCGGCAGGGGCCACACCAGGGAGCCCAGAAATCCACCAAGACCGGCTGCTCGCTGTTCAGCACATCGGCGGTGAAGGTGGCGTCGGTGGTGGGGGTGGCGCTGGACATTCGTGGAGTCGTTGAGTGGGTTGAACCTAGCAACGAAGTCAGGCCATTCTTGGTGCCGCCAACACAGCGTTGCAGGCCGTTGCGTGGCGCTGTGATGAGTGGCGCTGTGAGCGGGGTTGGCGAAGAAAGCGGTGAAAAAGACAGAAAGCCCGGCAACGCCGGGCCGGAGGGTGTGAGGAGTGTGCGAGCCGTAGCCCCCACAACTTGAGCGTAGCGCCAATCTCGGCACCCCTAGAGAGGTCTTGCGGTGGGACAGCTTATTTACCCATGCCCAGTTGTTGGGCTTTCTGATAAACCTTCCCTTCCGTCAAAAGTGACGGAGCCACCACGACTTCAACCTGTTGCATTTCGCGCAGGTTGCGGGCTCCCAGGGTGCCCATCGAGGTGCGGATCGCCCCCAGCAGGTTCTGGGTGCCGTCATCCAGGGCGGCCGGTCCCCGCAGGATGCGCTCCAGGCTGCCGGTGGTGCCAACCCGGATGCGGGTGCCGCGGGGCAGCACCGGGCTGGGGGTGGCCATGCCCCAGTGGAAGCCCCGGCCGGGGGCTTCGGAGGCCCGGGCGATGGGGGAGCCGATCATCACGGCATCGGCACCGCAGGCCAGGCATTTGCAGATGTCACCGCCGGTGACGATGCCGCCGTCGGCGATCACAGGCACCCTGCGGCCGCTTTCTTGCTCGAAGTCATCGCGGGCGGCGGCACAATCAGCCACGGCGGTGGCCTGGGGGATGCCAATGCCAAGCACCCCGCGGGAGGTGCAGGCGGCGCCGGGGCCGATGCCCACCATCACGCCAGCGGCACCGGCGCGCATCAGGTCAAGGGTCACCTCATAGGTGACGCAGTTGCCGAGGATGACCGGCACCCCCAGGTCGCGGCAGAGGGCCGCCAGGTCCAGGCTGGCCCGGCCTGCGGCGCTGATGTGCTCGGTGGAGACCACCGTGGCCTGCACGAACAACAGTTGGGCACCAGCCTCAGCCAGCACCGAGCCGAAGCGCATGGCCGCCACCGGGGTGGCACTGACGGCGGCGATGCCACCGCCCGCCCGAATTTCGCCAATCCGGCGGCGGATCAGGTCTTCCCGCACCGGCTGGCTATAGAGCTCCTGCATCAGGGGCACGAACTCCTCTTTGCCAACGGCGGCGATGCGATCGAGCACCGGGTTGGGATCGTCGTAGCGGCATTGGACCCCCTCCAAATTCAGCACGCCCAGGGCGCCCTGGCGGGAGAGCTCGATCGCCATGGCAGGGTCAACGACCCCGTCCATGGCGCTGGCGATGATGGGGATTTCGCGCTCAATCCCCCCCAGGGTCCAACGGCTGTCAACCACGTCTGGATCGACAGTGCGGCCCCCGGGTACAAGGGCGATCTCGTCAATGCCGTAGGCGCGCCGAACGGTTCGGGAACGGCCGAGCTGAATGGTCAACGGGCGGTTACACGGGTTGGGGCCAAACTATCAACAGGTCCGCTGGCCCCATGGGCTGGATCAGGGGCGACCGGTGAAGTCGTGCCAGCGCTTTTTCCAGACATGGTAGAGGTTTTCCCGGTCCTGGCTCTTGATCAGGTGGGTTAACCCGAAATTAAACAGGTACAGCAGACCGACCAGCTGCAGCAGCCGGGGCAGCAGGGGGATGTCGTCGAGGGTGTCGATCAGGGCTTCGTAGAGCTTGATCAGGATCAAGCCAGCCAGGAGCAGGCCGGAAGCCCGCAGCGGGCCCCCCAGGCGATCCCATTGGCCGCCCAGGTCGTTGCGATGGAACCAGTCGCGCAGCTTGCCGCTGAGCAGTTCCCATTCGCCGCCTGCAGCGCTCTCGCCACCCAGGGGGGGAACCTCGACCCTGGAGCCAATGGTTGGGATGGACGCGGCGCCATAGGAGCCGGCAATGGAGCCGCCATAGGAACCGGCATTGGCACCCCCATAGGAACCGGCAACGGAGCCGGTATTGGCAGCCCCATAGGAGCCGGCAATGGAGCCGCCATAGGAGCCGGCGAGCGGGGCCGCGCTCAGGCCTGCGGCGGCGGCCCCTTCTGGGCCGTCGCCCGCAACCGAGGCGTAGCCGGCGACCGTGGCGCTCTTGGCCTTGCCGGGGGCGATTGGGGGGGTAGGGCTGACGGGGGCGTAGCCCAGGGGCAGGACGGGGCTCTCAGCCGGGCCCGGGTCTTTTGCTTCGGGCTCGGATGGGGCCGCCGCCTCGCCTTCGCTGCTGGAGGGGGCGCCGTAGGAGCCGATCGCCATCGGGGGCGGGGCCTGGTCGTCGTGGGGCTCCTGGGAGTGGGGCGTTTCAGCCATGGCTTGGGGAGGGCTCTGGGCGGAGCTTACTGAGCCTTTGCGACCAATTCTTTGTGGCTTTCTGCCTGTCTTTGGGGCTCGGGGGACTTTCGGGCCAACGCCTTCCCCGGTTCGGCAGCGGCAAAGCTGCTGGCTCAAGGGGGCAGCGGCACCAAGGTGGGACGGGGGCCGAGGGGCAACAGCGGCAGCCTGAGGGGGAAAGCGCCGCTTTGGAGCTGGCCGATCAACTCCAAACCCATGGCTTGGGCAAGCCGGGGGCTGTGGGCGGGGGCCGCCGGAATGCGGCGGCCATCCACCCGGATTTCCCCCTGGCGCAGGCTGCTGTAAGGCACCCCGCCGAAGCTTGGTTTAATGCGCCGTGGGATCGACACATCCAGCACCGGCGCCTCCAAGGCCCCTTCGTCGCTGGCGATCTGGCGGGCG
>CANGZM010000174.1 GCA_947458155.1 Synechococcaceae cyanobacterium | reverse complement strand
CGCGAGACCGCCTGGGCTGGCTTGGCCGGCTGCGGGCCTTGCCAAGGCGGTCCAGCCGCTGCCTTTCGATCGGAGTGACATGGCGCCATTGCCCTGCGGGCAGACCGGCCAGGTCCAGGGGCGGATCGCCGTCCATCAGATCGATCGCCACCCGCAGCAGCCGCAGGGTGGGCAGGCCCACGGCAGCGGTCATGCGGCGCACCTGTCGGTTGCGCCCTTCGCGCAGTTCTAGTTCGATCCAGCTGGTTGGCAGGCAGCGACGGAGGCGAATCGCTGGGGTGCGCTCGCCCAGGGCCGCCTGCTGCACTTCCAGCTCGGCCAGAGGCCGGGCCCGGGCCGGCAGGGTGGGGCGCCCCTGCAGGTTGATTCCCGAGCGCAAAGGCTCCAGGTCAGCATCGCTGGGCTGCCCTTCCACCTGGGCCCAGTAGCGGCGCCAGTGGCCCCAGCGCGGATCGGTCAGCCGTTGCTGCAGCAATCCCTCATCGGTGAGCACAAGCAATCCCTCACTGTCCCCATCAAGGCGGCCGGCGGCGTAGACCTCAGGCACCGGCACAAAGTCGGCGAGGGGCCGAAAGCGGCTGCCGGCCTCGGGGCTGAACTGGCTCAGAACGCCGTAGGGCTTGTGAAACAACAGGGTGGTCACCGCCCCCCGCCTACCTGGCTTGTCATTGCCTTGTCATTGGCTTGTCATTGACTCTGGCGGTCATTGGCTCTGGCGCCAGCGCCAGAGATTTACCACCCCGATGGATATCAATAACAGGCCCAGATCCATCGAGACGGGGGGCAAAATCATCGTTCAGACCCTTGGCAGTGGTTGGGACCCTAGCGAGCAGCGGCTTGCAGGGGCGTCCCAACCGCCAGCCCTGCAGGCGTGCGGTTGGGCCACCGGTACAGTGGCCGTACCTGCCATCGCCCAGCCCACCGCATGATCGAGACGTCCGGAGTCATTGAGAAGGAACAGGGCAATGGCTTTTATCTGGTGACCCTTGAGCAGCCGGCAGGCCACCAGTGCCTCTGTCGTGCTGCGGGCAAGCTCACCAAGTTCCGCATCAAGCTCCTGGCTGGCGACAAGGTGCTTGTCGAGATCAGTCCCTACGACCTATCCCGCGGCCGCATCACCTATCGGGAGCGCAACGCCGGTGCGGCTGGCCCCCGGCCAGGGGGCAACCGTCCCGGCGGCCCGCGCCGCCGTTGAGCTTCGGGCCGCCGTTCGGGTCCCTGGCCCGCGGCCCCGAACGGCGGCCCCGAACGGGCCCCTGACTGCGCTTCAGGCGCTCTGGGTCACCAGCGCTTCGATCGCCGCTTTGAATTCACGGCGTTGCTTGACTCCTTGCCATTGCTGCTGGAGTTCTTTATTGAAAAACAGTTGCACGGTGGGGGTGCCCGTGACTCCGGCCTGTTGGGCGATTTCAGGGTCCGCCTCGATGTCGATCTCCACCCCCAGGGCCCGTCCTTCGAGCTCGTTGAGAACACGCTTCAATTGCGGCTTCAGCACATGACAAGGGCCGCAGCTGGGGGAGGTGTAAACCACCAGCAGGGGCTTGTCACTGTCGTGATAAAGCTTGCGCAGGGCATAGCCACCTTTTTGCCAAAGGGCGGCGGCATCGAAATTGTCGGCGTCGCTGATGGCAGTGGGTTGGCTTGGGCCCGCAGGCTCCGGTTCGATGTTCTGCCGTTCCACCGGACGGGCCAGTTGCTGGTGACTTAACCAACGTTCGGCGGCGAGGGCTGCCTGGCAGCCGCTGCCGGCGGCCGTAATTCCCTGGCGCCATTCCGCATCGGCCACATCACCGGCGGCAAAGACTCCCTCCAGGCTGGTTTCTGGGCGGCCGCTGCGGGTGACGAGATAGCCCTTTGCATCGAGCTCAAGTTGGCCCTGCAGCAACTCGGTGTTGGGGGTGTGGCCAATGGCATAGAACAGGCCCCTGACGGCCAAATCTTCCGTGGTGCCTGTGCTCCGGTCCCGCAGGCGGATGGCACTGAGCCAGTCCTCGCCCATGGCTGCCAACACCTCCCGGTTCCAGTGCACTGTGATGGCGGGATTGGCCAAGACCCGATCCGCCATGGCGGCACTGGCGCGCAATCTGTCGCTACGCACGATCAGGTGCACCTGGCTGCCGTATTTGGTCAAATAGACGGCCTCCTCACAGGCCGAATCACCGCCACCGACCACGGCCAGCTGCTCCTTGCGGAACTGGGGCGTGGCCCCGTCGCAGATGGCGCAGGCACTGATGCCCCGGCTCCAGAAGCGTTCCTCATCGGTGATGCCGAGACGGTTGGCACTGGCCCCTGTTGCCAAGATCAGCGAGTGGGTCAAGACGGTTTCGCCTTCCGAGGTGACCAGCCGGTAGGGCCGCACGGAAAGGTCTAGAGACTCCGCATCGGCTTCCAGCAGCTTGGTCCCCCAGCGCAGGGCCTGGGCCTTGCAGCGGTCCATCAACTCCGGTCCCAGGATGCCGTCGGGGAAGCCGGGATAGTTCTCGACGTGGGTGGTGGTCATCAGCTGGCCCCCGGGGATGCCACCCCGTTGGAAACCGGTGATCAGCAAGGGGGCCAGGTTGGCCCTGGCGGCATAGATGGCAGCTGTGTAGCCGGCGGGGCCTGAACCGACGATGACCAGGTTTTCGATGGCAACTTCCGGCGGGGAGCCGTCGGACGAGCCGGAAACGGGCACGCTGGCGACCATGGGGCTTAAGCGAAGTGACTACGGCTAAGCCTAGGGCGCGAGGCTCTGACTGCGGCGAATCATCTGACTGCGGCGAATCAGCAGTCTTGGAGGACTTATTAAGGGAATATTCAGATTTCGAGCAATCCGTCAGTCTCCGGCCAATGTTTGAAGGTGAGATCCTTTGGCACCATCAACATGGTTGATTTCAAGACATCGGGATCCTGATCCAAGGCAACCAACCACTCGCGAAATTCTTCGCTGAGCGCAAAACTTTCTTCGTATAGTTCCATCGTATCCAGTGCTGAGCGGCGGGCCAAAGCCCAACACACTGCAACCGTAAGTCTGCGATGCACCGAGGCGTCCATTGGTATCGTCCGGCTGAAGCCCAGCCTGCCTTGATGTCTGGCAGACGTAGGTGTTTGTTGATACACAGTCGCATGACCAGGGTGTCTTGACAGCTTTTCCTGACTTATTCGTTGCCTCGGGGTGTTAATGAAATTTTGCTCAAATTTGGTAGTTGGGGGCCTTTCACCTGGATGACCCCACTGGCCTGGACCCCTAGGGCTTGCAAGGGCGCCAGCGGGTCCCCTGCCCCTGCCCAGCCCCCGGCTACGGCGCTAACGACTGTGCGGGGCGGGCTGATCCGGTAGGGCTCGCTGAGGGACCAACCCCGGGCATGGGCCATCAACAGGGGGTCGGCCGGGGCGAACACATAAGACGGCTGGCGTGGGCCGGTTGTGCTGGGCCGGGGCCGGGAGTCCTCAGCCACCCGCACGGCCCTGGTGATCGCCTGCACAAAACGGCTGCGCGTTACCACCGTGGTCAGGTAAGCCACCACCCGCAGCCGAGGCGCATCAAACCCTTCTGAGCACATGTCCACACTCACCAGCCATTCGCCGGCGCCGGCGCGGAAGGCCTTCAGCAGCGCCTCCGCCGCCAGCTCCTGGGAGTGCACCAACTGCACCCGATCCCCCTGCTCGATCAGCAGGGCGCTGATTTGACGGGCGTGCCCGATGTCCCGGGCCACCACCAGGCCACCGGCTCCCGGTTCCCGCTGGCGCACCCAGGCCAGGCGCGCGCGGGCCTGTAGCAACACCCTCAGGGCAATGCCACCGCCATCGCCGAGGCGGATGGCCCGCCGCAAATTGCGGGCCCGCCAGCTTTCGCGGCTTTCGGCCGACAAGGGCGACCGTTCCCGATCGTCGCCGTCCTGGGGACGGCCGTGCTCCACCCAGCCATCTTGAAAGCGGAATTCCAGCGGCCGCACATCGCCGGCTTCAATCAACTGGCGGGGTTCAATGCTCAGGTCCGGCACGATGTGCTCCCCTCCCCCCGCCTCGGCCGCAATCGGCTGGCGCCGGGCGGCACAGAAGCCCAGGTTGTCGGCCCGAAATGGGGTGCCTGATAGTCCTAGGCGCAAGGCGGCCGGTGCGCTGAGTCGGCTGAAGGCTGGCCCCCAGGCGCTGGACTCAGGTTCGTCCGGATCAAGGCCGAGGTGGTGCACTTCATCGGCGATGGCCAGCCAGCGCACCCCTTGCCCGGCCCCGCTCAGCAGTGCCGTTGGTTCCCCCTGGGCCCGTATGGCCGCCTGGTAACTCAAGACCAAGCCATGACTGCTTTCCTGGGGGGCGCCGCCATGCCAGGGTTCGAGAATCAAACCCAATCGCTGCCCTGTTTCCAGCCATTGCTGGGCAATTGTGTTGCGGTGGCAGCAGATCAGGACGCGATCGAGGTGACCTTCCTGCCAGAGGCGGCGGAACCCCAGCAGCGCACCGATGGTCTTGCCCGCCCCAGGCCCGGCATGCACCAAGACATCTTTACCAAGGGCAGGGGCCTGATCAAGATCAGGCCCCTGCCGCAGCCTGCGGCGCAATAGGTCGATCAGTTGGCGCTGCCACTGGCGCGGTTCGATGGCCGGGGCGGCCGCGACTGCTTCCCCCAGGGGGCTGGTGCGCGGCCGCAGGCCTAGGTCAAAGGAGGGGGGGGCCATGATCGGATTCTGGCGCCCCACCGCCACTGGTCCCACCGCCACCGGTCCCCCTGCCGCTGTCCCCCTGCCGCTATTCCATTCCCTGACCATGGCGAGCCCGGATTCTCCTGCCGATGCCGCTCGGGATTCCCTGCCCTGCTGGGGACCGTTCCGGCCCCGCTTTCCCTGGTGGGGCGGCGATCTGCAGACCGTGCGGGACAGCATCCACCCCCCTGCCCTACCCCAGGATCGGGGCCAGCGGGCCACCATTGCCCTTGCTGGGACGGACCAACTGCTGGCCCGAGTGGATGGGGTGCCAGAGCCCTGGGG
>CANGZM010000173.1 GCA_947458155.1 Synechococcaceae cyanobacterium | reverse complement strand
CGTGGGCTTAGTTCGTCACTTTCATTGCTCTGGCCTGTCATGTTGCTGACAGTCAACCCAGCAGGCCAACCTCCCGCCGACCAGTTTTGCTTTGTCAAAGGATGTTTTTGCCGCAAGGCAGCGGTGGACCAGGGCGCTGGTTTGAGTAAGGCTTTTGTTTTTAGAAGAAGATTTGAAGGTGTAACTTTGTCGCCCCTGGTAGGTCCTTGCATAACTGCTGTTTTGTGATAGTCAAAATATGAATTTTTGTTTATTGGTTACGATTGTTACTCCTGATCCGGGCTCGGCCTCGCTTCGTGATCCTTCCCGCTGACAGCCTTTTCAGTGAATCCGAGCACTCCTCACGCCAGTGGGCTGATGCTCGGCCCCTCAACCATGTGGTGGGGATCGGTGCTTCCGCCGGCGGCCTGGAGGCGCTCAAGGTGCTCCTGGGCCAACTCAAGCTCCAGGGGCTGATGACCTATGTGGTGGCCCAGCACCTTGCCCCTGACCATCCCAGCCTGATTGTCGAGCTGCTGCAGCGGGTCACCCCTTTGCAGGTGGTGACCGCCGTGGACGGGGATCTGTTGCGGCCTGGGGTCGTGGCTGTGGCGCCCTCCAACCGGGATGTGGCGGTAAGGGGCGACCGGCTTGTCGTCAGCGATCCACCGCCCCGTTTCGGTCCGAGCCCCAGCATCGATCGGTTGTTCGAATCGATTGCTCGGGAATGGCGCCAGCAGGGGGTGGCTGTGGTTCTCTCTGGCACCGGTTCGGATGGCGCCAGGGGGTTAGCCCAGGTGCGGGCCGCCGGTGGACTCACCTTCGCCCAGTTGCCTGAAACAGCCCGTTTTGATGCCATGCCCCGGGCGGCTATTTCCCTGGGCGGGGCTACGAATATACTAGAAACTGGCGCAATCGGATTGCAATTAAACTCAGTGGCAGAAAACACGATTAGTTTAGACAGTGCCGGCGGTCAAGAAATGCAATCCCAGAGCATCAACGCCGTCTTGGGGCATCTCAAGCAAGGCACGGGGGTGGATTTCTCTCAGTACAAGGAATCCACCCTGCGCCGGCAGTTGCAACGCCGCATGGCCATCCGCCAGGTGGCCGATCTTGATGCTTATGTGAGCCTGCTCCGGGACGATGCTGAAGAAGCACCGGCCCTGCTGCATAACCTTCTGGTTAATGTCACCGCTTTCTTTCGCGATCCGGAGGCCTTTGATGTCCTGGCCCAACTGCTGAAGGACTATGGGGCCCCGTTGGCCCCCCAGGTCAAGTTCCGGGTGTGGGTGCCGGGTTGTGCCACGGGCAAGGAGGTCTACACCCTGGCCATGGTGATCAGTCAGGTGCTTGGCCATCCGGCGGCGTTGGCCGATCGGCTCAAAATCTTCGGCACCGACCTTGATGAAGAAGCCTTGGCCGTGGCCCGTCGGGGGGTATATCCCCTGACTGAGGCCCAGGCCATTCCCGCAGATTTGCGCTGCCGATTCCTAGACGAGAAGGCTAACGAATTCACCATCAAAGATCAACTCAGAGATTGTGTTGTCTTTGCGCGCCACAACGTCAGCGAAGATCCCCCTTTCCCGCGACTCGATCTAATTTCATGTCGCAACACGCTTATTTATTTCACCCCGCCGCTGCAAGAAAGGGTGATCAGTCTTTTTCGGTTTGGGTTATTGCCCGGCGGACTGCTGTTTTTGGGTGAATCCGAGTCCTTGGGCCACGGCCACCAAGGCTTTGCCGTGGCCAATGCCACCCACCGCATCTATCGGCGCAGTGGCGAGATCGCCCGACGCACCGTGGCGCCCCTAGGCTCCAACGGAAGCCGGGGGTCCGGGGCTCGGCCGTCTTTAGCCCGCAACACTGTGCAGCGTGATTCCGTACCGGAACAGCACATGATTTTGCTGGAGGCCCTCAGCCGCAGTTTCTGTGGGGACTGTCTGGTGCTGGATGACGGCCACAACCTGGTGCAGGTCATTGGCGACGTGACGCCCTATTGCGTCATGCCGGAAGGCTGGATCAGCGCCAATGCCAGTCTTTTCCTGAGGGCGGAGCTGCGGGACGAGGCCCGGGCCCTGCTGTTGCTGGTGCGGGCCGATGAGGTGCCAGTTCTCAGCCCCAGCATTCGCCTTCCGGGCGAGGAGGGCAGCCTGCGCCTGGAGGTGCGACCCCTGCGGGTCGGTGCACGCCAATTCTGCGTGATTACGTTCCTGCGGCTTACCGATACCGATACCGAAAGTGATACCGAAACCGAAACTAAATCGGTTTCCCCCGTCTTGCCCCGGGCCGGATCAGGGGCCCGGCTGGTTGATTCCTCCTTTGCCAGCCAGATCCTGCGTCTGGAAGAGCAGTTGCTTGCCAGCCAGGATTCCCTGCGCCGTTCCATGGTCGAACTGGAGGAGGCTAACGAAGAGCTGGAAGCCTCCTCAGAAGAGCTGCAGGCCACCTCGGAAGAATTGCAATCTTCGAATGAAGAACTCGAGGCATCCAACGAAGAGTTGCAGGCCACCAACGAGGAACTAGGTACCCTTAATCAGCAGCTGCGCTCCCGTAGCGATGAACTACAGCTGCTCAACAACGATCTCGAAAATATCCAGAGTTCGTTGAGCCAGGGCATGGTGATCGTTGATCTGAAGATGTGTATTACTCGCTTCACTCCCCTGGCGGTGCGGGTATTCGCCCTGGTGGACTCCGACATCGGCCAGCCCCTGCTCTCGGTGCCCACCACCCTTCAATTGACTGGCTTGCGGCAGGCGATTGTGGAGGTGCTTGCTGGCGTGCCAAGGCGGAACATTGAAGCCAGCAGTGAAGAAGTCGCCTATCTCCTGCAGGTTATGCCCTATCTGGACCGAGATAAGCGGCCCATGGGAGCCATCATCACCCTCACTGACGTGGGCGAGCTTGTGGCCCTGCGGCGCACCGCCGAAGCGGCCCTCGCGGATTTCACCCGCCTCACCGATTCCCTGGAACAGGCGGTGTGGAAACGTAACGGCAATTTCGATCGCTTGCTATACGTCAGCGCCCCCATTCAGATGCTCACGGGTTGGACCCCTGCGGAACTCCGCAGCCAGCCTTCCTTGCTAGAGGAGGCGATTGATTCTGCCGATCGCCCTCGGGTGGCCGCCAGCCGTAACAAGGACGGCACTGGCTGGTCGGTGACTTACCGGTTCAGTACCCGTGATGGACGTCGCATCCAGGTTGTTGAGACTGCCTCGGTGATCAAAGATGAACATGAACATTGCGTAGTCGGTACGTTGACCGATGTCACGGAGACCACTGCCATTGCCGAGCAAGCTGCCAACCTCTCCACAATTTTTGCTTCGGTATTCGATTCCCAATGTTTTGACGTGGTTGTCCTTGACGATTCCCTCAAAGTGGTGATGGCGAATCAACGGCTCTGCACCCGCCTGGTCCAAGACATCGGTTCCCTCGTCGGCTTGCCCTTTCAGTTGTTTCTGACCCCAGAAGCAGGGGCCGCCTTGCTGGAGTTGGCCCGCAGGCCGGCGACAGGGGTGGAGCGGACCGAAAGCCGTGATCTGCAACTCCTGATTCCCCACGGCCAACCGCTGGCGATGCGGGCTGAAATCGCCAGCCTCTCCAGGCCCCTGGGCGCGGCGGTGATGCGACTGATTCTGGTGGAGCTGCCGCCGGCGCCCCTTAAATGAGTTCCGGGTGGGCCGGATCTCCTTTAAAGGGTCCAATCAGCCCAGCGGTGATCCAGCCGCCATAGAAGCCGCCAGCTTGGGCCCGCACGGGTTGACCATCGACCCAGCATCCCGACATGGCAGCCGGGTACAGGCTGAACCAGCCGGCCAGCGGCGCGAAGGCGGGGGTGGGCTCGGGATACTGCCATACGGCCCGCGGCAGCCTGTGGCCATCCGGCAGCAGCACATCGAAATAGCGGGCCACCCCCTTCCATTCGCAGTAGCTGCGGCCAGGCGCCGGCACCAGCAGATTGAGGTTGAAAGAATTAGGCGGCAGGTAGAAGCAGGGTGGATGGAAGGTTTCCAGCACCCGCAGGCTGTGGTCGCTTGCGGCCAGGAGGTGCCCCCCGGCCTCCACCCGCACCGGCCTGGGGTCCGGCACCAGGGCCGGGGGGCGGGGATAGGCCGCCACCCGCTCCAGCCCCCCGGGCTCCTGCCAGGCTGGGAGTGAGGATTCAGCCATGCAGAAAGTGGCGCAGTCGTCTTGCTTCTACGCCGGCACGCCTTTGCAGCTCTGCGTCGCTGAGCAGGGACTCCTGGCGTTGCTGGGCTGCAATCACATCGCTTTCGGAAATAGGGAAGCCTTCGGCATGGGCCAGTTGCAGGAAGTCGCTGATCTCCAGGGGCGAGGATTCGTCCTGCAGGCGGGCCAGCAGATCGCTGTGGCTGCGGGCGTGGGCCAGGAAGGCATCCAGCTCGGTGAGGCTCATGGCGGCGGGGTGGGCGGCGGCTGCAGTGAATGGCAGTCAAGCACTGGGGCCGCTGCAGGGTGGGCCCCAGGGACGATGCTGGTTTCCCCTGGCATCGCCTCCAGCTTCACCGCCTCCCATGCCGCCGGATCCCAGGGGTCGAGCAGCGGTTCGAGGGCCCTGAGGGCTGGCCCATCGGCGGGCTCCAGCCAGGCCTCCTCCAGGCCGTCAGGGATGACCACGGGCATGCGGTCATGGACCCGCGCCAGCAGTTCGTTCGGCCTGGTGGTGAGCACCACGCAACTCTCGACTTCGCTGCCATCCGGCCCGATCCACCGATCCCAAAGGCCACCCAGCCAGAACCCATCCCCATCGCGGCGGCGAAACAGCCAGGGTTGTTTCCACGTCTTGCCGGTGGCCTGGTCGGTGCGGCTCTGCCATTCGTAGAAGCCGTTCGCCGGCAGCAGGGCGCGGCGGTGGCGCCAGGGCCCACGAAAACTGGCTTTTTCCATGACCGTTTCCGAGCGGGCATTTATCGGGCGCCGCCGTTCCAATGGGTCCCGGCTCCATTCCGGCAGGAGCCCCCAGAGGGCAAGGCCCACTTCCAGGCGGCCGTGTTCCTGGCGCTGCAGCAGCACCGGTTCCCCTGGTCGCACCTGGGGCCGAGGGGCGTAGTGCTGGCG
>CANGZM010000172.1 GCA_947458155.1 Synechococcaceae cyanobacterium | reverse complement strand
TGGGTCATCAAGGCAAAGGCGCCGCCAGCAATGGCCGCAAAACAGATCAGATAGATGACGGCCAGAAAATCGTTCACGGAAGTTCCCTTTCAACCCAGCCTAGTGTGACGAACTGTTAAGCGTGGCAAATTGATCACCGCCAGCCCTAATCCCCTGGCTTGGTGGCGATCACGGCAAAAAAGGGATCCCCCTGGCCGCCCAGCCAGCCCAGCGGTCCCTCCGCCCGGGTGGCCTCGGCGATTAGCTGCGGCATGGGCCATCCCTGGGCCACCAGCACCTTGGCCACCAGGGCGAGGCGATCCCGGTCGCTGCCGTCGGTCCAGATGCGCGGGGCTTTTTGGAAGAACATGCGGTTGGAAAAGGCGATGATCAACTGGCCGCCTGGGCGCAGCACCCGCAACAGTTCGGTGGCCACCGCTTCGGGCTGTTGCAGGTACTGCCAACCGGCCACGATCAAAGCGGCATCGACACTGGCGGACTCCAGGGGCAGGCGCTGATCCTGATTGAGGTTCTGCACCCAATGGCGATCAAGGCGGGGATTGGCCTCCAGCTCCCTGCCATTGAGACCATGGCCGATCACCTGCCTGTAGCGGCCGTTCTCCGGCAGATGGCTCACCCAACTGCTCATTAAGTCCAGCACCACCGCATCAGGGGCAAGCCGCTCGGCGTAAAGGGCCGTCAAGCGGCTGCGGAAGGCACCATCGAGGTGCTGAACAAAGCGCGGCTCGGCATAGAACAGCGCGTCGTCAGAGCGATCCTGTTTGCCGCGCTCCGCCTCGCTGAGTACGGGCACAGGTAAGGGCATGGGTTCGGGCTCGGCTAAGGACATAGCTATGGCTCACTGCACCGCAACGGCAGCGGCAAGATTGGCACTGCGTTGCGGCCGCACCAGCAGACCCTGCTTCGGGGAGGGGCTGGGGATCGTCGCCAGGGTCAGGTCCTGGCCGGGCTCCAGCTCCAGGGTCAGGTGTTTGAGCAGTCCCACCGTCAGCAGCCGGACCTCCAGTTCGGCCAGGGCCTTGCCCAGGCAGACCCGCTCGCCGCCGCCAAAGGGCAGCAACGTGACCGCGGGTTCTCCGGCCAGGTGCCGCTGCGGGCGAAAAAGCTCTAGATCGTTATCCGCCAAGCCATGGCGATGGCTGGCGCTGATGCTCACCTGCACCACCTGATCGGCAGGCACCAGCACGCCGGCCAGGGCGAGGGGCTGGCGGCTGCGGCGGAAGAAGCCCCCCACCGGCGGCGTCAGCCGCATCACCTCCTTGACCACCGCATCCAGCCGGGGGGCCCGCAGGGGGTCGTAGGCGGCCACTGCCTCCCCAGGCGGCGGCGGCCAGGGCAAACTTGCCAGCTCTTCTTGCAGCCAGGCCAGCTCCTTGGGCCGCTGCAGCAGGGACAGCAGCAGGCAGGACAGGGAGGAGGCGGTGGTTTCGTAGCCGGCGAACAGCAGCAACAGCAATTGCTCGGCCACATCGTCATCCGCCAGGGGGAGGCCGGCTTCATCCAGGCCACCGGCCAGCAAATCAAGACCGCCGGCGTTGAGGGGCCGGCCTGCGGCAGCGGCAGCCTGGGCCTTCTCCAGCACGGCGCCAAGGCGAGCTAGCAAGCGCTTGCGGGCCTGGAGGGCCCGGCGGTAGGGGCTGCCGGGGAGGGCAAACGGCAGGGCGAAGAGGCCCCCACACCAGATCTCGAAATCGCCGAACAGGGCCTCGCGATCAACCGGATCGAGCCCCAGCACGGTGGTGGCGATGACACTGAAGGCGAAACGCCGCAGCTTGGGCACCAGGGCCAGGGGGCCTTTGGCCTGTTGCACCTCCTGCCGGAGCTCATCCACCAAGGCCACGATGGCGGGGCTGTAGCGCTTGAGCGCCACCGTGGCAAAGAGTTGACCGACCACCCGCCGGCGCGCCTTGTGGTCGGCGCCATTGCGGTTGGCGAGCGACAACGGACCCAGCAGGTTGCGCACGCTGGCCGGCCACCAGCCCTCGACGGCATCGCCCTGGGCGAACAGGTCGGCAATCGCCTGCTCACCGCGGATGAAGACCGTGCGCTGCCCCAAAAGGGTAGTGCCAAAGACATCGCCGTAGCGCTCGAAGCGGGATTGGGCAAAGTCCCGATCCCGCAAAAACGCCAGGGTCTCGAGCACGCCGCTGACCGCTGGCGTGGTCGGCAGCGGCACCAGGGTGGCGGAATCGTTTGCCATCCAACCTCGATAAACGATGGGCCCAGGCTGTCGGATCCCAGCCGGGACTGCGGGGAGGTCATCCATCGGCTGCAGCCCTCAGGTTTCTTCAGGACCCTTTGGTGCCTGCGCTGATTCGGGACTGGCCATCGGCGGAGAGGGCAAAACCAAGAAATGCCTTGACGGCTGGGTCTATGGGCTTGCGATAGACATAGAACAAGGGCCGCTGGAAGGGATAGGAATCCGCATCCGGCATGCTGCCATCAATGGCAACAACTCGCACCGTCTGTTGGTCTGCCACTTGGGCAAAGGTGGCATAGCTAATGCCATCACTGCCGAGCAAGCGCAGCAGAGGCGTTGTGGCATCGCGGTCCAAGGTGGTGATGTTGGCCGTTTTGCCGAAGTCGGCACCGCCCAGGACAAGTTCACGGAAGGCCTTATGGGTGCCACTGACTGAAGGCCTGTTGATGACCCGAATTGGGCGATCGGGCCCACCAAAGGTGGACCAATTGCTGATCTCTCCCCGGAAGATCTGCTGCAGTTGGCTGCGGGAGAGACTGCGGCGAAAGGGATTGCTGGCACCGACGACGATGGCGATGCGATCGCGGGCCACCGGCACAGCCTCCAGTCCCTGCGATTTTTCTGCTGCTGTCAGGGGCCGCGAGATGGCCGCCAGGTTGACGCTTCCCCCCAGCAGGGCCTGGATGCCGTTATCGGAGCCGGTGGCGGCGGTGTTGACGACAGTGCCGGGATAGGTGCTCGGGAAACTGCTCTTGAGTGCCTGATTGATCAGCACCATGCTGGTGGAACCATCGATGCTGATTGTGGTGCCGGCCGGCACGCTGGCCTGCCGGGGAAAGCGCTGCGTCAGGTTGCCTAGGCCGATGCCGATACCACCGCCGATGCCAGGGCCAGCGCCAGTGCCACTGCCAGGGCCACCGCCACCGGGCAAGGAGGCCCCGGCGGGGATGGCCGGGAGGCTGGGTCGCGAACCGAGCAGTTTGGGGAGCTGGGTAAACAGCAGCCAGAGTGCGCCGATGCCAAGCAATACGAAAAAAATGGGTGGCGGGCCCTTGGGGGAACCGCCGGTTGAAGGTTCTTTCATGGTTAGGGGGGCTTCAGGCTGCTTGGGGACGAAAGGGGTTTCTAGGGCCTGGAGGCGCAGGGAAACTTGGTCATCCAGGGTGAGCTAGTCCAAGTCTGCTGCCAGTTTCTCCTGGGGATTCTCGGAAAGTTCGGCAAGTTCGGCCTGCGCCGTAGTGGTGCGATGGGAACCTTCGACAGCATTTTCTGCCGCATCAAAGCTGGAGCGCTCCGAGTTGATTGGGCCCTGGCGGGCCCAGCCGTCAAAGCAGATGAAGTTGTAAAAACGACAAGCAGATTGGAGAACATAATAGATAGTCTATTCCCCAGCATTATTCAGGCCCCTTTGGTACCAGCATGGATGCGCGACTGGCCATCTGCGGAGAGCGCAAAACCAAGAAACGCATTTACAGCTGGATCAATTGGCTTGCGATAGACATAGAACAAGGACCGCTGGAAGGGATAGGAATCCGCGTCCGGCATGCTGCCATCAATGGCTACAACGCGCGCCGTCTGTTGATCGGCCACCTGGCTATAGGTGGCATAGCTGATGCCATCGCTGCCGAGCAAGCGCAGCAGCGGCGTTGTGGCATCACTTTCCAAGCTGGTGATGTTGGGCGTCTTGCCGAAGTCGGCACCGCCTAGGACTAGTTCACGGAAGGCCTGGTTGGTGCCACTGACAGAAGGCCTGTTGAGGACCCGAATCGGGCGATCGGGGCCACCAATGCTGGACCAATTGCTGATCACGCCCCGAAAGATCTGCTCTAGTTGACTACGGGAAAGACTGCGGCGAAAGGGGTTGTTGGTGCCTACCACAATGGCGATGCGATCGCGCGCAACCGGCACGGCCTCTAGTCCCTGGGATTGTTCTGCCGCTGTCAGAGGTCACGAGATGGCAGCCAAGTTGACCCTTTCCGCCAGAAGGGCCTGGATGCCGTTGTCGGAGCCGGTGGCAGCGGTGTTGACAACAGTGCCGGGATAGGTGTTGAGGAAGCTTGTTTTAAGAGCCTCATTGATCAAAACCATGCTGGTGGAGCCATCGATGCTGATCATGGTGCCGGCAGGCACGCTGGCTTGCCGGGGAAACCGCT
This sequence comes from Synechococcaceae cyanobacterium, assembly GCA_947458155.1. GTDB lineage: Bacteria > Cyanobacteriota > Cyanobacteriia > PCC-6307 > Cyanobiaceae > Cyanobium. The sequence goes on along the minus strand of CANGZM010000172.1, from coordinate 722 downwards.
GCGCCAAGTTGCCTGGGCCGATGCCGATGCCACCGCCACCAGGCAAGGAGGCCCCTGCCGGGATGGCCGGGAGGCTGGGGCGCGAACCGAGCAGTTTGGGGAGCTGGGTAAACAGCAGCCAGAGTGCGCCAATGCCCAGCAATAGGAAAACAATCGGTGGCGGGCCCTTGCGGGAACCACCGGATGGGGGTTCTTTCATGGTTGGGGGGCCTCAGGCAGCTTGGGAGCGAAAGGGGTTTCTAGGGCCTGGAGGCGCAGGGAAACTTGGTCATCCAGGGTGAGCTGGTCCAGGTCGGCCGCCAGTTTCTCCTGGGGGTTCTCGGAAAGTTCGGCCAGTGCCGTACTGGTGCGATGGCGACCTTCGACGGCATTTTTGGCCGCATCAAAGCTGGAACGGGCCGAGCCGATATCGAAGTCGTTATTCACCTTGGCAATCGATTCAAGAGCAGCATTGACTTCGGCAAGGTCCTTGATGTTTTGCATGTCGGATTTGTATTGCTCCAGCTTGATGCGCTCGCGGTTGAGTTTGTCCTTGGACGAACCGACAAAAGCTGCCGCTTGCTGCACCTGCTATTCAAGGGAAGGAAGCAGTTTTTCGATCTGAATGGCGCGAGACATGGCCAAGCGGGCGGCATCATCCTTACCCATCCGCTGGGCCAAGCGCGCTTGTTGCTCGAAGTTCTTGAGCTCTTGGATTTTCTGCTGGTATTTGGACTGGGCCC
>CANGZM010000171.1 GCA_947458155.1 Synechococcaceae cyanobacterium | reverse complement strand
GTGGAAACAATGTGATCCGGATCATGCTTGGGATCGTTGACATGGGCGTGGTGTTGCAGGTGCACCCTGGTGAACACCGGAAAGCTGAAGCCCAGCAGCAGGGCCGCCCCATGGCCCATCACCGCATTCCAGAAGCGGTGGGGATGGGCAGCGTTGTGGCAGGCGTCGTGGATCACCGTGCCCTCTAGGTGCAGGGCCAGAAAACCCAGGCCCAGCAGCACGGGCAGGGACCAACCACCCACAAACCAGCCCCAGATGGTCAGGGCCGCCAGGGCGTAGCCGCCTAAAAACAGCCCCACAGTGGGGTTCAGGGCTGGCGGCGGGCCCAAAAACTTTTTGGGGACACTGCGCAGGGTGGTGCTGGGGACCACCGTGGCGAGAGGGGGATCTGGCGATCGCACCGTGGCCTGGAACATCTGCTGAGTCGCAGTCGGATCGCCGTTGGGATTTCAGGTTACAAAACTTGAGCTCTGGTGGAGTGGCTTTTGTTTGGTTGCCGATGCCCACCGGGGGACTTGAACCCCCACGACCTGAGTCACTGGAACCTAAATCCAGCGCGTCTACCAATTCCGCCAGGTGGGCTTGTGGTGACTCTAGGCAGTGGTGGCCTCCCCTGGCCCTGGCCGCTGGCCGCTGGCCCCTGGCCCCTGGCCGCTGGCCGCTCGGGCGAGCCAGAATGGGTCTAGAAGCACTCGCCCGCCATGCTGGCCAACGTTGGGGGAAGTCTGGCCCTGGGGCTTGGGCTGGTGGTGCTGTTGCTGCCCCTGCTAACTCCCGAGCTCAGCCGTCCGAGGGATGCGGCCTGGGGCGCCCTGGTGTTGCTGCTGGGCCTGGCCCTGGTGACCTCCTCGGACCGACTCACCGGTTCGCCGATGGTGGTGGTGGTTTGCGCTGGCCTGCTGATCGGCCGACTGGCGACCGAAGTGGGCCAGGCCCGCTGGCGCCAGCTCAGCCCCGAAGAACAGCAGCGGCTTGGCTCCCTGGAACGCTGGTCCACGGCCCTGGCCCAGCTGGGCCAGGCGGGGCTGGGCTTGGTGGGCCAAACCGGTGCGGTCGCAGGGGGGCTGGGGGGTTGGCTGGCCCAGCACCGCCCCGGGGCCCGGCGCAGCACCACTAAACGCTGGGTGCGGCCCGCCCTGGAGCCGGCGGCGGTGCCCCTGGCCGTGGCGGTTTCGGCTGAAGGGACTCCGGCTGTGCCGGTTGCGGCTGAGCAGGTTGCGGCTGTGGTAACTCCGGCGGTAACAATTACGGCCACTGCGGGGCCTGAGGTGGTTGACGTTTCCCCTGGCCCTGGGGGCTCGCGAGGCGACGGGGCGGGATAATCCCACCTCCCGCTCCAAGGCGACCGTGACCGCCAGCCCGGCTTCCTACAAGGACACGCTGAACCTGTTGCAAACGCCCTTTGCGATGCGGGCCAATGCCAGGCAGCGCGAACCCGAACTCCAGGCCCTGTGGGCCCAGAAAAACGCCGAGGGTCAGAATCTCTACGAACGGCTGAGCCGCGGCAATGCCGGTGAGGTCTTCACCCTGCACGACGGCCCCCCCTATGCCAATGGGGCCCTGCATGTGGGCCACGCCCTCAACAAGATTCTCAAGGACATCATCAATAAACATGCCCTGCTCAAGGGCCAGAAGGCCCGCTTCCGGCCCGGCTGGGACTGCCACGGCCTGCCGATCGAGCTCAAGGTGCTGCAGGCCATGGGCGATGAAGAGCGCCGTGCCCTCACCCCCCTGGAGTTACGGCGCCGCGCCCGCGATTGGGCGCTGGAGCAGGTGGAACAACAGAAGCGGGGCTTCCAGCGCTGGGGCATCTGGGCCGAGTGGGACCAGCCCTATCTGAGCCTGGATCCGGCCTATGAGGCGGCCCAGATCGGTGTGTTTGGCCGCATGACCAAGGCGGGCCACATCTACCGGGGCCTCAAGCCGGTGCACTGGAGTCCCAGTTCCCGCACGGCCCTGGCGGAGGCCGAGCTGGAATATCCCGATGGCCACACCTCCCAAAGCGTCTATGTGGCTTTTCCAGTGGTGTCCCTGCCGGGTGCCCTGGTGGCGCCGCTGCGCATGGCCGGCATCGAAGGGTTGACGTCGGCCGGCCATCGCGAGCAAGTGTTCGTGGCCATCTGGACCACAACCCCCTGGACCCTGCCCGCCAACCTGGCGGTGTCGGTTAATGGCAACCTGGAATACGCCTTCTGCCGCGACCGGGGAGCAGCCCCAGATGCTCCCCGCTACCTGCTGGTTGCCCTGGACCTGGTGGAGCGCCTGCGCCAAACCGCCGGCTTGGACCTCGAGCCCCTGGTGACCATCAAGGGCAGCGAACTGGCCGGCATCGAGTACCGCCATCCCCTGCTGGATCGCACCTCGCCGGTGCTGGTGGCGGGCGATTACATCACGATTGAATCGGGCACGGGCCTGGTGCACACCGCCCCTGGCCATGGCGTCGATGATTTCAACACCGGCCGCCAGCACGGCTTGCCGGTGTTATGTCCGGTGGATGAGGCCGGCATCTTGACGGCGGAGGCCGGGCCTTTTGCTGGTTTGAATGTGCTCAAGGACGCCAATGGCGCCATCATCACGGCCCTGCGCGATGCGGGGGTGCTGCTGGCCGAACAGCTCTACGAGCACCGCTATCCCTACGACTGGCGCACCGGTAAACCGACGATTTTCCGCGCCACCGAGCAGTGGTTTGCTTCGGTGGCGGCGTTTCGCGAGCAGGCCCTGGCGGAGATTGAGCAGGTGAATTGGATGCCCGCCAGTGGCCGCAATCGCATCGAGGCGATGGTGCGCGACCGGGGCGATTGGTGCATCTCGCGTCAACGCACCTGGGGGGTGCCGATTCCGGTTTTTTATCACCGCGAAACCGGCGAGATGTTGCTGGATGAAGCCAGTTTGACCCACATCCAAGCGCTGGTGGCCGAGCATGGTTCGGATGTGTGGTGGGAGCGCAGTGAGGTTGATTTGCTGCCCCCCGGGCGGGCCGCTGAGGCCGACCAATGGCGCAAGGGCAGCGACACCATGGATGTGTGGTTCGATTCGGGCTCCTCTTGGGCCGGGGTGCTGGGAGGCCTGGTGCCGGGCGGAACGGTCGCCAGCACGGGGTTGAATTATCCAGCCGATTTATATCTGGAGGGCTCCGATCAGCACCGGGGCTGGTTCCAGAGCAGTTTGCTCACCTCGGTGGCGGTCAATGGTCTGGCCCCGTTCAAGACGGTGCTGACCCATGGCTTCACCCTGGATGAGAAGGGGCGCAAGATGAGCAAATCCCTGGGCAATGTGGTCGATCCGGCCGTGCTGGTGGAGGGGGGCAAGAACGAAAAGCAGGAGCCGGCCTACGGCGCCGATGTGCTGCGGCTGTGGGTGAGCTCGGTGGATTATTCCGCCGATGTACCCCTGGGGCCCGGCATTGTCAAGCAACTGGCAGATGTCTACCGCAAGGTGCGCAATACGGCCCGCTATCTGCTGGGTAATCTGCATGATTTCAACCCCAGTACGGATGCGGTACCGATCGCCGAGCTGCCGCTGCTGGATCGCTGGATGCTGCAGCGCACTGCCAAGTTGATTGATGCGGTGAGTACCGATTTTGAACGCTATGAGTTCTATCGCTTCTTCCAGGCCCTGCAGAATTTTTGCGTGGTCGATCTCTCCAACGTCTACCTGGACATCGCCAAGGACCGTCTGTATGTAAGCGCTGCCGCCTCCTACCGCCGCCGCAGCTGCCAGACCGTGCTGCATCTGGTAGTCGAACACCTGGCGGTGTTGATCGCGCCGGTGCTCTGCCACATGGCCGAAGACATCTGGCAGAACCTGCCCTATCCCGTCGCCGAAGCCTCGGTGTTTGAGCGGGGTTGGCCCACGGTGCCGCAGGACTGGCGCAACCCAACGCTAGAGCCGCCGTTGGAGCAAATCCTGGCCTTGCGCACCCTGGTGAATCGCCAGTTAGAGACCTGCCGCCAGCCCCGTGGCGGTGGCGGCGAACCCCAGGGGAGCGCCGAGGCGATCGGTTCCTCACTCGAAGCGCAAGTGAACCTGGAATGGACCACAGGCGAGGCCAGCCAGGAACTGCGCCAGGCCCTGGCCCTACTCGAAACCAGCCCCCACCCGGAGGTGGACAACCTGGCCGACTGGCTGCTGGTTTCCGCGCTGCAGATTGGCGGCGAGACCCCCTCCGAGGTGCTCGCCGAGGCCACTGAGGCCGGCCTCACCGTGCGCATCAGTCGGGCCAAGGGCCAAAAGTGCGAGCGCTGCTGGCACTACGAAACCGACATCGGCCAGTTCTCCGACCACCCCAGCCTGTGTGGCCGCTGCGTGGCGGTGCTGGCGGGCTGAGCTGGCGGGCTTAGCTCGCTCAGTCCAACAATCGCGGCAGCAGCAACCCCGACCGCTCCCGGTAGGCCTCAAAGCCGGGATAGCGGGCGAGGGATTGGTCCTTCTTGCGCATATTTGGCAGAAACACTGCTAGGCCAAAAGCGGCCAGCACTGCATAGGGCAGCCAGTGCATCGCCACCATGGCGAAGGAGAGGTAGATGAGCACCTCGCCCAGATAGTTGGTGTTGCGGCAGCGTGCGAAAAAACCATCCTCAATCAGTCCCGGTTGCAGCTTGAGCACAAAGTGCTTCTGGGCATCACTGGCGAAATGCAGAAACACACCCAGCAGATTGATGGCGATGGCGCCCGCCAGCAGCGGCAGGGGCGGCACCGCTCCAGAGGCAATCAGCAACCACGGTGCCAGCCAGTACAGCCCCAGCAGCAGGAAGAGCACGATGGCCTGGGGCCAGCCGATGGCCTGCTGCCACTGACGATCGGGAAAAATGCGCTCCTTCAGTAGCCACAGCGCCCCATAGGTGCCATGGAGCGCCAGGTACACCCAGGGGCCCACCGCGAAGTTGCCATAGGCCAGCATCAGCCCAACAACCACCAGGGATGTCAACCCCTTGTGGAGGTTGATCACATGGCGTATCTGCATGGGTTAGGGGTCGGGAAATGACAGGGTAGAGGGCCCTGATGGGTGTCCGTTAGCCCTTCAGCTTGTATCTGCTCACGAATCCTGTAGGCGAGCGCCTGGGCACACTGCTGCGCTTTTCTTTTAATTATGCG
>CANGZM010000170.1 GCA_947458155.1 Synechococcaceae cyanobacterium | reverse complement strand
TGGTGATGGAAAAAGACAATAAAAAGCGGGGTAATAACCCCCGCTTGCATTCTCCCTTGCCCGACCCTTTTAGGTCGCCTTTTGAGTATGAACCGCAACGCCAGGGCAATCTGTGTTGATTGACACCACTTGGCAAACCAGGGCTCAGGCCAGTCCCTGGTCGCCCTGCCGCAGGCGCTGGGCCGCCGCCTCACAGGCCCGCCAGGTGAGGGCCATGGTGGTGAGGGTGGGACTTTGCCAACCGGAGCTGGGCCAGCAGGCCCCGTCCGTCACCAGCACATTGCTGGCCCGCCAGCACTGGTTCCAGGGGTTGAGCACCCCACCTGCCTCCGTGGTGGCCATGGGGGCGCCGCCCATTTCGTGGATGTAATAGCCCGCCGGGGCGGCCGCCGCGGCCGTGGCGACGGCGCGCTGCAGCAACGGTTCGACCAGGGGGACAACGAACAGGTCTTCGATTGGCTGCAGGCTGCCCCCTGCGGCCCGCACCACCGTTTGCATGCGTGCCTGCATGTGGCGCACCATCGCCTGTTCGTTGGGGCCCCAGCGGCAGGTGATGCGGGGCACCGGCAGCCCCCAGGCATCGCCGGGCCCGCCAGCCAGCGTCACCTGGTTGTCGGGGTTGGCGAGCACTTCGCCGTGGCCGATCAAAAACCCCACCGCCTCCCCGGGCCGGCGCTGCAGCAGGCGGGGCGGATCGAAGCGTTGCAGGGCCGCCCAGAGGCCGTAGCCGCGCTCGAAGTCGCGCTGGGGCTCGCCGGCGGCCCAGCAATTGGGCACAAAGCAGCTGCCTGCCCCCGATAGTTCCGCCGGGAGATCGGGGGGATCGATGCCGGGAATGCTGAAGAAGCGGCTGCAGGAGATGTGGTCCATCAAGCCCCGGCCCAGCTGGGCGGAGGGATCGATCAAGCCCCGCTCCTGCTGGCCCTCGCTGGAGTGCAGCAGCAAGCGCAGCGATTCAATCGTCGAGGCGCAGAGCACCACGATTGCGGCCCGCAGCAGCTGGCGTTGGCCGCTGCGGGCGTCGAGGGCGACGACCCCCTCGGCCCGCTGCTGCTGGCGATCCATCTGCAGGTGGCTGACGATGGTGTCACTGCGCAGGGCCACCCGGCCGGTGGCCAGGGCCCGGGCCAAGGTGACCCCCTGGGCGCTGGAGCGCGGCCAGGGCCCGTCCTGGGCGGGACGATGCAGGCGAAAACCGCGGGAGTGGATCAGCGGCAGCCCCAGCTCCCGGGCCAGGGCCGCCTGCAGATGGCGTTCGCCCGGTGTGAAGGGCAAGGGGGGCAGGTAGTGGCCGTCGGGGAGGGTGCTGAGGCCATCGGCCTGGCCATGGACCCCCAGCAACGTTTCCAGCCGCGTGTAATAGGGGTCGAGATCGGCGTGGCTGAGCGGCCAGGAGGGGCCCCGGCCATCCCGTTCGCCGGCCTTGAATTCGTGGTCGGATAGCCGCAGGGTGATGCCGCCCCAGGTGAGGCTGCGACCCCCCACCTGGCGGCCCCGGCTCCACAGAAAAGGGGCGTCAGCCGGGGTGGTGTAGGGATGCAGGCGCTCATCAACGAAGAGCTCGGGGTTGTGTTTCCAGAAACCCGGGTGCTGGGCCTGCAACCGGCTGCGGCCACTGCTGAGAAAGGCCAGGCGCCGCAGGCTGTTGAGGGGTTCTGCCCCCCGGGCCCGCTGGGGGCTCAGTTGGGGGCCAGCCTCCAGCACCAGCACCTTGAGGCCCGCCTCGGCCAGCACCATGGCGGCCACGCTGCCACTGGCACCGCAGCCCACCACCAGCGCATCCCAGGGGCCATCAAGGTTGGGGTCCAGGGCCATGGGCGAGGGGCAGGGGCGGCAACGGGACTGGCGGGCCAAACAAAAGCCCTGGTACTCAAAGGAGCGCCAGGGCTGATGCGGTTGCAAGTGGTGGCGGGGGCGAGATTTGAACTCGCGACCTTCGGGTTATGAGCCCGACGAGCTACCAGACTGCTCTACCCCGCGGTGTTTAACAACACTACCAGCCCGAGGGCACCCCCCTGGCTGGCGGGCCCTTCAGCGCATCTCCCCCAGCACCTCCAGCCGCAGGTGGGGGGCTGGCCGCAAGAAGCGCTGGTCCAGTTCTTCCAGGGACATGGGCGTCAGCCATTCGAGTTTCTGCAGCAAATGCAGGGCGACGGCGTGTTTGGCCCGGCTGGCCCCGTCTTCCACCTTGATGGCCACCCCCAGGCCTTCACCCACCCGGCTGAGGCATTGGATGCCCTCGGCGCCGCCCTTGCTGATCACCTGGCCATGGCCACTGCGCATCAGCTCGGTGTCAAAGCGACCCTCCCCCGCCACCAGTTCGGGGTGGGCCAGCATCGCCCGGCCCAACTGTTCGAGATCGGCATGGGTGCCGGCACCGAGGTGGGCAAAGGTGAGGGCCATCTGGGCCAATTGCAGTTGCAGGGTTGGGGCACCGCAGTCGTCAGGGGCGCTGACCAGCTCGGCGGCGGGGATCGCCAGCAATTCACCGATGCGTTTGAGCACCTCCTGTTGGACCGGATGGTCGATCTGCAGATAGCTCTCGAGGGGCCAGTGCAGCTGGCGGCAGGTGGCCAGAAAAGCGGCGTGCTTGCCGGAGCAGTTGTGCTCCAGGGGGCTGCTGGCGCCCGCGGGGACGGGGCATTGCAGCTGGGAGGTTTCCAGCTCGGCTCCCCAGAGCAGCCGAAAAGCCTCGCGGGCGTGGACGGCACTGCCGCTGTGGGAGGCGCAGGCAATCGCCAGGCCCCTGTCGCCGCAGCCGATGCGCTCGGCCGCGCCGCTGCCGACAAACGCCATGGCCTGGAATGGTTTGAGGGCGCTGCGCACAAAACTGAGCTGCTGGGGATCGCCGGCCCGCAGCAGCACCCGACCGCGGCTGTCACAGACCACGGCATGGACCCGGTGTTGCGATTCGGCGATGCCATTGCGCAGCAACCTCACCTCCAAGGGCGCCATCAAGGCACCGCGATTGGCTCCCGAAAAGCTGGAGGGCAGGGACATGGGGAGCGGTGCGGAGGAGTCAGGGGCCGGCGATACCGGCTCAGAGAGCCTGGCAGAGCCCGGTACCGGCGACCAACAGCAGGCCGGCAACGGTGAGACCGAGGCGCAGGCGGGAGAGGACGGGGCCGATCTGGTGGCGGGCGACGAGCTGGTCCTGCTGGAGCCAGGGGAGCGGCTTGGGCCATACCTGGCCGTCGTACCAGCCCGACTCCTCGTAGTACACCTGGTCGGCCAGCAGGCGTTTTTGCACGTAGGTCCAGCCCATCCACTGGCGCAGCAACAGCAGCAGGGGCAGGCTGACGCTGGCGGTGGCCGCGGCCACCACCAGCCGGGGGATGTCGTGACGCAGGGGCACGCTGCCAGTGGCCACCACCAGGGCCAGGGGCAACAGCAACAGGAAACTCAAGCCCAGGGCCCGCAGCAGGGGCCAGCCATCGGGGCCGGCGGGCCAGACAAAGAACCAGGACTCCAGCAGCTGCTGGTATTCGCGCAGGGGGCGTTGGTCCTGGGGGACCGGACAGGGGCCCGCCTGGACAATCACGGCAGGGCCTGGCCGATCCGGGCCTTGGCCGAAGTCGCCACTCCTGGTGGTGGGGATCGCCATGGTGGGACTAAGCGGGCGGTTGCAGGGGGCTGACGTAGCGCTCCTGCTGCCCCTGGCTCCAGAAAGCCTCCAGGTCGTAGTAGCCGCGCTCGTTGGGGGCGAGCACGTGGACGATCAGTTCGCCGTAATCAAGCACCACCCAGCGGCCGTGGTCCTGACCCTCCTGGCGCAGGGGCAAGCGACCGGCTTTTTCTTCGAGTTGGTCCTGCACCGAGCGGGCGATGGCGCGGACCTGCACATCGGAGAGGCCGCTGCAGATCACAAACCAGTCGGCCAACGAGGAGATGGCCTCAACGCCGATCAGGCGAATATCAACGGCCTTGCGGTCATCGCAGGCCTCGGCAGCCAGCAGGGCCAGGGCGTGGCTGTCGAGCCCAGGCACTCCCGGGGGGCTTGGGGCGGGAGATCTGGGGGCGGATGGTCTGGGTGGGACGTTGGCTTCGGGGGCGACGATTGTTGCGGGGGCGAAGGGCCCATCAAGCCTGGCGACATCAGCCATAAACGTTCTCACTACTGACGGATTGGCGGGAGCCCTCCTGCTGGGCCATTTCGGCGCGGGCCTTGCCGGCACTCTTGCGCAGGGCCTCAAGGCGATCTTCGTAGAAGGCGCGACGGCGTTTCTTGCGGGTTTGCTCAACCAGCTCCTTGAGGGCGCCGCCCAGGCTCTTGTAGGCATTGGGCAGGGTGTAGCCGAAGCGACAGGCCAGGTCGATGGCTCGCTCGTCGGCACTGATGGCGTCGCGCAGGCGCTTCTCGTTGTTGTTCTTGAGATAGAGGCGATAGCCGGCAAAACCGGAGAGGCCCATCGCCAAAATCAACAGCAGGCCGTCCTGCACCCACAGCTCGCCAATGGCGCCGCCGAGGCCGATGGCCAGGGCCGCCATTTCCCAGCCGTCGCGGGGGACGGTGTCGTTCTGGATGCGACCCACCTCATGCCAGAAGAGCAGGTTGCGGTGGTCGAGGGCCAGGGCATCCCATTTCTGCAGGTCGATCTGGATCTCGATCTCGTCGCGGCCAATCTCTTCGATGCTGATCAGGGGTGGGTCTACGGCGGCTGAAGCTTCGACAAACACCCAGCTCTGCATCTCAGGGGGAAGGAGCCCCTTCAAACGCTGGAGTTCGCTCATCGCCGGGTCACAGGCACATCTGAATAGCCCCACCCTAACCATGCCCCCCCGGAATCGGGCCCCGGGATTGGTAGTGAAGGCCGGCGAGCGTGAGAGGCTGGGCCCGTTTGGCTGCCAACCCCCATGCCCCGCCGCACGGATCTCAGGCGCATCCTGCTGTTGGGGTCCGGTCCGATCGTGATCGGCCAGGCCTGTGAGTTCGATTATTCGGGCACCCAGGCCTGCAAGGCCCTAAGGGCGGAGGGATACGAGGTGGTGCTGGTCAACAGCAATCCGGCCTCGATCATGACCGACCCGGATCTGGCCAATCGCACCTACATCGAGCCGCTGACGCCGGAGGTGGTGGCCCGGGTGATCGAGCGGGAGCGGCCCGATGCCCTGCTGCCGACCATGGGGGGGCAGACGGCCCTCAACCTGGCCGTGGCCCTGGCGGAAGACGGCACCTTGGAGCGCTTTGGCGTCACCTTGATCGGCGCCAACCTGGAGGCGATCCGCATGGCGGAGGACCGGCTG
>CANGZM010000169.1 GCA_947458155.1 Synechococcaceae cyanobacterium | reverse complement strand
CAGCGTCGACCCCAGGCCTGCCACCGCCGCCTGCTGCCGGCGGCCTGGGCCCTGGCCAGCGCGGCCCTGCTCTCCGGCTGCGGCCCCCGTCCCCCCTGGCCGGTGCAGTGGCTGGCCGAAAGCCCCCTGCCCCGCCAGCCGGAGGCCGCCCTGCGCCAATGCGAGGCGCGCTTGGGATTGGCTCCCGAACGGGCCGCCCCCGCCGATGCCACCAACTTCGGCGCACGCCAGGGCTTCGACGTCTACGGCCGAGCGGTGCCAAACCGGCCCCAGTTGATCGTGCTGCACGAAACCGTGATCGGGGCCGCCGACACCCTGCGCATGTTCGCCACGCCCCACCCCAATGATGACGACCAGGCCAGTTATCACGTGCTGGTAGACATCAGCGGCCAGCGCCTGCGGGTGGTGAACGACGATAAACGTGCCTATGGCGCCGGCATGGCGGCATGGGGGGACATGACCGTGCGCATCCGGCCGACATCGGTGGGTTCGATCAACAACCTGGCCCTGCACCTCGGCCTCGAATCCCCGGCCGATGGCCGTGGCGACACGGCCAGCCACAGCGGCTACAGCGACGCCCAATACCGCAGCGCCGCGGCCCAGGTGCTGCTCTGGCAGGCCCGCTTTGGCATCCCCCTCAGCCGGGTCACCACCCACGCCGCCGTCGACCGCAGCCGCAGCCGCTATGACCCCCGCAGCTTTCGCTGGGCACGCTTCGACACGGCCTGGCAAAAGGCGGCAAAGGCCTGCAGGTTTGAGGCCTATGACACGGGCCGGGCGACGCTTTGAAGCCTGCAGCCGATGCGGCGGACGGCAAGCTCGAGGTGCTGCGCCGGGAGTTCGAGCACCAAGCCGCCTTCACCCAGGTGTTCGTGGTGCTCACCGTGGGCGCCACCCTGATCGCCACCCTCGGGCTGCTGGCCAATAGTGCCAGCGTGGTGATTGGCGCCATGGTGGTGGCCCCCTGGATCCTGCCCCTGCAAGCCATGGCCTTCGAGATCTTGCAGGGGCGGCTGCCGATGTTCCTGCGGGCGCTGCGCACCCTGCTGCTGGGGGTGGTGCTCTGCGTGGCGCTCTCGGCGGGGGTAGGGCTGCTGGTGGCCTACCCCAGCTTCGGCAGTGAGGTGATCAACCGCACCAGTCCCAACCTGCTGGACCTGGGCGTGGCCCTGGTGGCAGGAGCGGTGGCGATGTACGCCAAGCTACGCAAGGAGGCGATCTCGGCCCTGGCGGGCCTCGCCATCGCCGTGGCCCTGGTGCCGCCGATGTGCGTGGTGGGGCTGCTGCTGGCCGCAGCCCAGTGGCAGCAGGCCTACGGGGCGTTGCTGTTGTTTGCCACCAACCTGCTGGGGATCATGGTGGGGGCCATGGCGGCCCTGGGGATCCTGGAGGGGGGGGCCTACCGCTACCGGCTGCTTCACAGCCGGCTGGGCCTCACCAGCTTGGCGCTGACTGCCCTGCTGGTAATCCCTTTGGGCAGCAGCTTCTTCCGCCTTCTGGAGCGCTCCCGCAGGGAGGTGGCGGCCCAGCGGCTGGAGAGCCTGATCGAGCAGAAACTACGCGCCAATACGATCACGCTCGGCAGCGATCCAGCCATAGATCTGATCGGCATTTCTATCGACTGGCTCAAGAATCCACCGCTGATCCGGGCGCGGGTGCGCGTCACCGATGCGAACCTGCCCACCCCCTCGCAGGTGGCGGCGGTGCAGGAGTTCATCAATCGCAGCCAGGCGCCGCGGCGCTTCCGGCTGGTGGTGCAACGCACCGCAGTGGATCTGATCGGTCCGAGCACCGCCCCTAATCCGCCCGCCCTGGAGGTGTTGCCGCCGCCGGCGCTGGCGCCGTTGCCCGCGGTGGCGCCGAAGGAGAACTGAGGAGGCGCAGGCCAACAGTCATCGAAGCAGTCGGCCCGGCGTTAATCAGACCACGCTTTTGTCGCCGGCGATTGGCATCAGTTCTGGCGACACCTGGCAGGAATATCGCGGACGCGTTCGTCCGCGTCGAGGAGCAACCGAGAACAGCCATGGTTCACCATGCTGTCTTGCTCTCTCCTAGCTGGGTGGATCAGGGCCACCGCTGTGTCGAAGCGTGGTCGGGGGGTGCGCGTCCCAGCTGGCGTGGGGCAGGGCATCGGCGAAGTCGAGGCCAGAGCGTAGACCTGGAAAGGGCTGCACCTGAGAGGGGCCTGGGCTCGACGTGGAGCCCAAGCATGTTTCCAACCTAGATTTCAGCATTGGCCGTGCTGGCCTTGGCCGATCGATCGGCGGACTGGGTCGATCAGGCCCTGCGGGATCTGGAGCAGGCGGAGCAGTCGATGCAGGCCGCTCGCCATGAATGGGCCTGTTTCGCCGCCCATCAGGCCTGGGGTCACACCCTCACCCGGCTCTGGGCGGTGCTGCCGCAGCAGGATTGGCAGCCGGGGCCGCCAGAAGGCATCGAAGACCGGCTACGGCTACTGGATGGCTTCTATATCCCCACCCGCTATCCCGACAGTTATCCGGAGGGCACACCAGGTGAGCATTTCGGCAGACTGCAGAGCGAGCAGGCCCTCCTTCATGCCCGTGCCATCACCGAGTGGATTCGTGCGGCGCTGGCCAGCCGCCGCTGAGGTGCTGGAGCAGGCGGCGGCTTGGGCCGCCCTGCAACTCAGCGGCAATCCAGAACTACTGGCGGTGGGTGTTTTCGGTTCTTACGGCCGCGGCACAGCCGGCGTGGGCAGCGATCTCGATCTGCTGCTGATCCTGCAGCGCTGCGACGAGCCGATCTGGAACCGGCTGCGCCGTTGGGATACCAGTTCGCTGCCGCTGGCCTGCGATCTGCTGGTGTACAGCCTTGAGGAATGGCGCAGCCTGCCGCAGTGGAATCCCAAGCTCGCGGAGGCGTTGCTCAACGACACCCGCTGGCTGGGGGAAGTGCCGGCGGCCATGGCATTACCTGAGCTGTGCCGATTCCAGGGCGATAGTGTCGTTGATGGATAGGCGGGGAAATCGACGGGCAGGCAGCGAAATCTCCGGGCAGAGCGTGATCAAGCTGGTGCATACCATCCGCCGAGCGCTCACGGCGCCTGCCCCGATTCAGCCGGAAACCGCGCCGCCGGTAGCCGCGCCGCCGGCAGCAATCACCCAAAGATGGCTCGCGCTGGCACCGGGCACCTGCTGGGGATCAAGCCGTTGCTCAAAGCTCACCAGCCGACCGCCATGGGCCACGGCCAGAGCTAGCAGATAGGCATCGGTGATCTGGCGAGGGCCGAGAATGCGCTCCCAGCGAATCAAGCCTTCCTGGAGCAGGCTGATCTGCTGGGGCCAGAAGGCATGGCTGGGATGGCCGCAGGCCTCGGCCAGGCGGGGCCGCCACCTGCTGGGCCGGGCCCGCATCAGCTGCCTTCGAGATCGCGCAACTGATCGATTTGTTCGTTGCTCACCAGCTTTTGATCGCTGACCGCAAAGGGACGGAATCCAGCCACAACTGCAGCACCAGGGCGCTGGGCTGGTGTCTCGCCGGTCAAGGCAGAGCGCAACAGCTTCGAAACCACTTTCCCGGCCGAAACGCCCTGTCGGCGCGCTAATTCCTTGGCGGCAGTTAACACGTCGTCTTCGATATCCAGCGTGGTTAGCCTCAGCCTTGGTGCTTCTTAGCATCACCGCATCAACTCGCCGCAGGGGTCGCACTCCCTGCGGCCCAGCTAGTGGAGGTCGGCGTTGCTGGCGGCGCCGGCCACGCCTGGTGCAGGGCCCTGGTACAGCAGCGGCAGGGCTTCGACGCCGCGACGCCGCTGCCTGGTGAGGGGAACCACCAACAAGATTGAAGGATCTTCCGTACTGGAAACCGTGCCTAGCCCCTGGCGCGCTACACCACAAACCCCAGGATCTGCCCCACGATCTCCAACACCTGGTTCAGCCTGTCGTTGTTGAGGGAGCCCATGGGATGGGGTCGGGCACCCCGGGCCTTCCAATCGAAGGATTTGATTTGGTGGCAAAGCACAAAGCTGTGGGCCTCCGGCCGGTCTGGAATCGGCCCCAGATCCACCGCCAGGGAGGATCCGCGGTTGTAGGCCGCCGATGTCATGGCGCATCCCACCACCAATCCCACCGAGGCATGGAAGGGGGCGGTGGAGAGAACCAGAAAGGGATGGTGGTCCTTCATCTCCCGTCCGGCCTGGGGGTTGTGGTCGATCCAGATCACCTCACCCCGATCCGGCAGCCATTCGGCTGATGGCCGCGGCGGGGTCATTCGTTGACCTCTATGCCGATGGGATCCCAGGCCATCGCTTCGGTGGCCTCGCCTGCCATGGGCGTGTAGGACGCCAGTCGCTCTGCCAGGGAGAGCCGGGGCTGGACGGGCCGGATCAGCACCCCATCGGCCACCACCTTGAGTTCCACGGTCTGGTTGTCGTGAAGCCGGGCCTCACGGGCGATGGCGGCGGGCAAGCGCACCCCGAGGGAATTCCCCCAGCGGCGCAGATCCTGGCGAGGGAGCTGGGGAGCCATCAGGTGCTGAATGTTTAGCCCTTAGTTTATACGTCTGTGCCCGGACGGCTGGATCCTGATTGGCTTGCCAGGCCAGGCCTGGCAACGACCATGGCCAGCTGGGTGCAGAGGCGGGCCCACTGATCGGCCTCGCGCGGATCGGCTGCCTTGATCTGCTGCGCGCCTTGTTCGGCGGCGTGATCATCACCGCCGTGGTGGCGGCCGAGATCGGCATCGATGCCGACCCTGATGTCCGCGCCGATCGCAGGCCCGGTGCCTCTGCCATCGCCGAGGCCCGAGCAGCAGGGTGGCTCAGCATTGTCGAGTCAACGGATGGGCCCGATGTCGAGCCGCTCAATCCCGGTGTGGACTCTGGCGAGCGCACCACGATCGCCCTGGCTCTGCATTGGCAGGCCGCTGGCGCCCAGGTGCTGGTGATCGTGGACGACCGCTGCGGCAGGGCGGAAGCCAGAAGCCGGGGGCTCCCCATCCTCGGCACCGCTGCGCTACTGGTCGTGGCAAAGCAGCAACAGCTGACTCCTGCCTGCGCGCCGCTGATGGCGGCCCTGAGGGAGGAGGGCTATTTCCTCAGCGATGGGCTGGTGGCCGCCGTGCTCGCCGAGGTGGCTGAAGCCTGACCAGGGGACCTTCTGAGCCAGGTCGCCGGGGCAGGGCGGCAAAGCCCAGAGCCAGCGCCAGGCTGGCGATGGCATTGCGGAGCAGCTCGGGCAGCAGGAGCAGGGGTGTGCGGGCAGATCGAAGGCGGCGCCGTGGTCGATGGCTCCGAAGTGGTCGACGCTGCTCT
>CANGZM010000168.1 GCA_947458155.1 Synechococcaceae cyanobacterium | reverse complement strand
CCCTGCCCAACCTGCCCGACCCCCGGGTGCCCGAGGGGCGCAGTGAAGCCGACAACGTTGAGGTGAGTACCTGGGGCAAACCTCGCCGGCCCGGCCCCGGCGAAACCCTGCAAGAGCATTGGCAGATTGCCGAAGGGCTGGGGCTGCTCGACAGCGGCGAGCGTTCGGTGCGCATCGCCCAAAGCCGTTTCGTGACGCTGCTGGGCCAGGGCGCCCGGCTGGAGCGGGCCCTGATCGCCTTCATGCTCGATCGCCACACCGCCCGCGGCTACACCGAAGTGATGCCGCCGATCCTGGTGAACAGCGCCAGCCTCACCGGCTCGGGCCAGCTGCCCAAATTCGCCGAGGAGAGTTTCAAGTGCGCCGACGACGACCTCTGGCTCACCCCCACCGCCGAGGTCCCGATCACCTCTTTGCACCGTGATGAGGTGATCGCGGCGGAGAAGCTCCCCCTCAAATACGTGGCCCATACCCCCTGTTTCCGCCGCGAGGCCGGCTCCTACGGGCGCGACACCCGGGGCCTGATCCGCCTGCACCAGTTCAACAAAGTCGAGCTGTACTGGTTCTGTCACCCCGAACAGTCGCTTGAGGCCCACGAGCAGCTCACCCGCGATGCTGAGGGGGTGCTGGAGGCCCTGGAATTGCCCTATCGCCGCATAGAACTCTGCGGCGGCGATCTGGGCTTCTCCGCCGCCCGCACCTACGACCTGGAGGTGTGGCTGGCGGGCGCCGGCGCTTACCGCGAGATCTCCAGTTGCAGCACCTGCGCCGATTTCCAGGCGCGCCGCTCGGCGATCCGTTTCAAGGAGGGCAAGAAAACCCAGCTACTGCACACCCTCAATGGCAGTGGCCTGGCCATCGGCCGCACCATGGCGGCCCTGCTGGAAGCGGGCCAGCAGGGTGACGGCAGCGTCAGCCTGCCTGCCGCCCTGGTGCCCTACATGGGCGGTGTCGATCGCCTCAGCAAACCAGACTGAGATAGAGCTGGCTCAAACCCAGCTGGCTGATGGGCCGGCCCGACGGTTCGGTTCGGGGCGCCGCATCCCCCAGAATGACCTAATTGTTGATGAGCCGCATGGGTGTTCTCACCGCGCTGGCGATCTTGGCCGGCCTGATCGTCGTGCATGAGGCGGGTCATTTTTTGGCTGCCACCTGGCAGGGCATCCGCGTCAGTGGTTTTTCCGTTGGTTTCGGTCCCGTGCTGCTGCAGCGGCGCATCAAGGGGGTGCTGTTTGCCCTGCGGGCCATTCCCCTGGGGGGCTTCGTCTCCTTTCCCGATGAAGACGAAAACAGCCCCTATCCCGCCGATGATCCCGACCTGCTGCGCAACCGCCCGCTGCACCAACGGGCCTTGGTGATTGCCGCCGGGGTCATCGCCAACCTGCTGTTGGCCTATGCCGTGCTGCTGGGCCAGGGGCTGGTGGTGGGGATTCCGGCGGGCATATCGGCCACGCCGGGGGTGCTGGTCAGCGGGGTGGTGGCGGGCCAACCGGCCGCCAGCGTCGGCCTGCGGGCCGGAGATCGGATTGTCAGCGTCGATTCCGTGCCCCTGCGCGGTGGTCAGGAGGCCGTCGCCGACCTGGTGGAGCGCATCCGCGGCTCCGCCGGCCACAGCCTGCTGCTCAAGGCCGAGCGGGCCGGTCGGCCCCTGCTGCTGTCGCTGACACCAAGTGAGCAGGGGGGCATCGGCCACATCGGCGCCCAATTGCAGCCCAATGGCAGCGAAACTTTCCGCGCCCCCCGCAGCCCCTTAGAACCCTTCCGCCAGGCAAACCACGATCTGATAGCGCTCACCAGCCGCACGATCCAGGGCTTCGGCAGCCTGATCACCCATTTCGGCGAAACCGCCGGCCAGGTGTCGGGTCCGGTCAAGATTGTCGAAATGGGTGCCACCTTGGCCCGCCAGGGGGGAAGCAGCCTTTTCCTATACACCGCCTTGATTTCGATCAACCTGGCGGTGCTCAATTCCCTGCCCCTGCCCCTGCTGGATGGCGGCCAGTTCGCCCTGTTGCTGATTGAGGCATTGAGGGGCCGGCCCCTGCCAGAGCGCTTCCAGATGGCCTTCATGCAATCCGGTTTTGTCTTTCTGGTGGGACTCAGCCTGCTGCTGATCGTCAAGGACACCAGCCAGCTGCCGGCCATTCAGCAATGGCTGGGCCACTGACTAAGCAGTGACTAAGCCACTGACTAAGCCACTGAACTAAGCCGCTAAAGCGCCTCAACCCGCTGCCGCCGGGGGCGCGGCAGCGGGCCCAGCTGCTGCTCCGATCGCCTGGGCCAAAACCTATCGATTCGCTTGATCTTCCACGACCGGGCGATCTGCAAGGTCCCCCTGCCGGCCTGCCCCACCTGTCCCCTGGCCGATCTATGCCCCCAGTCACCCTGGGAGTTAAACTCAATTCACGCTGCTCAACACCTGGCCTGCCGCATGGCAAAAAAATCAATGATCGCGCGCGACGTCAAGCGCAGCAAAATGACCGAACGCTTCGCTGCCAAGCGCGCCGCCTTCAAGGAAGCCATGGCCGCCGCTGCCGATCCGATGGAACGGCTGGAAATACACCGCAAGCTGCAGGGCCTGCCCCGCAATAGCGCCCCCAGCCGCCGCCGCAACCGCTGCTGGGCCACCGGCAAGCCCCGCGGTGTTTATCGCGATTTCGGCCTTTGCCGCAACCAGCTGCGCGAACGGGCCCACAAAGGCGAACTGCCCGGTGTGGTCAAGTCCAGCTGGTGATCAGGCGTTTCTCCACTTTTTCACTTTTGCGAGGGCGTCCAATGGGCGCCTTTTTTATGAACTTTTTTTGTTCAAGGGTTTCCGCAGAGCAGCCCTGCCGTGGAGCCCTGGGTGGGATGGCCATGGGTGGACATGGCCGACGGCGGCAATCCGCCCCGGGGGGAAGCCCATGGGGGGGGTCAGATGCGAGAATGCCCGACGACAACAAAGAAACATAACGTCAAGTGCAAGGACAAACTCAGTCGATCTCCTTCGATGGTCGGGAGATCCGGCTGACCACCGGTCGTTACGCCCCCCAGGCCGGGGGTTCGGTCTTGGTCGAATGCGGAGATACGTCAATCCTGGTGACGGCGACCCGCTCTACGCCCCGTGAAGGCATTGATTTCCTGCCCCTGATCTGTGACTACGAAGAGCGGCTGTATGCCGCCGGTCGCATCCCCGGCAGCTTCATGCGCCGCGAATCCCGCCCACCCGAACGGGCCACCCTGATCGCCCGGCTGATCGATCGGCCGATGCGTCCCCTGTTCCCGGCCTGGATGCGCGACGACTTGCAGATCGTCGCCACTTGCCTTTCCCTAGACGAGCGGGTTCCCCCCGATGTGTTGGCGGTCACCGGCGCTTCCCTGGCCACCCTGTTGGCCCGCATTCCCTTCGAAGGTCCAATGGCGGCCGTGCGTGTGGGCCTGCTGGGCGATGACTTCGTGCTCAACCCCAGTTATCGCGAGATCGAGCGCAGTGACCTCGATTTGGTGGTGGCCGGCACGCCGGATGGGGTGGTGATGGTGGAAGCCGGCGCCAGCCAACTGCCGGAACAGGATGTGATTGAGGCCATCGACTTTGGCTACGAGGCCGTTGGTGAATTGATCAAGGCCCAGCAAACTCTGCTCAAGGACCTGGGCATCGAGCAGGTCAAGCCAGAGGCCAAGGAAGAAGACGCCACCCTGCCCACATACCTCGAAAAGGAATGCAGCAAGGCCATTGGCGCCGTGCTCAAGCAGTTCAGCCAGACCAAGCCCGAACGGGATAGCAAGCTGGATGCCATCAAGGCCGAAGTGGCCGAGAAAATCGCCGGCCTCAAGGACACCGATCCGGTGAAAGTACTGGTGAGCGGCAGTGGCAAGGCCCTGCCCACCAGCTTCAAGGGCCTCACCAAGAAGCTGATGCGTCAGCAGATCGTCAAGGACGGCAAGCGGGTCGATGGCCGCAGCCTCGATGAGGTGCGTCCGATCAGCTCCGCGGTTGGCGTGTTGCCCCGGCGGGTGCATGGCTCGGGCCTGTTCCAGCGGGGTCTCACCCAGGTGCTCTCCACCGCCACCTTGGGCACCCCCAGCGATGCCCAGGAGATGGATGATCTCAATCCAGCCAACGAGAAGACCTACCTGCATCACTACAACTTTCCCCCCTATTCGGTTGGCGAAACCCGGCCGATGCGCTCCCCCGGTCGCCGGGAGATCGGCCATGGCGCCCTGGCCGAGCGGGCCCTGATTCCAGTACTGCCCCCCAAGGAAAGCTTTCCTTATGTGCTGCGGGTGGTGAGTGAGGTGCTCAGCTCCAATGGCTCCACTTCAATGGGTTCGGTGTGCGGCAGCACCCTGGCCCTGATGGATGCCGGCGTGCCCCTCAAGGCCCCCGTCAGCGGCGCCGCCATGGGCCTGATCAAGGAGGGCAAGGAGGTGCGCATCCTCACCGACATCCAGGGCATTGAGGATTTCCTCGGCGACATGGATTTCAAGGTGGCGGGCACCGAGAAGGGCATCACCGCCCTGCAGATGGACATGAAGATCAGCGGCCTGCCCCTGACCACGGTGGCTGAGGCGATCAACCAGGCCCGGCCGGCCCGGCTCCACATCCTCGAGAAGATGCTGGAGGCGATCGACAAGCCCCGCGACACCCTCTCCCCCCATGCCCCCCGGCTGCTCAGCTTCCGCATCGACCCGGAACTGATCGGTACCGTGATCGGCCCCGGCGGTCGCACCATCAAGGGCATCACCGAGCGCACCAACACCAAGATCGACATTGAGGATGGCGGCATCGTCACGATCGCCAGCCACGATGGCGCCGCCGCCGAAGAGGCCCAGCGCATCATCGAAGGCCTGACCCGCCGGGTCAGTGAGGGGGAAGTGTTCTGTGGCGCCGTCACCCGGGTGATTCCCATCGGGGCCTTCGTCGAAATCCTGCCCGGCAAGGAAGGCATGATCCACATCTCCCAGCTCTCGGAAGCCCGGGTGGAAAAGGTGGAAGACGTGGTCAATGTGGGCGACCAGGTGACCGTTCGGGTTCGCGAAATCGACAATCGCGGTCGCATCAACCTCACCCTGCGCGGCGTCGCCCAACAGGAACCCGCTCCGGTGGTCTGAGCGATTCGATCTGCCTGGGTGCTTGCAAGGCCCAGGGGCAACTGCTTAAGCCAACCCCCTTGGCCTTCGCTGGGCCGAGGGGGTTTTTGGTGTTGGCGGGCTGCCGCCGAGAGTTGCTTGGTTCTGCCGGGAGTTGGCGGTTTTGTCGGAAGTTGGGGGCCTTGCCCGATTTGCTGGTGGTGCGAGTTAAAGCTCAAAAGT
>CANGZM010000167.1 GCA_947458155.1 Synechococcaceae cyanobacterium | reverse complement strand
GGCCAGGGGCGGACCCCACAGCGCATTCAGCTGGGAGAGAGGCAGGGACATCAGGCCTCCGGAGGGGTGGCAGGGAATTCGAGCAGGATCATGCCCGAACCCACCAGGGCCCGCCGCGCCAGCAGCCGACCCCGTCCATCGAGGAGGCGCAAATCCTCGTAGCCCAGGGACTCGGCGCGCCGCTGCCATTGCCCTGCCAAAGCAAGCCGCTGGGGCTCGGGCAGGGTCCCGAAACTGTCAACCAGCAGCAAATCCAGGCGCGAGGCTCCTGGCTCCGCCCGGGTTGCCCCAATCCAACCTTCGGGATCGTCCGGCGCCAGTTCCTGGAGCAGCGGATCGGGGGTAGGCAAGGGTGCCGCCGAGGGCCCCAAGGCCGTAGCTTCCGTCTCCCCTGGACTTGGCTGGGCGGGGGTAGCAGCCGGGGCTGCAGACGCCATGGGTTGGGGGGCTGAAGGCGGCGGAACCGGTGGTGCGGTGGCTGAAGGCGGGGAAAGGGAAGTCTCAGCCCCGGAGGTCCCATCAGTTACTGGCGGTACTGGCGGTTTTTCCGCTTGGGTTGCCGTGTTGCCTCCCGCAGCCAAAGGGGGGAGCGGCGGCGGGCGACGAGCGGCCAAAAGGGGACGACCGCCAAGCACGAGCAGCACCCCTAGGGCCACGACCAAAAAGGGCCAAAACAGCTTGGCCCCGCCCTGGGGCCAAAAGGCAGGCCGCCACAGGCTGCCTTCGCCATTGCGCCGCCAAAGTTCCCTCAGGCCCAAGCGCAGGGATGCCAGCACCGCCCCCAGGTCCCGCCACAGCAGCCCCCAGGGGTTCTGCCAAGGGGCCGGCAGATAAGGGGACGAACCGCGCCCCTGCTTGAGGCGCTCTGGCGCCGCCATGGCTCTAGAGCGACTGGCGCTCAGGGATTACCGCCCGGACGCAGAAGGTCACGGGGAGACATAGCCAGGCCGGCGGGTTTCGACATCGCCTGGACTCCCGGCCCACCCCTTGCTGCCTCGGCCTCCTGCAGGCTGGGATCAGCCCCCTGCCCCTGGGAGAAACGACCGACCTCATCGGCGTCAGGTGTTGGTTCCTTCAAGCCATGGACCTCGCGATACATTCTGTCGTAATCGCGAGCCGAACGCGCCCAACTGAAGTCCTGGCTCATGCCCCGTCGTTGCAATTCCTGCCAGCTGGAGCGATGGCGAAATGCTTCCCAGGAACGCACGATAGAGGTATAGAAATCCACCGGCTCGTAGCGATCAAATCCATATCCGGTCCCGGTGCCCTCAGATGGCACATTAGGCGGCACCGTGTCCACCAGACCTCCCACCCGACGCACCACCGGCACCGATCCGTAGCGCATCGCCAACATCTGACTGATCCCACAGGGCTCAAAACGACTCGGCATCAAAAAGGCATCACTACCCCCATAGATCAGGCGGGACAAAGCATCGTCATAGGTGAGAAAAACAGCAAAACGGCCAGGATGGCGCGAAGCCATCTGCCACAAGCCCGACTCCAAGCCCCGATCACCGGTGCCCAGCACCACGAATTGACTATCGGTATAGGACAACACTCTATCGGCCACCTGCAGCAGTAGATCCACTCCCTTTTGATCCACCAGCCGACTGACCATGGCCATCAGATAGGTATCTGGATCCACAGTGAGACCCATGCGCTGCTGCAGGGTTTGCTTATTGAGGACCCTGCCGCTCAAGTCGTCAACGCTGAAGGTGGCAGGTAAACATTCATCGGTAGCGGGATTCCATTCTTCGGTGTCAATACCATTGAGGATCCCCCGCAATTTACCGGAAATAAAATTCAGCAGCCCGGCCAGACCCTCCCCATATTCCTCTGTACAGATTTCACGGGCATAGGTTGGTGAAACGGCATTGACACGGTCGGCATATAAAAGTGCCGCAGCCATGGTGTGATCACCCTGCATGTACCAGGGACACCAGGTCATGCGGTCGAGTTTCCAACGCCAAGGGCCCTGATACCGGAGGTTGTGAATCGTGAATACAGTGCTGATATTCGGATCCTGATGCATCCAAACCGGGATCATTCCCGTGTGCCAGTCATGGCAATGCAGCACCTGGGGATTCCAGCCTCCATTCCAGGCGAATTCGGCCGTGGCACTGGCGAAGAAAGTGAAACGCCAATCCTCATCTTCACCGCCATAGATTCTGGCGGGGTCAAATGCCGGATGACCCACCAGATAGATGGGCAAGCCATGGGTTGGATGGCGACACTCATAGATGGCGAAATCGGTGCCCATGGTGTGACCACGCCAAATTGGCTCGCTGGCAATTGGCAGGAGTCCCCATAATTTGCCGTAGCCCGGCATCATGATGCGAACGTCATGGCCAAGGGCCGCTAGGGCCGGGGGCAGGGAGCCCACCACATCACCCATGCCCCCAGCCTTGACCATGGGAGCGCATTCAGCAGCAGCAAAAAGAATGCGCATCGTCTGATCCCGACAAGGACGTCACTTTACGGGCGCCTTGCCTCAGGGCAGAACGGTCACCGGTGTTCCGATAGATACCAGCTCAAAAACCTCGCGCACGTCTTCGTCATGGAGGCGCACACAGCCATGGGATAACGCCCGACCAACGGTCCAGCGGTTGGGGGTGCCGTGGAAACCAGTCACGACACAGCCTTTGATATCAAGCATTTGCTCGCCATCCCAGCCTCGACGGCCTTGGCAATCTTGATGAAAACCAATCCAGCGGCTGCCGAGGGGATTGGCCGGACCGGAGGGAGTATGGGTGCCTTTCTGGGGATGCTCCCAAACCGGGTTGATCGTCTTTTCCATCACCTGAAAGGTGCCAACAGGGGTCTCCCAGCCAGGCATGCCCACCGCCACCGGAAAACGGCGCAACGGACGGCCATTTTCAAAAACGGTGAGTAATCGACGGCTACGGTCCAACACCAAGGTTGTGGGCGGAGGGGCCTCGACGTTGGCAGCTGCCAGGGGCGGCACCCCAGGAGCCTGTTTACCAGGAGCCGGTGGCGTCGAGACCAGTGGCGTCGAGGCAGTGGCGGGTACGACGGGCCCAGCCAAGGGGGCCGCTAGAGGCACAGCCAAGGCAGCGGGTAACGCGCCCTGGGGACCGCTGATCTGGAGCGGTTCCGGCCCCCCCAGCAGGGCGGCTGCGCCAGGGGAGGCCAATGGCGGTGGCGGCGGCGGCTTTTGAGCTGAAGTTATGGCCGTGGCGGGTGTGCCTGGGGCGGTGGAACCGGCCAGTGCTGACGGCTGACCGAAGGCAGCCCCAGGGGGCAGGAAGGCCAGGAGGGCCAGCAAACCTGCCGGTGCGGTAGTGGCGACAAGCTGGCCTGGGGAACAGAGCAAATGACGGATCACGGTTCCCGAATAAAAAAGGCAATGACGGATTAAAGCCATGTTAACGAGATACGCACCTGGCTGGCTTGCCCTACACCCTGCCCTGTCCTCATGGCAGCCAGGGGGTATCCGAGAAGTCCGGATCGCGCTTTTCCAGGAACGCATTGCGACCCTCCTGGCCTTCGGCGGTTCGGTAGAAGAGATGGGTGGCTTGCCCGGCCAGCTCCTGTATGCCAGCTAGCCCGTCCGTCTCGGCATTAAAGGCCGCCTTGAGGCAGCGAATCGCCGTCGGGCTGTGGCGCAGCACCTCCCGGGCCCAGGCCACCCCTTCGGCCTGCAGGCAATTTAGGGGAACCACCTGGTTTACCAACCCCATGGCCAGGGCCTCCTGGGCCCCGTAGCGACGGCAGAGAAACCAGATTTCACGAGCCTTGCGCTGGCCCACCACCCTGGCCAGGTAACCCGCGCCAAAGCCGCCGTCAAAACTTCCCACCCGCGGTCCAGTCTGGCCGAAGACGGCATTGTCGGCGGCCAGGCTGAGGTCACAAAGTAGATGGAGCACCTGGCCGCCGCCCATGGCGTATCCGGCTACAAGTGCAATCACCACCTTGGGCAGGCTGCGGATCAACCGTTGCAAATCGAGCACGTTGAGGCGGGGCAAGCCCTCATCGTCCACGTAGCCCCCTTCGCCGCGCACGCTCTGGTCGCCCCCGGCGCAAAACGACCAGACCCCATCGGTGGCCGGCCCGGCCCCCGTAAACAGCACAACGCCGATAGTGGGGTCATCCCGAACTCGGGTGAAGGCATCGCACAGTTCCTGCACCGTGCGGGGGCGAAAAGCATTGCGCTTTTCGGGGCGGTTGATGCAGATCCGGGCGATGCCTTCTTCGCTCCTTTCCAGGCCAATGTCCGTGTAATGGCCCAAGGACTGCCACTGAACTGGCTCCCCGCCTGGGGAAAGGGTGGAGGCAGAAGTAGGCGATTCTTCAGGCATCAGGGGGCCCAGCCAGTGCCGCCATTGTGCGTAGCCGTTGGCGCAGGGCGGCATCTTGGCGGCGGTCTGTGCCCAGCACCAGCAATGCCAGGGGTTGGGCCAGGGCCCAGGTCAACTGGGGAACCAGATCATCCAGGTTGGCAACCCGGCGGCAGGGCACCCCATGCACCGCAGCCAGGGACGAGGGATCCAGGGGTTGGGGCATGGCGAAGAGCCGCTCAAAATCCAGCGCCCCCTCCGGCTCGGTGCGTATGGGCAGCTGCTCGAAGATGCCGCCGCCACCGTTGTCGATCAATAGCACCGTCAGGCGACCGCCCAACTGGGGGCGCCAAAGCCAGCCATTGCTGTCGTGGAGCGCCGCCAGGTCGCCGCTCAGCAAAACCAGCGAACCGAGGGCCTCGGCCAGCCCGCAGGCCTCCGAGAGGGTGCCATCAATGCCCGAAACCCCCCGAAACCCGTGCATCGGCCGTGGCGGGCCGGTGGGATCAGCAAACGACTCCCAGTCCCGCACCGGTGAGCTGTTGGCCAGCATCAAGGGCAGGTGGGCCGGCAGCAGGCGACTGAGCTGGCGCACCAGCACGGGTTCTCGCAGGGGGGACGGGTCCCCAGTTGCCGGGGCACCCAGACCATCCAGGGCCTGGGCCAACAGCGCCTGTACTTTCGCCTCGGCCTGGCTCCAGTTAGCGGCCAGGGCCAGGGACGCGGGGGCGGGGCCTGGGGCCTGGGGAGGCTCCCCAGCGAGGGAAACCCCGCAACCCAGCCCGGAGGCAGCCAGCCAACCCACCAACCCGGCTTCACTTTGGCCTGCCACCCGAGCCAGGGGATCCAAAGGACGGGGATCGGCTTCGGAGACCAACACCTGCCTTGCATCCAGGGCGCTGAGCCAGCGCTCCAGGCGCCGACTCGCCGGCAAGGTTCCCAACCGCAGCACCTGGGCAGGGGCCAGGCCAGGGTCTGCTCGCTCCAGCACCAGGTCGTAGGCGGCCACGGTCTCCAACTGCGGCTGGC
>CANGZM010000166.1 GCA_947458155.1 Synechococcaceae cyanobacterium | reverse complement strand
CAACTCGTAATCGGCCAGATCGATCGCCGCCTTAGCGGTGCGGCTGACCGTGGTGGGACTGCAACCAAACAATGTCGCCAGCTGCTGGAGGGACGCGCCTCCACAAAAGCGGGCTACCAGTTCCTGCTTTTGGCTGTCACTAAGCCGGGTGGCAGCCATTGGGCGTTCGGAAGCAAGGCTAACCATCCTAAGTGCTGGTGCCGGCCCAGATGCTGACCGCTATTGCAGACCGCTAGCCACGGGTAAGGGCACAATGCCCTTTGTGCTCCCTTAGCTCAGCTGGATAGAGCAGCTGCCTTCTAAGCAGCCGGTCGTGTGTTCGAATCACACAGGGGGCGTTTCAGTCACAGCCTGGTTTTTTGGCCGAGAAGCCGTGCTGCTACTGGCTTTTGGCCTGACAGGCTTTGCCGGCTTCTGCTCGCCCGTGCCAGCTTTCTCACATGCCAGCGGTCCCGGAATGGGATGTTCTGCTACGTCGCGGGGTCCTGAGGGCCCTCGGCCAGAGGGGCTGCCGCAGCGGCTGGACGGTGTCGAATTTCAGGGGGCGGGCCAGGCTTCACATCACGGCCCGCGCCGGCGCTATGCCTTCCAACTGCTCCGCGCCTTCGGCCTGCGACCTGAAGAGCTGCAGCATCTGCTGCTTCGCCAGGGACTGCTCTGGTGCACCTATTAAAAGGTTGCCTCTCGCGGCAAAACCAAGCCCAGACCCCTGCGGCTGCTGCCCTGTGACCAATGGGCCGGCGCCCATCAGGAAAGTTGTCCGCTCGTGGTGCTGCGCGTAGCACATTGAGTAATACACAACTTGATGGTCACGGGCTACGCGGCCAGCCCCCATAAGGCGTCATCTGTTGATCTATAGCAAGAGTAGAAGCAAAGGTTTTAGTGGCCGACCCCAGTAGCCGCCTCAACCGTGGAGATCACGGGCTCA
Organism: Synechococcaceae cyanobacterium; assembly: GCA_947458155.1. GTDB lineage: Bacteria > Cyanobacteriota > Cyanobacteriia > PCC-6307 > Cyanobiaceae > Cyanobium. The sequence goes on along the minus strand of CANGZM010000166.1, from coordinate 4,420 downwards.
ATGGAGCCGCTCGGAGAAGTTGACCACCCGATTGATGTAGCAGTTGGCTGGGCGATGTGAAGAGAAGTGGCAGGTAGTGGCAAACCCGCTGCCATGCGGCTTTGATCGGTGCGCCGACCTGATGAGAGGATACTTTCTGAAATGGTAAATGACCTTGCTGTCAACAACGAGCCGGCAGCCACCGAGACCATGGCGAACTGGGAAGTTGCATAGGCAGCTCTCCTGCCATCGCGGTGATCAACAGTGAGATCCATTCCTGGTGCCCCTTTGACGCTTTGACGATCTATTGTCTTGATCACCCACCTCTGATTCCAGTCAAAGCGAAAATCACAGCTTGTGGAGGTAGTGCGGCTGCAGCAGGTGTGGCTGGGCAGCCATGATTGCAGGATGCAACTGCAAAATGGGGACAAGCAGCTCATGAATCACAGGATCCCAGCAGACCAAACATCCATCGGGACGAATGTCACAGCTCTTCCAACATTCTGAGTCGATTTCCGAAAGATCTTGCAGTACTTGTGCATAGCCAGGATCGCTTTCTAGCGCCCTGCATGAAAGTCGAATAAAGCCTGCGATTCGCAACAAAACTGGAACGTCGAAAGCGAGCAACTTTCCTTGAGCCGCTTCAATAATAGCATCGGATGAAATATGCATGGCTGAGGATGATATTGATTTACACTGACGTTCCGCTGGTGCGGAATGGCTGTCAATCGTCATAAGACAGTTTTTTGCCTCATTCAGGATGGTCAAACCGTCGAATCACGGCGTTGAAGCCAAGGCTGATTGCACGTCGCAAAGCCTTCTGCCGATTGTTGACGCCCAATTTTTTCAACAGATTGGAACTGTAGGTCTGCATGGTTCGCACGGACAAGCCAAGACGTCGCGCCGTTTCTTGATTGCTGAGCCCAAGGGCATAGGCCTCCAGCAATTGGCGTTCTCTCGGGGTAAGTGGAAACGTCTGGCCACTTTCATCGAGACCATACGGCGAATAATCATGCGGAAAAAATCATGTGGCATCAGTGGTTGCCCAAAATCAAGCGATGATTTCAAAGTGTCAGCCGGCTGCGTCCAGCAGTCCCAGGCTGACCAGGAGAGAGGGCTCTAAACCTCAATTATTTGCTGTTTCTTTTTGCCAGTGCGCGACTTGTCAGGCTTGCTGGCCAGAGACGAAAAGGTGCTGATCTCAATGGAGCGGTCAGGAAAGACAGCTCTCACCTCCAGATCACCACCCATGGCCTGGACAAAATTGCGCAGGGTGCTCATCAGCATGTCGGCCCGATTCTCGATCTTGGAGATCTCGGCCTGTTTGACATTGAGGGTTTTGGCCAGGGTGTCCTGGGTGAGTGAAAAGGCCCGGCGCAGTTCCGCCAAGGTCATTTCCTGCCGCAGCTGCTCTTTGCGCTGCTCAATGCGCTCCCGCCGCTCCGGGCTGAGGTCCTTGGAGAGCTCGGAAAAGGAGCGCGTCATGGCTTGGGATCGGATTGCAAGTTGTTGAGGTGTTGGTCGTAGAGCGCGTCCGCCTTGGGGACCATCGTTTTATAGAACCGCTTTTCCTTGCCGGTCTTGTTGCCGCCAATCAGGAGGACAGCGCTGCGACTGGGATCAAAGGCATAGAAGACACGCAAAGGGTCACCATGGGACTGGATGCGCAGCTCGCGCATGTGGCTGTGTCTGGAGCAGCTCCACGATGGCCGTCACATCGTCCTGCTCCTGCTCGCTGAGCTCGCCCCACCAGTCCTCGAAGACAGCGGTCTGGCAGACATCCCACATCCAGCATTCCCTCCATGGAATACTTTAGGGGCTTGGTCGCCGCTGTCAAGCCGCGTCGCCCAGGAGCCGGCGCAGCGGAAGCGCCGCAGGAGCGCACGACCAGGCGATGCAGATGCCAAGCCTCAAGCAGGTCGGCCGTTGGCACTGGTGGCGGGTTCCAGCTTGCACAGGCCACAGGCGCGTCCCTTGCCGTGACGAAGCGCCCCGCAGCCGCTCGGATGGAGGCCCACGCGAGTCGCCCGCCCGGTGAACTACTCACACCGGCGCAGCCTTTATGGCTGGATATTTTCGCCAGTGGTCAGAAGCTGCTGTAGCGGCCTTTAGGCCGTCGCCTCGATGGATGGGTTGGGAGGAACTTTCACGCACGGTGATGCCAGGGTGTTAGCGACCGCACCACTGCTTCTCGCAAGGGATTCCATTCCCGTCGCCGTCCATCTTTGTACCGGGGCAGTTGGCGAGAAAGTAGTTTGCTTCGGCGCATGACTTCATTTGGGAGCAGTACCGTCGACCGTCACAGCTGAAGCCGCTCGAAATTTTAGGCGCCGCAGGAGCAAGCTTATCTGGGGCTGAGACAGCCGCTGCCGTGCGGAAACTCTTCTCTTCGGCGATCAATTCTTGAATGGTCGGCGGCTTCCGAACTTGATCAGATGGGAAAGTGCCCTGCTGATAGGTGACCGTGCCGTTAACCAGGCACTTGTTCGATGGTGCAGCTATGGCTGCAGAGGCGGCGAGCACAAGACCAGCAACAAGGCTGAAGTCGGATAAGATTTTAGGCATATTCGTGTGGATGGGAAGGTGAAGCAACTGTAGGCGATTTAGCGTGACAAGGCTGTAAAAAGCAGTGACCCCGCCAATGGACGCGGCTGGAAAGCCACTGGCATCCTTGGCTGAAGTCGGATACCTGCCATAGCCCCCCGGCTGGTATCAGCCCCCTGCAGCTCCAACCGCTTGGACCCCAGGAGCCGTAACCGAAGCCGCAACAATTGGCAGCCGCTCTCACAGGTCGAGCAACATGCCCTGGCCGCAGATCGGATGGCAGCGCCCCGGTCACTTCAACCCTACCGGGCGCGCCACCCTCCACTCCGGCACGACCAGCTGCAGCTCTGCTGCCCCTCGATGGGGGCTGGGTAGCCTCAGGACAGCCGATTTGGCCAGCGCAGCGGTAGTAATTAGGTATCAAATCCTCATAGGGGACCTTGCTGAGCAGGTGGCGGATGCGTGTAAACGTTCCGTCAAACGTGACTAACTTGCCATTTGCGTCTGCGTCGGCTCGCTTAATCATCAAAGTGAAGCCCCCTGTCCCAGACGCGCTCAACCCCCGGCACTTGCGCCGATTGTTTTGTGTTGCCCCTGCAGCCGCCGTTCCAACAAGATCAGCCCCACCACCGTGGTGAAGCTCACCATCAGCACCAGGGCTGAAAACTGCACGGCATTGATCACCCCAGCCGCCAGGGCGGTGCTGGCGAACACCAACCCCGGCAGACCGCGGGGCATCAACCCGTAGATCACCAGCCAGCGGTCGATGCCGTTGCGCCGGTCGTTGGCGTTGATGCCAAGGCCGCAGAGCAGCTTTGAGACCACCGCCAGCAGCAGCAGGAAAAGCGCCAGCACCCAGGCCTGGCTCTGCAACAAGCTGCCCGCCTGGATGCGCATCCCCACGCTGATGAAATACAGGGGCAAGAACACCTCCGAGAGCAGCGTCAGCAGCCCCTCCAGCCGCTGCGGTTCAGGGTTGAGACGATTGAACAGCACGCCGCCCCACAGCGCCCCCAGCAGGGAAGTGAGGCCGCTGGCCTCCCCAACCCAGGCTGATCCGATCATCAGGATCAGCACCGTCAGGGGGCTGCTGGGGGCGGCGCCACCGCGTTGGCGCCAGAGGTCCGCCAACACCACACTCGCCGCGGCAGCCCCCAGACCCAGGACCATCCCGGGCCATCCCGGGCCACTGTTCCAGTTGCTGCCCCCCAAGGCCACCGAGAGGCTCAGCAGGCCGATGGCGGGCAGGTCGTCGAGCACGGACACCCCCACCAGCAACCGGCCCGAGGGGGTGTGCAGGGCGCCCCGTTGGGCCAGGAGCCGCAGGGTGACGCCAGTGCCAGTGGCGGCCACGCAGGTCAGACAAAGCAGCGCCGTGGCCGGGGCCATGCCGAAGCCCAGCGTCAGCGGCCAGTACCCCAGCAGCGGCGCCAGGCAGCTCAGGGCCACCAGCCGCAGGATCGTGCCGCGCCGGGAGGCCAGCAGATCGCCGCGCACCTCCAGGCCCACCTGGAAGAACAGCGACAGCACCCCCAGTTCCGTCAGGCCGCTCAGCGGTTTGATCGCAGCGAAGGGCAGCACGCTGTTGCCCAGCACAAAGCCGATCACCAGCTCCACCACGATCGCCGGCACCGCCCAGCGGGCCATGGTGCCGGCACTGAGCCGGGCCAGGGCCAGCCCCACCAGCAAAATTAATAGTGTGGTGAGCACGGTGGGTGATTGCAGGGTGCTGGCTGCGCCTGGCTCTGATGCTGCCAGTCAGCCTGCTGGGGGGAGGCGCGATCCTGGGCGGATGGGGTTGTCGATCGCCGCTGCTGGTGGGGGCTCATGGTCAGGTTGCGTTTGGCTCGCTCAGCAGCGTTGTGTATGTGGTTGATCAACGACCTGGTGGAGGTGT
>CANGZM010000165.1 GCA_947458155.1 Synechococcaceae cyanobacterium | reverse complement strand
TGAAACAGGGGGTCCATGAGTCGATAGGCAATGGGTTCAAACCAGGAACCACTGGCGGCCACCGAGGAGGGCTGCAGGGAGGTGCGGGCCAAGCCGGGATGGGCTGCCAGGGCATTGATGCCGGCATTGGCGGCATCAAGCCGGCGCTGCAGCTCGAGGGTGAACATCACATTGGCCAGCTTGCTCTGGCTGTAGGCCTTCCAGCGGTCATAACGGCGCTCGCCCTGGAGATCATCGAAATCGATGCGACCAAAGTATTGGGCTCCGGAGGTGACACTGACTACCCGGGCGTCGCTTTGTCCCTTGAGCAGGGGTAGAAGGGCCTGGGTGAGGGCGAAGTGGCCCAGGTGGTTGGTGCCGAACTGGAGCTCGAAGCCGTCCCGGGTCAGGGTGCGGGGAGGGGCCATGACGCCGGCGTTGTTGATCAGCAGATCAAGGCGGCCGTAGCGCTGGGCCAGGGTGTCGGCGGCGGCGGCGACACTGGCCAGATCGGCCAGATCCAGGCTGAGGCAATCGAGGGCACCGTGAGGACTGGCGGCGCTCTGGTGGGCCAGGTCGGTCAGGAGCTGGGCCCGGGCCGCCGCCGCCTTCTGGGGCGAGCGGCAGGCCAACACCACAGTGGCCCCGTGGGCCGCCAGGGCGCGAGCTGTTTCCAGACCCAGCCCACTGTTGGCCCCGGTCACCAAGGCCAAGCGACCGCCCTGGTCAGGCATCGCCGCAGCGGTCCAGGGGCCGGAGCGGGCTGGGACAGGGGCGATCGCAACGGAGGGGTTCACGGGGCTTGGGTGGGGCCAAAAGCAAGGCCTTTACCGTATTGGGCCCCAAGGGGTAACTGGGACCCTTGCCTCTCCCCCGCAGTCATGCCAAACGCAGCACCCATCGATCGTCAGGGCTTTTTGTGCCGAAAGTGATTGGATTTCAGCCCAGCGTGATGGGTCCAGCCTGCTGGGTCCAGCGTGATGGCTGCCAGCCTCAAGCAACCTGGTCAAATTGCGCCCCGGCCAAGCGCGTATCCCGCAGGTCGCACCCCTCCAAATGGGCCTGGCGCAGGTCCGCCTGGCTGAGATTGGCGCCATAGAGACAACTGCCGCGCAGGTCGGCACCGCGCAGGTTGGCGCCATTGAGCAGGGCAAAGCTCAGGTCGGCCTCGCGCAGGTCAGCCCGACCCAGGTCGGTGAGCTGATCCAGACCGGAGCGAAAATCCGCCTCCACCAGCCGGGCTTGGCGCCAGCAGCTATCGGCGGCCAGCACACCCCTCAAGCAGGCGCGGTGCAAAAAGGCGCCGCTGAAATCGGCCCCTTGCAACCGTGCGCTGGAGAGATCCGCCTCGTGCCAATAGGAGAGTGGTGCCCGCAGGCCGGATAGATCGGCGCCCCAGAGCAGAGCCTGCTGAAAACGGGTCCCGTCAGCCCGCCCCTGCCGCAGGCGGGCATGGCCCAGACGGGCCTCCTGAAAGCAGGCGCCGCGCAGGTCGCAGCCGGAAAGATCGCAATCCGTAAGATCGAGCTCGCCGATGTCGCGGCAGATCAAATCCGCCAGGGGCAAGGCGGTGAAGCGTCGCTGGCCCGCCGCCAGGGCGGCCCGCAGGTCGGCCAGGGTTTGGGGGGCGCTGTGGTCAGCGGCCATCAGAGGCTGGCGGCCAGGGCATCGAGCTGCTGGCGCCGGGTGGCCAACAACAGCTTTTCGGCCTGGGTGATCAAGCGAAACACGGCCCGATCACTGACTTCATAAAAGACCAGGGAGCCCTGCGGCCGGCGCTGCACCACCCCGGCGATCGTCAGCAGTTTGAGGTGCTTGGAAACCAGGGCCTGGCTGAGTCCGGTGTGCTCGACGACAGCGGTGACATTGAGGGGACCATCGCGCAGGGCGTCGAGCACGGCCAAGCGGTTGGGCTCGGAGAACACCTTGAAGTATTCGGCCAGGACGTCCATCGGCAGCTCTAAGGGAAAGATTTTAGTCAGAGGTTAGCGCGACATCAAGGCAGCGCGACAGGCCGCTGCCACGGCAACACTTATGTCGCATCCTCTTTTGATCTGGTATCATGTTGTCGTTATGCAAATGTCGTTATGCAATTGCATGTGAGTACCCCTGCCATGGGCACCACCACCTTGAGCCGCTCTGGCTCGAAGCCGACGAGCCTCGCAGCGAGTGCCCGGGCCAGCGCCCCGCCAGCTCGGCACTGGCCCAGGGACTGGCCCAGCCAGAAGCAACTGCTGGAGCGCCAGCACGGTCGCCTTGAGGTCATGCTCAACACCTTGATAGCCGAGGCCCGTGCCCTGGGCCCCCTGGCCAACGCCGCTGTTACCCCCTCATGGGAGCTCAATTGCCGCCGGCTGCAAAGGGCCCTGGGCCTGCACCTTCGCCTGGAAGAACGCTGGCTGGCCCAGTGGGGCTGCCTCAACAGTGGCCACCGGGCCAGCCATCGTTTCGCCCGCACCGCCGCCTGCCAGGTCGAGCCTTGCAAAGACACCAGCCGCCCCGATCCCACCCCTGAGCTGGAGTGGTTGCAAGGCCTCCAGGAGTGGTTTTTCGTCCATCGCGACGGAGCTGATGCCATCGCCTACCGCCGCGCCGACCATGCTTGCCGTCCGGGCACCTAAAGTTTGACTCCGGCACTTCGGCCTCCGCAGCGTCCTCGTGGCAGCACCCGCCCAGAACGCCTCCAAAGTCAAGCTGGCCCCCGCATTGGTGCTCGCTTTGGCGCTGCTGGCGGGCCTCGCTGCATTCGGGGCCTGGCAATGGCAACGCAACGGGGACCAGAAGCGCCAGCAGGCCGTGGAGCGGGAAACCGCGGCGGTTGTGCGCCAGGACATCACGGTCAAGGTGAGCGCCACCGGCGTCATAAGACCGGTGGCGCCGGTGAACATCAGCCCCAAGCAACCGGGGCGGATTCAGCAGCTGCTGGTGGAGCAGGGGGATCGGGTGACGGCGGGCCAGTTGCTGGCCCAGATGGATGCCAGCAATCTGCAGGGCCAGCGTCTGAGCGCCATGGGCGACCTGGCCGCCGCCGAGGCCAACCTCAGCAAGCTGGTGGCCGGCAACCGTCCTGAAGAAATCGCCCAGGCCCGTAATGCGGCCAACGACGCCCGGGCCCAGCTGGTGGCCATCCGCTCGGCGTACACCAGCAATAAAAAGCTGTTTGAGGCCGGGGCCCTGGGGCGGGTGGCCTTCGATGCCAGCGCCGCCCAGTACCGGGCCGCCCAAGAAAAAGTCCAGGCAACCCAGTCCCAGCTGGAGCTGCTGCAGGCCGGTTTTCGCAAGGAGGACATCGCCCTGGCCCGCGCCCAGGTGCTCAAGGCGCAGGGCAGCCTGCAGTCCATCAACAGCCTGATTGAGGACACGAGGATCCGGGCGCCGTTCGCCGGGGTCATCACCCAGAAATTCGCCGATGTGGGGGCCTTCGTGACGCCGACCACCTCCGCCAGCGCCACCAGCTCGGCCACCTCCAGCTCGATCGTGGCGCTGGCCGGAGCCCTCGAAGGCCTGGCCAATGTGTCGGAAGTGGACATCGGCAGCATCCATCCCGGCCAGGCGGTGGAACTGCTGGTGGATGCCTACCCGCGGCGTCCGGTGCCGGCAAAGGTGCGGCTGATCGCCCCAGAATCGGTGGTGGTGCAGAACGTCACCAGCTTCCAGGTGCGGTTGAGTCTGCCCAAAGAGGGCGGCCCGAAGCTGATGTCCGGCATGAATTTCACCGCCAACTTTTTGGTGGGACGCCGTGACAACGCCCTGCTGGTGCCGACCTCGGCGATCGTCAGCCAGGAGGGGGGAACGGGTGTGCTGCTGCACCAGGCCGGCGGCAAACCCCGCTTCCAGCCAGTGCGGGTGGGGGCCACGGTGGGAGCCCAAACAGAGGTGTTGAGCGGAATCAAGGCAGGCCAGCGGGTATACATCAGCTTTCCGGGACAACGCAAACCAAATAACAAGCCGGTCAAGAGCGGCTCCCCGTTCCAACCCGCCGGCGGTGGCCGCGGGATTCGATGAAGCGGCGCCGTGCAGGCCATCGCCCGGGCCTACCGGTGTCCGGCCGCCGGTCAAGCGTCCCGGGGGCCGGCCGCCGCAGGCGCGGCTGGCTGGCGGCGGGGCGGCGGGGCTGGGGGCGGCTGCGGCGGGGCGGTTGGCCGGGGCTGCGACAGGGGGTGCGAGAGCTGGGCCAGGCGCCCCTGCTGGCGGATTTGCGCGAAACGGTGCCCCTGGCCTGGCAGTCGCTGGTGGCCAATCGCCTGCGCTCGATACTGACGATGCTGGGGGTGATCATCGGCATCGCCGCCGTGATCACGATGGTGACGGTGGGCCGGGGCGCCCAGACCCAGGCCGAAAGCCAACTCAAATCCCTGGGCTCAAACCTGCTGTTCGTCCAAAGCGGCGTCGCCACCACCGGCAGCGCCGCCTCCCAGGGGGCGGGATCCGCCTCAACTCTGGTGTGGGATGACGCCAGGGCGATTCTGGCCTCGGCGCCGGCGGTGGCCGGTGTGGCGCCGGTCCTGAATCGGCGTGTGCAGGTGGTGTGGGCGGAGCGCAACACCAACACCTCGGTGGTGGGCACCACCCCGGCCTACCAACAGGTGCGCGATTTCCTGCCGCTGACGGGCCGCTTCTTCAATGACGCCGAACTGGAGCGGGCCGAACGGGTGGCGGTGCTGGGCCAGACGGTGCTGGACAGCCTGGGATTGACGGCCACGGAGGCGTTGAGCCAGACGATCCGCATCCAGGGCGAATCCTTCATCGTCATCGGCACCATGGAATACAAGGGGGTCAATTCGTTTCGCGACGCGGATGACCAGGTGTTCATCCCCCTGACCACCATGGCCGGTCGCATCGTGGGGGTGAATGCCATCAGCGGCATCGCCCTGGACAGCATCTCGGTGTCGGCGCGCCACCCGGATCAAATGGCGGCGGCGGAATTTCAGATCGGCAACCTGCTGCGCCTGCGCCACAAGATCACACCACCCCGCAAAGACGATTTCATCATCCGCAACCAGGCCGATCTGGTCAGCGCCTCCAATTCGGTCACCCAGATCTTCACCAGCCTGCTGGGGGGATCGGCCGCCATCTCGCTGGTGGTGGGAGGCATCGGCATCATGAACATCATGTTGGTGTCGGTGAGCGAGCGCACCCGCGAGATCGGCATCCGCCGCGCCCTCGGCGCCCGCGCCGGCCACATCCTGCGCCAGTTCCTGATCGAAGCCATCACCCTGTCGTTGGTCGGTGGCCTGCTGGGGGTGAGCCTGGGGGTGGCGACCTCCCTGCTGGCCAAGCGCCTGTTCGCCTGGCCCGGCGGCGTCGCCCTCGATGCGGTGCTGGGCTCCCTTCTGTTCAGCCTGTTCATCGGCGTCTTCTTCGGGGCCTACCCGGCCCAAAAGGCGGCC
>CANGZM010000164.1 GCA_947458155.1 Synechococcaceae cyanobacterium | reverse complement strand
CGCCGCTTGGTAGGGCCGGCCTGCATGGGGGCCTCCAGGAGCTGGAGGCGCTGCTGGATGAGTATTGGCAGGCGACCCAGCTGGGGGGGGAGCGCGCCGGCCGACTGCGCAGTTTGTTGGCCGAGCGGCTTGAAGCGCTGGAGTTGCCTCTGGGTACGGAAGACGGTTTGGAAGAGCGGCTGGCAGCGGCGGATGGCTATCTCTGCGAACTCAAGGAAGCCCAGATTCGCCTGGGACTCCATGTATACGGCTGCTTACCGGAGCAGGATCTCCTGGCCGAATTGTTGCTTTGTTTGGCGCGGGCTCCCCAGGCCGGTACTCCTGGCCTGACCCAGGCCCTGGCCCAGGATCTGGGATTGGATCTCGACCCCTGGAGCGATCCAGAAGAGCAGCGGCTTACTCCTGCCGACGCTGGTCGCTGGAACCAGCTGGCCCTGGCCTCCCCCCAGCCGTCCTGCGCGCCAGCAGCGGAGTCGGTGCGGTGTGTCGGTGATGGGGTGGCTTGGTTGGAGGCCTGGGCCCTGGATCTGGTGCGCCACGAGTTGGCGCTGCCAAGGCTGACGGCGGCGGCGGATGCACAACCTGCGGAGCGGACCATTCCCGCCCCGGTCCCCTTGGCTCCTGGGGTCTGCAGCCAGCGGGCCCTGCGGCATTTGCGCGACCAACTACTGCCGCGCTTGCTTGCCTGCGCCGAGGCCGAGCGTCATGCCTTTTTGCACGCCCTAGGGGGCGGCCGCATCGCAGCAGGCCCCTCCGGTGCCCCCAGCCGCGGGCGACCCGATGTTCTGCCCACAGGTCGGAATTTCTACAGCGTCGACCTCCGCGGTCTGCCCACGGAAGCCGCCTGGGATCTGGGTCGCCGCAGTGCCGAATTGTTGCTTGAACTGCACCGCCAAGAGGAGGGAGAAGATCTACGGGTGTTGGTGTTGTCGGTGTGGGGCACGGCCACGATGCGCAATGGCGGCGAAGACATTGCCCAGGCCCTGGCCCTGATGGGCGTACGGCCCGTATGGGATGGTCCCAGCCGCCGCATGGTGGATCTGGAGGTGATTCCGCTTTCCCTATTGGGGCGACCCCGGGTTGATGTGACCCTGCGCATCTCCGGTCTGTTTCGGGATGCTTTTCCCCAGCTGGTTCGCTGGGTAAACACCGCCTGCCAGCTGGTGGCGAACCTCAACGAGCAGGAGGCTGACAATCCCCTGGCCGCTGCGGCCAAACGCGAGGGCCATGCCTCCCGGGTCTTCGGTTCGGCGCCTGGGGCCTATGGCGCGGGCCTGCAGGGGTTAATCGATAGCGGCCACTGGGAGAATCGCGGCGATCTGGGTGAAGCCTTTCTCGCCTGGAGCAGCTGGCGTTACGACAGCGAGGCGGGCAGCGAAGGGGGACTGGTGGTCGCTGGCGATCGGCAGGGGCTGGAGCAGCGACTCGCCACGGTGCAGGTGGTGCTCCACAACCAGGACAACCGCGAGCACGACCTGCTTGATTCCGATGACTATTACCAGTTCCAGGGGGGGTTGAGCGCCGCCGTCGAAAAGCTGCAGGGGCGTGCCCCATCCTTGTGGTTTGGGGACCATTCCCGCCAGAGCCGGCCGCGAATGCACCGCATCGAGAAGGAGTTCGACAAGGTATTGCGTTCTCGCCTGCTCAATCCCCGCTGGATAGAGGCCATGGCCGCCCATGGCTACAAAGGTGGCTTTGAGATGGCCGCCAGTCTTGACTATCTCTTCGCCTACGGCGCCAGCACCGGTCGGGTGCCCCAGTGGAGCTACGGGGCTATCTGCGATAGCTGGCTGGCATCTCAGCAGGTGTTGGACTTTTTGCGCGACACCAATCCCTGGGCCCTGCGGGACATGGCTGAGCGGTTACTGGAAGCCCATCATCGGCAGCTCTGGACAGTTGCCGAGCCAAGCCAACTGGAACACCTGCGCGAACTGGTGCTCCAGAGTGAGGCCTGGATCGAGAAACGCTGAAGGGGGCCGGCTTTCACTGAAGGGGGCCGACTTTCAGCTGTTGAGGTCCCGGGCCATCGCCTTGAAGGGATCGATGGCACCGGCCCTGGCGGCAGCGCTACCAGGGGCCGGGGTGGTTTCGGAAGTTTCGCTGGCTAAGCGGGGGGCGGCGCCACCGGGTGTGTTTACCGCCAGGGCGGAACCCTTGAGCTTCTGGGCCAGCTGGGAGCTGGACATCTGCTGGGCAAACGTCTTCTTCACCGGCTTGGGGACACCAGCCGTGAGGGACACCTCAACGGTTTCCTCCAAGGGGGTGCCGGCCAGGCCGGGGGTCATCTTCTGGAGATTGGCCTCCATTGAGGCAACCTCGGCCACCATCTCCTTGTCACCGGGGCTGTCGGCGTTGCCTGGGAAGGTGCGGCGGATGGTGTTTGAGCGCCGCATGAATTTGACATCCCCCAAGCTGCTGGAGGAATCCGCATCGAGGAAAAAAGCGTTGTCAGTTTTGGAGGGGTTGGCTTCGGCTGCGGTTGCCGCCACCTTGGCCGCGTTGTCGGAGCCTTGGCCCAGGTTGCGAAGGCGATCGAACAGACCCATCAGATCAGAGAGGAATGTGTTAGTGAACCCTAGCGGCCCCGGAGCTCCACTCCATGGGTATCTGTACCGCAACTCAGCAAGAGGCCACGCTTGTTGAGATCGGCGGCGATCGCTTCACAGACCAGGGGGGTCGGGCTCCATACGCCCTGCATGTCGTAGTCGTACCAGGCTTCAGCCCCATCAAAACCAAGTTTGGCGGCGGCAGCTATCAGCTGCTGGTGGGGCAACCGGTAGCGGGCCGGATGGGCCAGCAGGGCCAGGCCGTCCGCAGCCCGGATGGCTGCCACGACAGCTTCGGCCCTCAGATCGGGCCCCACGGTGGCACTCCGTTGTAGATAGGGCGCCAGAGGGGCGTGGTCGGACCCGAAGCCCAGGGCCAGCACGTGCACCAGGCAACCCTCCAGCAGGCAACTGATTTCCACACCGCGCCAAAACACCGGCACCGGTTCGCCTGCATCGGCCAGGTCCGCCAGGGTGGCGACGATTTCCGCGTGGGACTCGATGCTGTGGTGATCGGTGACAGCCAGCTGGCGCAGGCCGAGGTGGGTCGCCTGGCGGGCTAGCTCGCCGGGATGGAGGGAGCCGTCGCTGTACGTGGTGTGGCAGTGAAAATTGAACTGACTCGGGCAGCTCTGCGGCGTGACCTGGCCCAGCACGGCGGCCAGGGGGTGGGTTAGAGCTTCAGGCCGCAGCACCGCCGGCCTCCTGGCTGGCAAGCCGCTCGGCCCGCAGCCGTCGCCAACGGGCATAAAACTGAATTGAAGCTGCCATGGCTACAACTAGGGCTACTAGAAACCAAGTGGCCGCTCCGGTGGGGAATTGCTGCTTGAACACCACCAACATCACGGCAATTACCAGCAGCAGGGTGGGCAGTTCGTTGAGGGCCCGTAGTTGGCGGGCACCCCAGAGGCAGGTGCCCCGCTGGAGTTGGCCCATGATTCGATAACAGAAGACGTGATAGGCAACTAACAGGGCGACAACGGCCAGCTTGGCGTGCATCCAGCCTTGATGCAGCCAGGCCGGTTGCACACTCAGGAGTCCGATCGCCATGGTTACTGCCACAACCATTCCGGGTGTGGTGATGATGTTTGCCAGACGCCGTTCCATCAGTCCGTATTGAGTTTCGAAGGCTTCCCTGAGCGGCGCTTCCAGGGTTTCTGCTTCGCGGTGATAGATGAACAGGCGTACCAAATAAAAAAGACCTGCGAACCACACAACCACTCCGACCACATGCAGGGTCTTGAACCAGAGATAAGCTGCAGGGGGCCAGCTAATGGCCAGCAGGGTGGGAGAGAAAGATGCTATCGAAATCAGGGGGGCAGTCGTCACGACCCAGGAAGAAGGCATTCAGAGGCTAAGTGTCCCCGCCTCTTACCGCCTTCCCCTGGCGTGCAGACCTAGTGGCTCTCGCGTAAAACCTCCGTGCAGCTAGTGATGCATTCACCATCGTCGAGGGAGCAGGTGGTGATGCATTCGAAATAGACTTCCAATGGATCAAGGTTGCTACCGGCAACTTCGGTTAAGGAAGAAGGGAACTCGGACTTGTGGTCCTCGTTGGAGGGAACGGTGATCCAACTGTTCATGGCATCGCCTGGGTGGGATGGCTTTACCGTAGGCTGACTCGTGTGAGAATCCAAACAGAATGAGCAACATTGCTCATGTGTGTGTTTCGAAACACGAAGCTGGCCTGGGCTCCTCAGTCATTACCTAAGAGCACAGTGAGCACAGCTTGCCGCCGGAGCCCTGCGGATCCCCGTCTGGGACCATCTTGAAGACCGCCCTGGCAAGGACAGGGATTTTCAGTCAGATTCGTGTAAGGCCACCGATTGATAACTAAATGACTCGTGCTGCTCTGCCGATGGCGATACGCGGTTTACGCCGTTGGTTTGCCGAAGTTCTGCAGGGTTGGGTCCTGGTCGTCAAACCTGAGGATCCACCCCCCGCCCCCCTGCCAGCCGCCAGCCAGCCGCCCCCCTCAGCCTGGACTGCAGGCAGCCAGACGAACCGCGCCAAGGCCGGTTCAGGCGTACTTGTGTCTGATCAGGCTTACGGAACGGGGCTTACGGGCAGTGATGCTGCGGGGGCATGTGCCGGCTTCCCCGCCTTGCGGGAGCCTTTGACCATGGAGCAGGCGGTATTGCAAAGGGATATGAGTCTGCTGAAAAGGGAGGCGGCGGACGCCTTGGCAGCGCTTGGAGCGGCCCATGCCATGGTCACCTCATCGCGACTGGCCCAGATCCAAGGACTTCGCCATCAGGTGCGCGTCGGCCAGCTACCCGATCAAGCCCTGATCGCCCTGGTCACCGATTATCAAGGTTGGCAGAATGATCAGGTGCGTCTTTTCGATGCCCTGGCTATGGTTTTAAGGATGCGGGTTCCGGAAGGATCGACGCTTGAGCAGGTGGATCCGGTTCTGAGGGATCAGGCGAGAGCCCACCTTGAAGCCCTTTCGGTGGAATATCAAAGGGGCCTGCTGATGCAGCAATTTGATGGGCAAAATGGTGTCGGTGACAATGATGAACCTGACGGTAACGAGGGCTTTGAAGGCGATGACCCTAGAAAGCCTGATGGCACTGAAGCTGAGGATTGAGGCTGAGATCGAGGGATTAATGAATTATATTGAATAAATTTCATTTAAATTTAATTGATCATTGATGTTAGTAATTTATGGATTAAAGACCGTGATGCAAGATTCTTCTACGTGCCCTGTTTCGGTGCTGTAGTCAACCCGGAAGCAGCGCCAGGTGGCAAAGGGTTCTGGCTCTACCTTGAGCAGGGGCCATTCGATACGACGTTTTTTATAGGTAAGACCTACACAGGTGAGGCTCTGGTCATCAGCCAT
>CANGZM010000163.1 GCA_947458155.1 Synechococcaceae cyanobacterium | reverse complement strand
CTGACATCAGCCTTGATCGCCTCGCTGTAACGACGCATTGCTCTGCTCCATCAAGCCCCCGGGTTTGCGATTGAGAGGGGTGACATCTTTCCTGGTAGTGGGGGGCGCTGGGAAGCCCGGAATCGATCCTGCAGAAACGCGACAGCTCTGCGTCGACGTTCCGGGCTCAGAAGTTTCCCGTCGCACCGCAAGGTGCGCCTCACGCCGCAACAAGCTCTTTGAGCATGGCCTTGTCGAAATCTGCCTCGGCAAGCAAACGCTTCAGCCGAGAGTTCTCCTATTCCAGCTCCTTGAGCCGCTTGGCCTCTGTGGATTATGGCCTACGGCCGACTTCGTCTACATGCCTCCGTAGAGATGCTGCCAACGGTGGTAGGTGGCAGCAGATACCTCCAGAGCTCGACATACATCGGCAACTGTTTGGCCTTGGTTGAGCAGTTGCTTGGCACTGCGCAGCTTGCGGATGATCTGCTCGGGGTTGTGGCGTTTGCGTTTCATGGGGCTTATTCTGGCCAAGTCTGGCCAAGTCTGGCCAAGTCTGGCCGAGGGAAGCTCTCATAAGGGCTGGATCAGTTTTTGGGGTCCACGCCACTGTTTCCGGTTTAACAGGCATTTTGAGATGAAAGAAATAACAGATCGAATTGCCAATGCCGTCTGCTGTTGCAAACCCTGCCCAGAGCGGACGTTGATGGTTGCGGTGGTTTATGGGTAATCAGGTTTCAGAAAGCCCTAAATATTAAACTTAGTTTCTTGAATTCTGTGCTTTATTCGATCTCTCCATGCTCTCATTTCAAAAGTGTTAGCTTTCTCAATTGCAGCACTAAATTCTGCCTCTATTAACTTTGCTGAATAATTCAGCCCAACCATTGCAGCTGCAATTTCAGCACGCAGGATTGGTTCAAATATGTTCTCCCCATTCATTTTAATCTGCTGCATGTAGTATTCTGCGATCGCTTTAGCTTCGACAAACTTTCCAAGTCTTGTTTTTGCTTCAGCGATTAGGACTGCAAACCACGGCTGCCAATTTATAAATCCAGTCTCCGCCCATTGGTTAAGACCTTGATTCATTTCTGCCACACCTTCCTCAATCGTTGCTGAAGATTGCGCTTTCACCCATCCCAATGCAACGTGGGCCATAGCGATAAATTCAGGGAAACAATGCTGGCTGGAAAACGCCAGGCAACGAGTGGCAACATTTTTAACTTCTGCGATATTATTTTGTAGTAAGGCTATGATAAAACAAGCAAGCATGGAGAAGCCAAAGCTATGTGGCTGATCATTCTTGGGCGCCATATCCACGGCCTCAAGTGAAAATATAACAGCAAGATCTGATTCTCCAAGTATTTCATTGGACAGCGCCAGGTAAAATCGTCCAAAGACTCCGAAATTCATCAAATAAGTGGAATACAGTGCAGAGTCATTGATTGGGTCATAAAGATTAACTACACACAATAGATGGCTGCGAGCTTCTACGAGGTTGCCTCGATGAAATGCAATTATTCCGGCCATTAGATTAGACGCCATAATGACTTCATTGCTTGCGTGATCTCTTTCCGCGTATTGCATTAATTCTAAAGACAACCGACTGGCCTGTGCCAGGGCAGATCGCCCCCACTTGTAAAGACACCATGCATAACTGATGGGAAACAAATTCAGCTTATCTGGATGATTTAGTGCCAAGTTATAGGCGCGCTCCTGTACTTCTCCAAAAACTGAGCTACCTGGACCATGAAGTACCATCATAGTCGGTCCTAGGAGGGTAAGTATTTTAAGTTGACATTCGCGATATTCAGTTTCTTGTTCCTTGTGAGGAGAAAATTTATCCAAACATTCAATACCGCATTTTAAATGTTTAGCAGCCTCACGCGGAGCACCCATCTCAAGTGATTGCAATGCAGAAGCTTGCCACCAAGGGGAGGCGAGAATCGGGTTGTCGGCGCAGGTGAAGTGACTCGCTATGACTTGAGGCTGTTCAATCGCATCATCTTGGAAATATTTAACTAGGGTGCTTCCAACCGCTTGATGATATGTTGCACGCCGCTTCGGAGAGATTGATGCATAAGCAGTATCAACTATTAATGCATGTTTGAACTGATACGTATTGGTATGGGCACTGTCCTGAAGCACAAGGCCGCTTTCACAGAGAACATGCAACACTTGTTCATCCACAGTCAGCTTGAGTTCATCTGAAACTATTAGCATTAGTTGTTTATTGAATCCGCGGCCAATCACGGAGGCTAGTTGAACAGCAATCATGGCAGAAGGTGGCAAACGGTCGATGCGAGAACGAAGTAAATCATGGATTGTAAATGGTATACGAGGATATGGCTTCATGCCTAAATTTAGTTCATCGATAACTTCAGTCGTTAGCTCTTCAATGAACAAAGGAATGCCATCAGTACGTTGAAGAATTAAAGCTATTAATTCTTCACTTAATACTACATTGTTCGCAACTTGATTAATAAAAATACGGGAAGAATCAGTGTCTAGTCCACCCAATTTCAGCTCACTTACAATGCTACCATCTGGCCAGCTCGTTACATGCTCTGGGCGTGCAGTAATTATTAGATGAACTGGCACATCATTGCCAGCCAAGAGGAGTCGATGGATCAGATTCTCAGATGTAGGATCAATCCAATGAAGATCTTCTATCGTTACAATCAACTGATTTTGGGCCTCCAATGAGTGTTGTTTGTCGGTTTTGTAGGTTACTTTAGTTTCGCCAGTGTGAATATATACTCCAAAAAGACATTTTAATATAACCCTATACGTCTGCTCTAGCCTATTGGGAGGCGAGAGATCAATAGGTGGGTAATGAGAGTCATGTTCAATGCCAAGTAGTGAAGCAATCAATGCATGATTATGGCTATCCTGGATCCCAGTCGCTCTCAAATAAGTCTCAAGCTTGCGTAGCTTGATAATAGATGGTGCACTTGATTCAATGTCCGCAGACTGTGATAAGTGCTGGACAAAGGGGAAAAGGGGGGTGTTGATATGTGCTGGTGAGCACTGTAAATGAATTTTGGCAAAACTCTTGGGAAGTCTGGCATTAAACTCATTCAAAAGCTTTGATTTTCCAACACCGGCCTCTCCAGTGATCAGTGTGGCAACAATTCGGTTATGCCGATACCGCTGCAACTGTCCTTGGAGTATCTGCAACTCGCGTTGGCGCCCTATGATTTGATGGCTTGTACTTATTGCTCTCCAAGCTGACCTGGGTAGAGACAAGCGGGCAGAATCGACCAGACTTAGTGAAATAGAATTCTCAAAACCTTTAAGATGATGAGCACCATAATCCTGAAAAGTTATTGGCCCTTCGGCGATTCTTCGCGTCAATGGGGCAACACCTATGCGCCCTTCCGGAGTAACGGCCTGGATCCGCGCAGCAAGATTTGGAGTCGTCCCAGCTATGGCAATTCCCTGCTCCACACTCACTGCTACCAAGCCCGTAGCTACCCCAATACGTACGGCGAGTGGCAGCCCGCTTCCAATGTAAATGCGAGGCACCTCTTCCACAAGCCGAAGAGCTGCAAGTAGCGCATTGACGGCATCCTCTTCATCAGCATTAGGATAGCCAAAATATATGTCCACGCTATCGCCAATCTGCCGCGCAAGGAAGCCGCCATAGGATGCTGCTATATTAGCTGATATCAACCTGTATTGGTTTAATATATCTACAAGGTCGTCCGCATCAACTTTACTAGCTAGATCCGTTGAACTCACAAGGTCCATAAAAAGTATTGTCATCTGTCGTCGAGTTGTTCTAGGTAAATTTTCTATTGCTGTAAATGCAATTCCACAATGGGCGCAAAAGCGTGCATGACCCTGCACAATTGCCCTACAGGAATGGCACTGCATAAGAGGATGTGGCTTCAGACTCGTTTACAGTGTATTCCAATTTGTGCATCACGTGCAAATTGAGGCTCAGTTCTTCAAATGGTGAAACCTGGGAAAACTGCCTACGTCGTTTGGTTCTATAAGAATCGGACCCTTTGCATTTCAACTGCTCGCTGCTTTAGTCGTAACCATTCAGGGGTCGGGACGCACCGCCGTGTGAACACACGCCTGATCACTTATTGCTGAGCGGGCAAGGAAGCATTGCTGGTCTTCCTGCTTCTAGCGACCTGTTCAGCAACAAAGCTCCGCAGATCTGAGCTGTCTCTCCGGCTTCGGATCGCAACCGATTCCAGCTATGAGCAGGCGTTGTAGTAAACCCTTGAGATAAAATCGGCGGTTGAAGCGATAAGACATCTCAGCGAGATAGCGATCTCCATACTTTTTGAAGTTAAATGCGTGATGGGTGCCACTTAGGGCCGTTTTCACATTGCCAATGATTGTGTTCAGCCATTGAAATAACGGAACATCCTTCGGTTTCCTGCCACCAATCACCACCGGGACGTGGTCGCAACCTGCCGCAGCTACAGCCCGGAAACAGGCCAAACCATCAGAAAACACGACGCTTCCAGGCGCAAGACTATCCACAGACCAGGCCTCTATGGCATCGTTCGAAAATCCACTCAATCGATTAAGTTTGAGATGAATCGGCCGGTTTTCACCACTCATTTCCAAAGCTGCGACAAACGGCACCTTATTCTCTGACCCCCGACCAGCCTTGCCTCCATTGAGCTCTCCGCCAAAGTAGGCATCATCAATATGGATGATGCCACGCAGAAAGTATTGCCCATCGCGATCCTTCATTGCCTCCATCAACTTATGTTTAATCTTCCAGCTAGTAGGATAGCTGACACCAATTTGTCGCTTGAGCTCCAACGCTGAAATCCCATTCTTTGCATGGGCGATCAGATAAATAGCTTGAAACCATTTGGACAGAGGTAGCTTAGTAGAGTCAAAGATTGTTCCTGCCGTTGCCGTCGTTTGATGGTGACACTGATTGCACTGGTACCTTTTGCGGCGGTCATCGCGGATTACTCCAAACTTCTCACTCTCCCCACACTGCGGGCAGTGGAAGCCCTCCGGCCAGCGGGCAAGCTCCAGGGCCGCGAGGCACTTTTCCTCAGTTCCATAGGCCTGGATGAAATCGGAAAGGGAAAGCCCCTCCTGGTACTGGACGTTGTTATGGGGCACGCGATGGTCCTCCAACAGTGCGCTTGTACTAGTCTAGCGGCTGGATGGCGCGGCCTCTGGGGGCTTGCGGAGCTTTGTTGCTGATCAGGTCTAGCGATGGCGCTAGCTGCAAAGAGTTTGGACATTCACCCCTGTGGAACGGGCGAATTCAGCCATGCTTTCACGGTTATGTTGGCTCATCCGCTGGTGGATCTCAGCCAGCAGCTCGGGGTCGTAAGGCGATTACATCAGTCACGGTTAACCCTCATGTGGATTGCTCAAACAGGGCGGACAACATTCTGGTAGTGGGTGCCCGGTGTCAACTACTTAGGCGGGT
>CANGZM010000162.1 GCA_947458155.1 Synechococcaceae cyanobacterium | reverse complement strand
TGCTATGTTTCTTTCTCGATTAGCTCGCTGTCGTTCCTTATCCGCAAGATTTCGCTCTCTATCTGCTTCGTTCTCTCTTTGCTCCGCTCGATCGCGATCTGATTTTCGCTCATCCGCTGCTCGTAACCGGGATCGCGACGCCAGTTCAGCGTCGCGCCTAAGTGGCGCGCCGTATTGCACGCACCCAGTAAAAACTGTCGCCACCAAGGCAGCGATGAGGGGTATGCCCCACTGCTGGGGGATGGGGATGTTGCGCTCGGCGATGGTGAGGTGGTTATAGGAGGAGAACAGGGCGATCAGGCCGAGGGCGAGGCCACCGATCGCCTGGGTGAGGCCGAGCCGATCGAGGCCGGGCCAGGGGTGGGAAGTTAGAAGGAATTCTGGCGGAACCTGCGGCTCCTCGCTGCCGGGTGGCGGCCCGGCAGCGCTGGGGGGAGGGGACACGGGGCTGGGGCGGAGACGGGAGGCGGGGGCTCCAAGGGACCAGTGCCACCATTGGGTTCAATTCGTCACAGGCCTCTGATGGCGCAGAGGCTTCAACCCACGCCGCCTTGCTCCGGAGGACGCTCGCCAGCGATCAGGGAGAGGAAGGCTTGGAGCCGGGCTCGGTTGCTATCGCTGGGATCGAGGAGGACTCGGGCGGAAAGCAGAGCGCATCGATCTTGGCGAGCAGTTGCCTGCCCCTGGCGTTCTCTTGCCTCAGCTGCTCGGTCTCGCTCTCGAGCTGCTTCATCCGCTGCTCGTGCTGAATCCTGCGCTGCTCGTATTGCAGCATCCGCTGCTCGTGCAGCACGATGCTCTGCTCGTAGTCGGGATCCCGACGCCAGTTGAGCGTCGCGCCCAAGTGGCGCGCCAAATTGCACGCACCCAGAAAAAACTGTCGCCACCGAGGCAGCGATGAGGGGGATGCCCCACTGCTGGTGGATGGGGATGTTGCGCCCGGCGAAGGTGAGGTGGTCATAGGAGGAAAAGAGGGCGATCAGGCCGAGGGCGAGGCCGCCGATCGCCTGGGTGAGACCGAGGCGATCGAGGGCGGGCCAAGAAGGGTGTGTTGCTGTCAATTCTGGTGGAACCGGCGGCTCCTCGCTGCCGGGTGGCGGCCCGGCGGCGCTGGGGGGAGGGGACACGGGGCTGGAGGGGTTAAGGGAGGCGAGGAGGCCTCCTTCCATCGATGCCACCGCTGTCACAACACTGTTGGGATGGACCTAGGGGAATTGCCTACCCCCGCCTGCCAGTGACTCAAGCCTGCAGCGGATGTTCTTCTGCATCCGAAAATGAACGCTTGAGGTAGCGCAGTACGGGACAAGTGCACGGGGCAATTTGCCAACGGTGACCGGGTGAGGGAATTTCAGGCTTTCGAGGAGCAGGCTAAGAAACGCCTACTTATCCTCAGAGTTGACGTCCCCCGGCAGGGCTTGATGCTGTTACCCAGCATTCGCTTTGAAGCCCTAGGCCGAGACCGCAAGGGGCAGTTCAGCATCCGCATCAATCAGCAGAGGCGCATCTGCTTTGAGTGGCCCGAAAAAGGCCCGGTCTATCCCATTCATCCCGGCACGATTTTGGCGGCTGTATTGCGGGAGCTGAATATGTCGGCAGCCGAACTTACCTGGCATCTGCATGTGCCATCCAATCGTATCTATCAGCTCATCAGTGGCAAACGGGCCATGGCAGCCGACACCGCCTTGAGCCTGGAACAGTGGCCCGGCGTCGAGGCTGCCTTCTGGATTAACCCGCAGAACAGCTACAAGCTTGACCTGGCCACCGAGAAGTCTGGCGAGAAGATCAAGAAAACAGTTCAGCGTCGTTTGTCTTCGTCTTGTTTTCAAGCCTTCGAGCTATGTCATCAGTGAGCATTTCCAGCGCCGGACTGTGCGGCCGTCAAGACGGTTGCCTGGCTCCCAGCCGCCAGGGTGGTGGAACTGCTGAGATGGCGCTCTGATCCGCCACCTAATGCCCCCCACCCAACCCCCCGATAGCGCCTCTAACGCCACCACCACCCCCACTCCAGCCCAGGTGCTGCAAGAGGTGTTCGGCTACGGCGCCTTCCGCGGCCCCCAGGCCGAGATCGTTTCCCACGTGGTGGGCGGCGGCTCGGCCCTGGTGTTGATGCCCACCGGCGGCGGCAAGTCGCTCTGTTATCAGATTCCGGCCCTATGCCGCAGCGGTGTAGGGGTGGTGGTGTCGCCCCTGATCGCCCTGATGCAGGACCAGGTGGAGGGCCTGCGCCAGGCGGGCGTGCGGGCCGCCGCCCTCAACTCCTCGCTGGAGGCCTCGCAGGCTTCCGCCGTGTGGCGGGCCCTTGAGCAGGGCGAGCTGGATTTGCTGTATGTCTCCCCCGAGAGATTGCTAAGCCCCGGCTTTCTCGATCGGCTGGAGACGCTGCCCCTGGCCCTGTTCGCCATCGACGAGGCCCATTGCGTATCTCAGTGGGGCCACGACTTTCGGCCCGAGTATCTGCAGTTGGCGTTGCTGGCCGAGCGCTTCGCCGCCATCCCCCGCCTCGCCCTTACCGCCACCGCCGACCCCCGCACCCGCGAGGAGATCCGCGAGCGCCTGAGGCTGCAGGAGGGCCGGGTGTTTTTGGCCAGCTTCGATCGGCCCAACATCCGCTATCTGCTGCGCGACAAGGACGAGGCCCGCAGCCAGTTGCTGGCCTTTTTGGCGGATCGGCGCGGTGAGGCCGGCATCGTCTACGCCCGCTCCCGCAGCCGGGTGGATCGCTTTGCCGCTGACCTGCGCGCCGCTGGCTTCGATGCGGTGGCGTATCACGCCGGCCTCAGCCCCCAGCAGCGCAGCGACGCCCTCAACCGGTTCCGCCGCGACAGTGGCGTGATCGTGGTGGCCACGATCGCCTTTGGCATGGGCATCGACAAGCCCGACGTGCGCTTCGTCGCCCACATCGACCTGCCCAAAAGCCTGGAGGCCTACTACCAGGAAACCGGCCGCGCCGGCCGGGATGGCCTGCCGGCCGTCGCCTGGATGGTGCATGGGGCCGGCGATGTACCCCAACTGCGCCGCTTCATCGACGACTCCGACGCCCCTGACGCCCAGAAGCGCATCGAACACGGCAAGCTCGACGCCCTGATCAGCTTCAGTGAGGCATCCGGCTGCCGCCGCCAGGTGTTGCTGCGGCATTTCGGCGAAACCCTGGCGCAGCCTTGCGGCAACTGCGATCTCTGCCTCGAACCCGAACGCTCTACCGATGTCACCGAAGTGGCCCGCAAGGCCCTCTCCGCCGTCTACCGCACCGGCCAGCGCTTCGGCGCCGCCCACGTCGTCGACGTGCTGCTGGGCGGCGACACCGCCCGCATCCGCGAGCTGGGTCACCAGCAACTGAGTGTCTACGGCATCGGCAAGGAGCTGGACCGGGGTCAATGGCGCTCGCTGTTTCGCCAACTCACATCCCAGGGCTACCTGGTGAGCGACGAGGAGAGCCACGGCGGCCTGCGCCTGGGCGAAGCGGATCGGGTCAAGCCGCTGCTGCGGGGGGAGGCCAGCCTGGCGTTGCGGTTGGCGCCGCCGGCCAAGGAACGGCGGCTGGGCGGGGCCGCTGGCGGCAGTGGATCGGGCAGTGGCGGGGCCACCGGTCCAGGGGGCCTGCCCGAAAATGTGGACGCTTCGTTGCTGGCGGCGCTCAAGGCCTGGCGGCTGCAGCAGGCCCGCGACCAGGCCGTGCCGCCCTATGTCGTCTTCCACGACCGCACCTTGCTGGAAATCGCCGCCCGGCTGCCCGCAGACCTGGACGCCCTGAGCCAGGTGAGTGGCGTGGGGGCCGCCAAGCTGGAGCGCTATGGCCAGGCGGTGTTGCAGGTGCTGCAAGTCGCCGCTGGTGCTGCTGCCGGCGAGTGAGGATGCACCTCCTAGCCTCGCTGGCTGACCGCTGCCGCGCTGATGGCCCTTAGCTCCGCCCCCTGTCGCACGATTGCCGTGGAGCTGGGGGAGAAGTCCTATTCGATCGTGATTGGCGCCGGCAACCTGTCGCAGCTGGGACCGCTGCTGCTGGAGCAGGGACTCAAGCCCGGCAGCAAGGTTTTGCTGGTCACCAACCCCGTGGTGGATCTCCATTACGGAACCCCTTGCCGCGCCAGCCTGGCGGCCGCCGGCTTCCAGGTGTCATCCCTGGTGATTGAAGCGGGCGAAGACCAAAAAACCCCCGCCACCGTCGCCTTGATCCATGACGCCGCCTTTGCGGCCAAATTGGAGCGCGGTTCGTTGATCGTGGCCCTCGGCGGCGGCGTCGTCGGCGACATGGCCGGTTTCGCCGCCGCCACCTGGCTGCGCGGCATCGCCGTGGTGCAGGTGCCCACCACCTTGCTGGCCATGGTGGATGCATCGATCGGTGGCAAGACCGGCGTCAACCACCCCGGCGGCAAGAACCTGATCGGCGCCTTTCACCAACCCCGGCTGGTGCTGATCGACCCCAGCGTGCTGGCGACGCTGCCGATCCAGGAGTTTCGCGCCGGCATGGCCGAGGTGATCAAATACGGCGTCATCGGCGATAGCGAGCTGTTTGCCGCCCTCGAAGCCGCCGCCCTCAAAGACCCCAGCGGCGATGGCGGCCTGGCCAGCCGGGAGGCGCTGGGGGAGGCCCTGCTGCAGTCATTACTAGAACGCTCCGCCGCCGCCAAAGCCCAGGTGGTGGCCGCCGACGAACGGGAAGGGGGCCTGCGGGCGATCCTTAACTACGGCCATACCCTCGGCCACTGCGTTGAAACCCTCAGCGGCTACGGCACCTACCTGCACGGCGAGGCCGTAGGGCTGGGCATGCTGGCGGCCGGTGCCCTCAGCCGCCACCTGGGGCTATGGAGCGCCGACGATGAACGGCGCCAACGGGCCCTGATTGCCTCTGCCGGCCTACCGCTGAACTGGCCGCCCCTGGACCCGGAAGCGGTGCTGGCCTGCCTTCAGGGCGACAAGAAGGTGCGGCAGGGCAAGGTGCGTTTCGTGCTGCCTGTCGCCATCGGCCAGGTGGTGATTCGCGATGACATCGATCCCGAGCTGATTCGCCAGGTGTTGCTGGAACTGACAGCGGGTAACGCCGCTTGAGGCCGGCGGTGGCGGGTAACGCCGCTTAGGGCCGGCGGCGGCGGGCCGCTGCAAGAGGCCGGCGGCGGCGGGCAGTCGTGCTTGCGGCCAACGGCGGCCCGGCCTGTCTCAAGCACGAAAATCCGCTGCTGCGCCCTGCGCCCCGAAATGGGCCACAAAAGCCCCCAGGGCCATGGGCCCGCAGCGGCGCTGCCAGCCGATCTGCTCTCCGTAACAACGCCAGCACTGCAAGCGCAGGCCGGCGCCGCCGGCGGGCGCCAACCCAAGCCGATAGCGATAGGCGACCTGTCCCTCCCATCTCTCCTCCCCCAGGGGCCCCCGGGGTGCCGGTGCGGTGCGCAGGCAGGCAACGGCAAACTGGGCCGGCTCCGCCGCACTGGCTA
>CANGZM010000161.1 GCA_947458155.1 Synechococcaceae cyanobacterium | reverse complement strand
GAGGGATGGCCGATCCGGATCGCCGACAAAGGGCACTGGTCTGGTTGGGGGCCAAGCTAGGCCTGATGCCAGCGAATGTTTCGCGTTGAACCCGCCATGACAGCGGCCCCGCACAGCCGCGAACCGGGGCGCCCCCCCCGGCCCGTGCGATCCGACCTCTGGTTGTTTGCCCCCAACCGGGATAACCAGGGCGGCAGCGCCTGGTTTCTGGAGCATTCAGATCGCGATTTGCTGATCGATGTGCCGGCGCTGACCGAAGCCAACCTGGCATTTCTGCAGCACCGGCCCCGTCCGGGTCAGATCGTGCTGACGGGACGGGACGGCCACGGCCGCTGCCGGGCCCTGCAGGAGGCCCTCGGCTGGCCCGTGCTGGTGCAGGAACAGGAGGCCTACCTGCTGCCTGGGGTCAAGGGCCTGGAAACCTTCGGCCTTGAGCACGCCCTCGCTCCGGGGCTGCGATTGCTTTGGACACCGGGGCCTAGTCCCGGGGCCTGCGTGCTGCACGCCTTTGGCGCAGACGTTGTCGCAGCTGATGACGGGGCTGATGAGGGCGGGGGTCTCTTTTGCGGGCGCCTGCTGGTGCCCGTTGCGCCGGGCCGCCTGGAACCCCGCCGCAGCCGCCGCACTTTTCACTGGCCCCGGCAAATCGCCAGCCTGCGGGCCCTGCGGGCCTGGTTGCCGGCGGGTACCCCTGGCTGGATCGCCAGCGGCGCCGGACTGGGGGCCCTGCGGGGCGAAAGCCTGGTGGGGTCAGCAGAGGCGCTGTTGGCCGACCTGGAAAAACAGGCCGAAATGCTGTTGGCGCAAGGGATCGACCCCCTTTGAACCGGGGCTGCCCCAGGGGGATTGGGCCAGGGTTCCAGGGGGCCTAGAGGGTGGGTTTAGGGCCAGAAACCTTGTCTAGTGGCGAATTTTTTGTTGCCGTGCTGCTCAACTGCCCATACGATTGGCGCGCCCGTTGCCTCGGCGGTCGGTCCCGGGATCGGCTCGCCTCATCACTGGTTCCCTCGATCGCCAATCTGGAGGCCCCCCCCAACCAATGAACAAAGCTGACCTCGTTAATCTCGTTGCCGCCCGCACCGAACTCACCAAAACTGATGTTTCGATGGTGGTCGACGCCGCCATCGAAACCATCGTTGATTCGGTCGTCGAAGGCAAAAAAGTCTCGATACTGGGCTTCGGCTCCTTCGAGCCCCGCGAGCGCTCCGCCCGTCAAGGTCTGAATCCCAAGACTGGCGAAAAGATCAAGATCCCCGCCAAGCGCGTGCCCGCCTTCACCGCCGGCAAGCTGTTCAAGGATCGTGTTCAAGGCTGATCAGCCACACCCTGCGCCTGCCGGATCACCTGCAGGCCTTGCTCCAGCAAGGCGTTGAACGGAGAGGGGGGGGCTACCGAGGTCGGTTTGCCCCTTCCCCGACCGGGCCCCTACATCTCGGCAACCTCCGCACCGCCCTGGTCAGCTGGCTTGACGCTCGCAGCCAAGGCGGCCAGTGGTTGATACGCATTGACGACCTCGACAGCCCCCGCAACCGGGCCGGAGCAACCGACTCCATACTTGAAGATCTCCAGTGGCTGGGGTTGACCTGGGATGGTCCGCCGGTCTTGCAGGGCCAGCGCCGGGGTCTCTACGCCAGCGTGCTTTCGGCGCTCCGGCGCGATGGCTTGCTTTACCCCTGCCGCTGCAGCCGTCGCCTGTTGGCCGATATTTCTGCCCCCCATGGCCGCCTCAGCGTCTATCCGGGCTTTTGCCGGGGGCTGACGCCCCTGTGGGGACCCCAGAACCAGCGGCTGCCCAGTTGGCGCCTGCGACTACCCGCCACCACCCTCTTCTGGCAGGAGCGAGTGGCTGCGGAAGGCTGCATGGATGGCAGCCATCAGGTCGGGGATCTCGTGCTGCGCCGTGCCGATGGACTGATCGCCTATCACCTGGCCACCGCTGTGGATGAACTGGCACTCGGCATCAGTGATGTGGTGCGGGGCGCTGATCTTTGGTCCTCCACCGGTGCCCAGGTGGCCGTGATGGGGGTGTTGGGCCATGCCCCGCCCCGCTACGGCCATGTGCCCCTTTGGCATGACAAGCAGGGCCAACGCCTCAGCAAGCGGGAAGGATCGGCAGGCCTAGCCGGGCTGCGGGCCCAGGGCCTGGACGCCCCTGGGGTGATCGGCTTACTGGCAGCCAGCGCTGGCCTGGTGCCGGAGGGCAGCCGGCTTTCCAGTAACGAACTTTTGCAGGAAGTTGACGTGAGCCGTATCTTCGGCTGACGCCATGGCTACCAGTCAGCAACTCTGCAGAAAGATTTCTGATTTGAGGCCATGATTTGGGGGCACAGTGTTCGGATGCACACGAACCAATCTCCCGAGCCCCCAGCGGTGAATCAAGCCATGGGCCAGGCGGCCAACGGCGCCGGCCAAGCGGCCGCGGCAATTCTTTCGCAGCAGCAGGGCCAAACCGTTGCCGTTAAGCCCTGTCAGCACTGCGGTGGCAGCGGCATCCTGCGCAAGAACAGCGAGAGCTACCGCACTTGCCTTGTCTGCCTGGGCCAAGGAGTGCCGCCCAGCAGCAAGGGATTGGTCTTTTCCTTGATCAGGCCCGTTTCCTCCCCTGCTGCTTCCAGATGAAGAAACCGGTCACGCCGACCACCACGGCGAGGGGGACCGCAGTGAGCAGCAGCAGGATGACGGAGGACCAATCGGTGTACATCCGCACACAAGGGCGTAGGCAGCACTGATTCTCTCAGTCAATCTGCCCCCACTGCCAACGGGCTTGAAGTTTGGGTTGATCACGCAAGCGGGCCGAGGCTGCTTGGCCCTAAGTTTTGTTGTTTGCTGTAAGCATTCAAGTAACAAGGCCTTCCCATGCAGCACTTCTGGTCTCCGGAAATCGATCCTGCTCACCCCATGGATTGCACCCAACCTGAGCGCTATGCCCTCAAGCGCCTCGCTAGCGGCCGTTATTTGGCCATAGAGCAAGTCCACCAAGGTGTGGTCGAGGTGGAGGACTCCGACGGGGCCTATCTGTTCCACACCCACGAGGCAGCGCTGCGGGCTGCCGACGAACTCAACCGGCTTGGTGAGGGACCGGTGGATGTTTTAAAAGTGGAATGAGTAAATGCAAATGGACGCAAGCCAAGCAAAAAGAGTCACATTTGATCGTTAAGTACAGACGATCTCCTCTGCATAGCTGGATAGGGTCAAGCCAGCCGCTTCACCCCTTTCGATGCAACGCCACCACCTGCGCACCTTGGCGGCCCTCTACGCCCACCCCCTGCAACACGGGGTGCGGGTGTCCAAGGTGGAGGCACTGTTGAGGGCGCTGGGCGCCGAAGTCAGTGAACTGGATGGCCGACGTCTGAAGATCGTCATGCCAGGCGGCCAGGAATCCTGGATTCGACTCGGTTGCGGCATCCAATCCCCCGATCTCGATAGCGAGGCCATGTTGCGCGTCCGCCATCTGCTCCAGGAGGCTGGGGTCACAGCCGAGCATCCCGAGCCCGAGGCAGCTTCCCCCCGGGGCGACCAGAGTCACCGGTTGGTTCTGCATCTCGATCACCACCACACCGACGTTTTGCAGCTGGAGGGCGATGGGGTCGAGCATGCGGTGCTCAAGCCCCATGGAGGTTGGGCAGGCCGCGAATCCCTCACCCATCGTCACGATCGGGACGAGGCCGGCCAACGGGCGCCGATTGACAGTGAATATCTTGCCCAAATCGTGGCGGCGATAGCCGCTGCCGATGGGGTGCTGCTGTTGGGCCACGGCAGCGGCGAAAGCGACATGCGCCTGGTGCTGCTGGATTACCTCCAGCAGCACCGCCCCGATCTGCTCGATCGCATCGTTGGCATCGACAGTCTGTCGATGGCCCATCCCAGCGAAGCCCAGATCCTCGCCAATGCCCGCGAGCATTTCGGTAACCTTGCTCCCCGCCGTCCCGTGCTGGCCCCGGGGCAGGAATACAAGCCCCTGGGCCCCTTGGCCTGAGGCCAAGAGCCAAAAAAGGGCCCCCGGTCGGGGCCCTTTGGAGCTAAGCCATATGCCTTTGGCTGCCTGCCTTCAGACCAGCACTGCCTCTGGGGAAGGTGGTTTGGCCACCTCGGCCTGACGGAAGCGCAACCGCTCGGATTCGACATCGACTGCGATGGTGCTGCCCATCGGGAAGCTGCCGGCGAGAATCGCCTTGGCGATCGGGGTTTCCAGCTCCTTCTGGATGGCGCGCTTGAGGGGACGGGCCCCATAAACGGGGTCGTAGCCCACGGCTGCCAGCCAGTCAAGGGCTGCGGCATTCAGATTGAGGCCTAGTTTTTTGTCCTCCAGGCGCTGGGCCAGGCGCTTCACCTGCAGATCGACGATCTGGCGGAGTTCCTCCTGCTTGAGGCTGTGGAAGATGATCGATTCATCGAGCCGGTTGAGGAATTCGGGGCGGAAATGGGCCCGCAGGGCTTCATTGACCCGCCGCTCCATTTCGCCGTGGCGGGCTGGATCACCGGCGAGATCGAGAATCGAAGCGCTGCCGATATTGCTGGTGAGAATCAAGATCGTGTTGGTGAAATCCACCGTGCGACCTTGGCCATCGGTGACGCGACCGTCATCAAGGATCTGCAACATGACATTGAAGACATCGGGGTGGGCCTTCTCCACCTCATCAAAGAGGATCACCGCGTAGGGACGGCGCCGCACCGCTTCGGTGAGCTGGCCGCCTTCCTCGTAGCCCACATAGCCCGGAGGCGCTCCGATCAGGCGGCTGACGGCGTGCTTCTCCATGTATTCGCTCATGTCGATGCGCACCATCGCCTCCTCGCTGTCGAACAGCTGGGCGGCCAGGGCTTTGGAAAGCTCGGTCTTGCCCACACCGGTGGGACCCAGGAACAGGAAGGAGGCAATCGGCCGATTCGGATCGGACAGCCCCGCCCGGGAGCGCTGGATGGCATCGGCCACCGCTGTGACCGCCTGCTGCTGACCAATCACCCGCGTATGCAGTTCGTCTTCGAGATGGAGCAGTTTCTCCATCTCCGACTGCACCAACTTGCTCACCGGAATGCCCGTCCACTTGGCGATAACTTCGGCGATGTCATCCTCGGTTACCTCTTCCCGTAGCAGGGTCTTGCCACTGTGGGCCCCGGTGAGCTCGGCTTCCTTGGCGGCCAGTTTTTTATTCAACTCGCCGAGGGTGCCGTATTCGAGTTCGGCGGCGCGGTTGAGGTCGTAACTGCGCTTTGCCTGCTCGATCTGGAGTTGCACCTGTTCGATCTCCTCCTTGATGGCAGAGAGCTCATCGATGCTGCCCTTTTCCTGCTGCCATTGGGCATTGAGACCGCTCTGTTGTTCGGACAACTCGGCCAGTTCCTTTTCGAGCCGCTCCAGACGATCGCGGCTGGCCACATCGGATTCACGGCCGAGGGAGAGTTTCTCCATCTCCAGCTGCAGGATGCGGCGATCCAGTTCATCGATCTCCTCCGGCTTGGAGGTGATTTCCATTTTGAGGCGCGCCGCCGATTCATCCATCAGGTCGATGGCCT
>CANGZM010000160.1 GCA_947458155.1 Synechococcaceae cyanobacterium | reverse complement strand
CCCCGTAACGATCGCCTCGTGCTTGGGCTGCTGGCAGCGGTTGTGCTCTGGATGCCCTGGGCCCTGGGGTTGGCACCGGCCCTACAGAGCCGCTGGTGGCTGCTGGCGGCGTTATTGGGGGCCAGTCGCTGGCTGGCGGGACGCTTTGGTTCCCAACTCAGCCGGCCGATGCTGCGGCTGTTTCCCCTGGTATGGCCCCTGCTGTACCTGTTTGGCATGGTGCTGATCAGCGGCGGCTTGGGGATGATGCCCGTGTCGCCTTCCCAATGGGGAGGCTTGCTTTTGACCCTGCTCACCGCCAGTTTCGCCATCCTGCTTTGCTTTCCCCTTGGCGTGTTGCTGGCCTTGGGAAGGCGCAGTGATCTGCCCTTGCTGCGTTGGAGCTCGGTGATTTACATCGAATTCATTCGTGGCGCTCCCCTGATTACGCTGCTATTTCTGGGCCAGAACATCCTCGGATTTCTGTTGCCCGGAGGACTGGCCCCGGACCGCATCTGGCGGGCGGCCTGGGTGCTCACTTTTTTCGCCGCCGCCTATCTGGCCGAAGCGGTGCGATCTGGTCTGGCAGCGGTGCCCAAAGGTCAGGTGGAAGCGGCCCGCTCCCTGGGACTCTCCTATCCTCAGACCCTGGTGCGGGTGGTACTGCCCCAGGCCTTGAGGGTGGCCTTGCCCGCCATGGTGGGCCAATTCATCTCCCTGCTACAGGACACCACCCTGCTTTCCTTGATCGGGCTGCTGGAGCTGCTTGGCGTTGCCAGGACGGTGATGGCCAACCCGGAATTTCTGGGACACAACGCCGAGGTCTACCTCACCCTTGCCCTGTTGTTCTGGTCCTGCTGCGCCGCCCTCGGTCTTGGCAGTCGTGCCCTCGAAAAACGCCTTGATCCCCAGACTCTCTCTAGATCCGCTAGCCGGCCATGACTTCGAGCCCCAGCAACTTGATGATTGAGGCCCGCGGGGTCGAAAAGTGGTATCCGAATGGTTATCACGCCCTCCGCGGTGTGGACCTCACGGTCCATCGCGGCGAAGTGGTGGTGGTGATGGGACCCTCCGGGTCCGGCAAGAGCACCTTCATCCGCACCTTCAATGCCCTGGAGGATTTTCAAAAGGGCACGATCCGCATCGACGGCAACAGCCTGGGCAACGACCTGCGCCAGATCGATGCCATCCGCCGAGAGGTGGGCATGGTGTTTCAGCAGTTCAATCTGTTTCCCCACCTCACGGTGCTGGACAACCTCGTGTTGGCCCCAACGCTGGTGCGTGGACGGCCCCGTGCCGAGGTCCAGGCCCAAGCCCTCAACCTGCTGGATCGGGTCGGCATCAAGGAGCAGGCCCAGAAATTCCCCGGTCAGCTTTCGGGAGGCCAGCAGCAGCGCGTCGCCATCGCCAGGGCCCTATGCATGGAGCCCAGGATCCTCCTGTTTGATGAACCCACCAGCTCCCTGGATCCAGAGATGGTCAGGGAGGTGCTTGATGTGATGCGACAACTTGCTCAAGAGGACATCACCATGGTGGTAGTGACCCATGAAGTCAAATTTGCCGAACAGGTTGCCGATCGGGTGGTATTGATGGCCGAGGGAAGCGTGGTGGAAGAAGCACCCCCAGCCCAGTTTTTCAAGGACCCTAAACATGAACGAACCCGGCGTTTTCTCGATCAAATTCTCTGAAATGGCTCCCTGAACCCATCAGGGCTAAAATCCATTTTAAGCGATCATCAATTCCAAACCGTGAAGCCCCTCGTACAAAAGATAAGCGCCAAAAACAAGGGCAATAATTCCCACCAACCACTCGGCCTTGTGCTGCAGCCATTCTTCTAATTTAGCAATCGAATCGCGAATCGAGCCACCGCTGGCAATCCAAGCCAATGGGGGCAACAGCAATAAAGAACTAGCGGTCAGCGCATAGACAG
The DNA here is from genome assembly GCA_947458155.1 of Synechococcaceae cyanobacterium. Taxonomy (GTDB): domain Bacteria; phylum Cyanobacteriota; class Cyanobacteriia; order PCC-6307; family Cyanobiaceae; genus Cyanobium. The sequence continues at coordinate 3,614 of CANGZM010000160.1, read as the reverse complement.
CAGTAATTTCAATATCGGCTTTTAACCCAGGATGATTGATCATCAACAAGCCGGCTTGTTTTAAATAGAAAACTAGGTTTTCAGGGGTCAACAGGGCAGCCCCAGCGCCGATTAATACCAGCAAGGCGGTATTGACATCAGGCAGGCGATTCATCAAGCGAATCGCCATCCCCTCTTCACCAAGACTGGCCTGGGGAGTGAGCTGATACAAACCCAGGGCTAGAAGACCTCCGGCCCCCAATAGATCGATGAGCACCTGCTCGCGAGCGCCATGTTCCAAGCTGATCGCCAACGAACTTCCCACCAGCATCAACAACAGCACCGCCATCACATTGGCCAGGGTCCAGCCCAGGACATAGGCAAAGGCCCTTTTCAAGGGTGAGCGCCCCAACAACAGAAGGGTTACCACCCCGATATGCAGGGGGCTGAAGGCGATGCCAATACCGAAAAGAGAGGATTTGGTAAATAGGGAAGCGAGCATCGCAAGGGGCCATCACCCCGATCAGTCAGGGAACCCTAGCCAGCGGCCCGCGGGCGCCGGGGGCGGATCCCCCCACCGCAGTTTCTCAGGATCCCTGCAGCCCAGCTTGAGCAAGGGCTAAAAACAAAGCCGCCGTAGTTTGCATACCTTTCAATCCTCCGCCATCAGTCCTCCGCCAAGAGCAGGCGACGCCCCTCCTCCAGTTGACGGCGTGCCTCTTCGCCCAGATGGGGTATACGCAAATCCAGACGGGCCATGGCGTCAATGATTGAGGCGGCCACCACAATCCGGGTAAACCACTTGTTGTCAGCTGGCACCACATGCCATGGGGCTGACGGTCTGGCGGTGCGTTGAATCATCTCCTCATAGGCAGTCATGTAGGCATCCCAGTGGGCCCGCTCATGAATATCGCCGAGAGAGAATTTCCAGTTCTTATCAGGATTATCAAGCCGTTCTAGAAAGCGACGCTTTTGTTCTTTGCGGGAGACATGCAGAAAAAACTTGAGTACAACGAATCCATTGTTGCTTAGATATTCTTCGAAATTGCGAATATCGCGGCAGCGCTGTTTCCAAATGTCGTTGCCCAGTAAGGAGGGAGGCAATTGCTGTTTTTGCAACAGTTCTGGATGGACGCGCACTATCAGGGTCTCTTCGTAATAACTACGATTAAAGATGCCGATCCGACCCCTCTCCGGCAGGGCCTGTTGGCAGCGCCAGAGGTAGTCATGGTCCAGTTCGGTGGAATTTGGGGCCTTGAAGCTGGTCACCTGGCAGCCCTGGGGATTCACCCCCGACATCACATGTTTGATGGTGCCGTCCTTGCCGGCGGCGTCCATCGCCTGGAAAATCAACAACACCCCCCAACGGTCCTGGGCGTAGAGGCGTTCCTGAAATTCGGCAAGCAGGCTGGTGCCCTCAGTCAGCCGCTGCATCGCCATCGCTTTGTCATCCCGTTGCAGATGCAGGGTGTCGTCTGGATCGACGCAGGCCAGGCGAAAGCCCTCGCCATCTTCCACCTGATAGGCCTTGGCGAGTTTGTGGCACTGGCTCAGCAACTTGTCGCGATCCATGGCATCGATCATGGCTTTGAGATCAGATTGAAGTTGGTGGGGGACTGGCCCACTCAGTGCCGCTGAGGAGGGGAAACAGGCCATCTTCGCGCTGCACTGCGTCCAGCCACAAGGGCGGCAAATCCGTGCCCTTGTCGATGGCCTGCATGAGACGCCAGAAACGATCAAGGTGGCGGTGGATCCGCTCTCGGGCCAGTTCGGTGGTGGTGCCAGCCCGCAGGATGAAACTCCAATCAGAACTCTGGGCCAGCAGCAGTTCGCGGCCGGCCTGGATCAGCCAAAGCCGATGCTCACTGCTGCCCACACCCCGGTTTACCCGCCGGACCATGGCCCGGGAGGCCCGCTGCCATTCCCCCACAACCCAGCCGTTGGCCTCATTGAGCCAGTAGCTGTGATAGCCCCCCCGTCCCCAGCTGGAGGGAGAGGGGCGGCAGAGTTGGAGGGTCAACTCCGCTTCCAGGGTCTCCCGCAAGGTGGTGAAACGGAGCTCAGCGGCGGGAGCTTGGCGGAACAATTCGGCCAAAAACGCCGGCCCTTCAAACCACCAGTGGCCAAACAACTCAGCATCAAAGGGAGCGACCAGTAGCGGCGGTCGCTCGATGGAGGCCGCCAGATCGTGCAATTGACTGGCCCGACCGGCGAGGTAATCGGCGGCATGTTGCCGCACCCTCAGGGCGGCGGCGGCCGGTTCGTAGGGGGCCTTGTGCTCCAGCTCACAGGTCTGGGATGTCACCCGATGCCATTTCAGGCCAAGGGGGCGACTGCTGCGGATACCGTGTTCGGCCAACTGGGACTCGGACAAATCCCAGCCCAGGTCGCGGTGAAATTCGCGGTAGGCCCCATCGCCCGGATAGCCCTCGCTGGCACTCCATACAGGCAGGGTCGAATTGCTGTCGCGGCCGAAAAAAGCCACTCCTGCTGGGCTGCAGATCGGTGCATAAACGCCATAGCGAGGACGGGGTACGGCGTGGAGAAGGCCGTGGGCGTCCAGCACGCTGTAGCGCAGGCCGTTTTGGACGAGCACCTGGTCCAAACCCTCGTAGTAGGCGCATTCCGGCAACCAAATGCCCAGGGGAGGTTGGCCGAGCAGACGTTCGTGTTCCCGCACGGCGGTGATCAGCTGGGCCCCGACGGCCTCCGGGCATTCCCTTAGCAGGGGCAGGTAGCCATGGGTGGCGGCGCAGGTGATCAGATCCAGCACCCCCAGGCCCTGCAGGCGCCGAAAACGTGGCAGCAGTTTTCCTTGGCAATGCTGCCAATCGGCAACCAAGGCGGCCAGGGTGTGGCCGAGGTGCTGGGCCGCTGTCCTGCCTTCGGGGGGGGTCAGCTCCAGCAACTCGATGCGAAGCTGCAACCAGGGCAGAAAACCGCGGTTCAGCTCCTCGTCTGCCAGCAGGGAGAGCAGGGTTGGCGAGAGGCCGAGGGTGAGCCTGGGTCGCTGCTGCGGATCGGCGGCGGCCTCCTCGAGCACCTGCAACAGGGGCAGATAACACTCCTGCAAGGCCTGGTAGTACCAGTCCTCCTCCAAGGAACCCGGCTCCCCTGATCGGACGTAGGGAAGGTGGGCATGGAGCACCAAGGCCAGTTCGCCTACGGCCATGGTGACCTCAACACAATTCCACATTACCGGTCAGCTTTCTAGGCTTGGCCCGTAAAGGTATTTACGACGGCGCGGTGCAACAACACTTAGGCGAATCGATGCTGCGGCGGGTCCTAGCGGTAGACGGGCACAGCATGTTTTATGCCCAGCAGAAACTCGGCTGGTTTTTCGATCCCCGCCGCTTGATAGAGCTAGCCCGTCAAGAGGGAGAGGTGGAGCTGGGCAGTGCTTTTTGGTATGCCGGTCTCAAGGATCCCAACGACCAACGTCCCTTCCGTGATGCCCTCACCAGCCTGGGGTACACCGTGCGCACCCGGCCCTTACGGGAGCTGGCTGGCGAAGGGGAGAGCCGCCAATACACCCGGGCCAATCTGGATGTGGAGGTGGCGATTGACCTGCTGACGATCGCCCATCGCTGCGAAGAAGTGTGGCTACTCAGTGGCAGCAGGGACCTGGACAGGCT
>CANGZM010000159.1 GCA_947458155.1 Synechococcaceae cyanobacterium | reverse complement strand
GGCCCATCCGGGCGCGGCAGTTCCACACTTCTGGCATGGAGCCAGTAGCCACCGTCGCCGGGCAGGGCGTCGGGGAGGGCGTCACCACCGGGCAGGTATAGCGGATCGCCCAGGAGGGGGGCGCCCACCGCTGCGCAATGGATGCGGATTTGATGGGGGCGACCGCTGCTGATCGCCACTTCCACCAGGTCGGTGTCGCGGCGCCGTTCGAGCAGGGTGAGTTGGCTGCGGGCGGCAAGGGCGGCGGGATCGTCGCGGCAGCCGGCGGCCCAGAGGGATCCCAGGCGCGGGTGGGGTTGGCGGGCGATGGGAGTGGTGATCGCGAGTTCTGCGCCGATTTGGAGGCCAAGGGCGCCTGGAGCGAGCAAGGCCCGGTAGATTTTGCGGCCGCCGCTTTTTTGGGCACCGGGTGCGGCGCCTGGGCTCCCATGGGTGTTGGCAGCGAGGGCCGTGCTTTCCCGCAGCAGGGCGCTCAGCCAGGCCCGGCTGGCCGGACGGCGGGCGCAGAGCAGCAGGCCGCTGGTGAACCGCCCCAGACGATGGACGGGCCGTGGCACACCGGCGGGGTCGCTGGCGTGCTGCCGTTCGAGCAGGCGCAGCAGGGTGTGCTCAAGGAAGCCGCCGGCGGGCATGACTGGCAAACCGCTCGGCTTGTTGAGGGCCAGCAGGTCGCCGTCATCGCAGAGACACTCCCAGGTGGCCGGGACGGCCGCCTCCAGCCAGGGGGGGCGATGCCAGGCCAGCCGATCGCCCCGGGCCAGGACGGCATCAGCAAGCAGTGGCTGATCATGGCGCCAGATTTCGCCGCATTCCAGGCGCCGTTGCCATGTCTTGCGGTCGCTGTGGGGATAACGCGCTGCGTAAAAGCCACTGGCATGCTGGCCCTCAGCGGCGCGCCCGACCCGGTCGCGGTAGATCCAGCCGCCATTAAGGGCCGCGGGCTGCCAGCCAGGGGGTGTAGGGAGTGTCGCGGCGCTCATGGGGCGGCTCTTTGGCCATGGATGGCAAGGATGTTCGCGGGTTCGACGCCTTCGATCTTCAGCAATGTCCCCAAACCTTCGGCCACCTGCGGCAACTGCTGGCAGGTGCAGGTGCGCACCGATTTGGCCCACGGCGTTTGCCAGTTTCGTAAGTAGCCCAACTCCACAACACCTTGCAACAGTTGTTCAAATGCCAAGCGGATCGGCAACTAATCCTGTAACTGCTGAGACCAGTTGATCGCATCGTTCTTCCACTGGTGCAAAGGAGGCGTGCCGTCAGCCCAGGTAACGCCGAAGCTACTCGACCGGAGTTACGCCATTCCACGGGAAGTTGCTTCGCCATGACATAAAAATTTTAAGGCGGCACCCAGATTCGAACTGGGGATAAAGGATTTGCAATCCTCTAATTACCTTAGTTGTGGCAAGGCTTCTAGAGGCTACTATGACTAAATGCGACTTATTCTTGGGTGCTTATGGACTCAAGGTGGCCCTAATGCACCCCAAACAAGGCCACATCCCGTCGGGGCTGTCGACGCTTCTTAGGAGTTTGCAGAAAAACCAGCCTGCGGGCCAGTTTTCCACAGCCATGAGCTGATTTCTGGCTCAAAAAGCCGAATCGACGCCGATCAAGTCCGCAAACAGCCCGATTTCGGCAACGTTGGCCTGTCTGCAAGGCATTGGTTGTTCTCTTTTGGGCACACCTCTGGGCAACAGGCTGTTCATGCCGCCTCCATCACGGGCCACTCCTGCGGAGAAGGCTGCGCCTAGATCCAACCAAACACCTTTTCGATCCCCCGGCGGGCATTGATCGACTTGGCATAGCCCACGTGACGGGTGGTGCGGCCATCGATCTCTGAACCGCCGCTGCGGGCGGTGTTCTGTGCCACGTGCGGAGTGACGCCCAGCCGCCTCATCTCAGCCACGAACCCTTTGGTGTCGTAGTTCTTGTCAGCGCCGATGGTCTTCTGGTGGACACCGCTGAGCTCTGCTGCCATCCTCTTGGCGGCATCCCGCTCACCGGTGCACGTGGCTTGTGTGACGCGGCAATCCCCATAGTGGCTGGCTCAACCTTTCAGTCGCTCGGCCAAATGGGTGCCGACCCGCAGGGCATTGGCGATGGCGGTGAGAGAGGGATTCACGGCCCCGATGGTAGGCATGAAGCTGGTATCGACGACGTAGAGATTGTCGAGTTCGTGGGCTTTGCAATTGAGATCCAGCACCGAGCTGGCCGGATCGCTGCCGAAGCGACAGGTGCCGGCTTGGTGGCCCACGGCGGCGATGCCCATGTTGTTGGCGATGTAAATCTGGCGTTCCACCAGGTGGTTGCGCAGATACAGGCGATCGAGCATTCCCTCCAAACGGCGCAACAGACGCGTCGAGCCAGTGAGGTTGTTGGGGGTGTAACTTAGCTGTATCTGACCTGTGCCGGTCAGGGTTACCCGGTTGTCGGGATCGGGAAGATCCTCGCTGGAAACCCAGAAGTCGATCGCGTGTTCGGCGATTTTTTCCATGCTCCAGCCGGGCATCAGGAAGGTTTCCAGAGGGGCATAGCCCTTCATGATCGTGCCGCTGGTCTTACCCGTCATCTGGATGTTGCCCATCGGATAATCGAATTCGGCGTCACCGAAATACCAGTCGTTGATGCAGACCGTTTTCTGGAAGATGGTGTGGTTGGGCTCATGGGCCAGGGCCACCATCGCCTTGCTGTTGTGGTACATGTAATTTCGGCCCACTTGGTCGGAGCCGTTGGCCAGACCCCGGGGATGCTTGTCGCTGGCCGACATCAACAACAACCTGGCGCTGTTGGCGGCGCCACAGCTCACCACCACCACATTGCCGCTCACGGTCAGCGGTTCGCCGTCCCGTTCCAGCTCCACCGCCTTCACCGTGTGCCCGGATTCGTCCGTAACCAGGCACTTCACCTGGGAGCGGGTCAGCAGCGACACATTGGGGGCTGCCAGGGCCGGCCGCATGCCCAACACCTCCGCGTCCGACTTGGCATGGACCAGACAGGGGAAGCCATCGCAGCAGTTGCATTTGCGGCAGCGGCTGAAGGCCATGTTGGCCTCGTCGAGCATCACGCCGCTGGGGGCGTGGAAGGGATGGAGCCCGGCCGAGCGCAGATCATCCACCAACTTCTGCATGCGCGGTTCATGGGCCACCGGCGGATGGGGGTAGGGGCCGCTGCAGGGTGGCTCGGTGGGATCCTCTCCGCGCTGGCCGTGCACGTGGTACATCTCTTCCGCCTTCTGATACCAGGGCTCGAAATCGGCGTAACGCAGGGGCCAGGCCGGCGAAATGCCATCGAAGTGGGCCAGTTCCTCGAAGTCCTGCTGGCGCAGGCGAAAGTGGGCGGCGCCATACATCTTGGTGGCTCCGCCGACGAAGTAATGGCTACCCGGCTGGAAGGCCTTGCCATGCTTGTCGAGCCACGGATCATGCGAGACGTAGCGGTTCTGCTGGAATACCGCTTCCGCATCCCAGTTCTGGGGTTCCTGGGGCAGCCAGTCGCCCCGCTCTAGCACCAACACCTTCAGGCCCGTGGGCGCCAGGTGGCGGGCCAGGGTGCCGCCGCCTGCGCCACTGCCGATGATCACGACATCGAAGTGGGCTCCGCTCGCGACCTGCAGCTGGGCTGCTTCGGGCAGAGGTGAGTTGAAGAAGGCTGGACTACCGTGTGCGTTATAGACGGCAGTGCTGGGTGATGGGGAGCTCATGGTGGTCGGGAAGGGTGTGATCTGGTAAGCAAAAAGCAACGAATCAAGGCGTCTCGTCTGAGGCGATCCCGTCGGGTGGTGCCGAAGGACTGGCATGCCGAAATACAGGAGGGCTCTCAGCCGTCGGGGTAGCGGGAGAGCTGGTTGAGCAGCTTGCAGACCATGGCGCTCCAGCCGGTCTGGTGGGAGGCACCGACACCACTGCCGTTGTCACCGTGAAAGTATTCGTGGAACAAAATTAGATCGCGCCAGTGGGGATCGTTATGGAACAAATCCACGTCCCCATTGAAGGGGCGGCGGCCTTGGTTGTCGCGACGGAAAATGCCCACCAGGCGTTTTTCCAGCTCCAAGGAGGCCTGCCAGAGGTTGATCCAGTTGCCGGAACGGGTGGGAAATTCAACTTTGAAGCTGTCGCCATAGAAACGGGCGTACTTCTGCAGTGATTCGATCAACAGGAAGTTCATTGGCATCCACACCGGCCCGCGCCAGTTGGAGTTGCCGCCGAACATGGCCACCGGACTGTCGGCGGGGCTGTAGGTGAGGGTCTGGCTCTCGCTGCCTTCGGCGAAACTGTAGGGGTGCTTTTCATACACCTTGGAGAGGGAACGGATGCCGTTGGGAGAAAGAAATTCCTCCTCATCAAAAAGGCGCGCGCAGATGCGTTGTAGGCGCTCCTTGGGCACGAGCGTGAACAGCACTCGGTCGTTGCTGCAGATCGCAAGGTTGTGAACAGTCCAGGAGGGGGTGGTGTACTCATGGACGAACCAAGACAGGATGTTGTTGACATCCAGCATCGGTAGCCGTTGCACGGTGTCGATGTCGAAGCTCTGTACAGCCAGCAGGGGCACTAGCCCGGAGAGCGACCGGGAGCGCAGGTAGTCGAAACTGCCGTCAGGCCGCTTGATCACGTCGTAGTAGAAGCCATCCTCCTCATCCCAGTTGAGATAATTGCGGCTGATGGGGTTGTTGAGGGAGATGGCCAGGTGCACGAAATCGACGACGAACCTTTCGCAGATATCGGCACACTCCGGTTCTTCGCGGCTGAGTTCGACTGCGATCTTCAGCATGTTGAGGCTGAGGAAGGCCATCCAGGCGGTGCCGTCGCATTGCTCGATGATGCTGCCGTCGGCCAGGGGGAAGCGCCGATCGAAGACCGCGATGTTGTCGAGGCCCAGGAACCCCCCTTCAAAGAGGTTGTCACCAGAACGGTCGTTGCGGTTGGCCCACCAGCCGTATTCCAGGATCAGCTTGCGCATGGCCTCGCGCAGAAAGCTCAGGTCGGGGGCATTGGTGTACTTGCTCTCGATCTGAAAGATACGCATCGCCGCCCAGGCTCCGATCGGCGGATTGGGATCGGAAAGGGCCCATTCGTAGGCGGGAGTCTGGGCGTTGGGGGCGGTGTATTGGGGTTTGCGTAGCAGCATGCATTGCTCCTTGGCCGTGGCCGGATCAAATTCGGCGAAGGCCACGGCGTGGAACATCAGATCCCATTGACAGAAGTAGGGATACTCAAAACAATCCGGCATCGAGATGATGTCGTTCGCATACAGCCGTTTCCAGTTGGAGTTCTGGGTGCGCAGGCGTTCGCTTGGTGGAGGGCTACAGGTGGGGTCTCCTTGCAGCCAGCGCAACACACTCCATCCGTAGTATTTCTTGCACCAAAGCAGCCCGGCGGTGCCCGCCAGGTGGATGCGTCGGTCGTCTTCGGACAGGCCCGGCACGCGCTGCTCGAAGTACTCCAGCCATTCCTGTTCACGCTGCGTGAAGACCGTGGCGAAGTGCTCTGATTGAGGCGTTACGGCCAGGCCTTCGCTGTCTCCTGCTCCGCTGGAATTGGCGCAGCCGTCCACACGGAACAGCCGCAGTTCCACCACCCACTC
>CANGZM010000158.1 GCA_947458155.1 Synechococcaceae cyanobacterium | reverse complement strand
CTGGCGAAGTACCTAGAGGAGAAGGAAGGTGGGAATTTCTTGGCTAAGATTCATGAGTTCTTTACCCACCATCGCGCGCGGGTGACTCGCACACTTGTTAAACGGCGCATTATTCAAGTTACGCAAGATAGGAGTGCCATTCAGATCCGAGGCGATCTAGTTTTTCTGGAGCAGCGCTGTGTGGTCAGGGTTTTGGGCACTAATGGTAAGGGGATGGCTGGCACCATCACAAGGATACAGGAAGAAAGTTCTGGACTAGAAGGTGCTGAGGGATTAGAGATTGGCGTACATTTTGATAGCTTTGAGGGTAAAGTCCAGCGTCATTGGAGCCAGCGCGGCATCGTGCGCCTGGCGAAGACAATGAGGGATAAAGGCAGGATCACCAAGGCACGAAAAGCATGGGTGAAAGCTGTAGCCGATGTGGCGGAAGAGTGTTTTGAGGTCCAGCGAAAGCTGCTAGAAAGTCACGAAGCAAGAGTGAAAGCCGTCAAGGATAAAGTACGTCAGAGGGCAATACGCAAAGATGGCTGTGCCGTATCCGGTTTCAAACCATCTGCCGCCAATAGACATTCAGTTGAACTAGAGGCACATCATCTGTTCGATGCCAGCTCACGTCCCGACCTGGCAGCTTATGAGGATAATTTGATCGCTGTCAGTAGCGCAATTCATCGTAACTTTCACAAGTGGATGGGTGCAAAACCTTGCGAGCCCAAAGACTTTGTCGACTATCTCTTAGGCAATGAGATGAGCCATTTTGATGGGCCACCTAGTGCCAAAAAGAGGAAAGAGCAGAAGCTTCAAAAGCTGATGAATCGGCTTGAACTACTACAGGCGAGATTTGAGGGAAATCACTTGCTATATTAACCCTAATCGCAATAGGACCCCAAGCCTCAGCATCATGCAAAGTCTCTGTAGAATGCGAACTTAAATTGCAATGAAAATTCCTGTTCCCAATGATAATCATAAATATCGGGTTGTGCATTTATATCGATTGTCACAAGAATGGTTTTGCCTGTCCTCAACGACGCCAATCTTTAGTGAACAGCACGTTCGTGCTGTCAAGTTGCACGACGCTATGGGACCGCAAGACCGCAGCAGCGTCACTTCCGTACTTTGATATCTCATCTAGTGCAATAAACGACTGTTTGCTAGTAGATTTGTAGGCATCAAGGATGCGGGCAACTGAATCATTCTCGATGTTCTTGAATAGAATTGAGTCATGCGCAAGGGCGGGAAGTTTTGTATTGAGAAAAACCGTTAAGTCAAAAAGTATTAAGCCAATATAAGCTGATCCAGTACCAGTATCCTCAGGAATGGCATACGAATAACTACTTTCCGATAGTTTCAACTTAGGGCTTCTGCGAGTAGCTCCGAAAACGAGATCGACAAGCCGACGAAGCTCTGCGTTTATGCTGCCTTCTATTTCTGCAACAATTCTTTTCTTCTCGTTCTTTAAAGTATTTTTCAGACTGGCTCTCTGCTCCTCGAGTCCCCCTTCTTCATCAAATCTACTATTTTCGTCGCGTGCTAGTTTAAGTCCCACGGCTATTTTAAATATGTGATCAATCAATGATGTAGGTTGCTTAATTGAGCTTAGTGCTTTGGCAAGTTCTTCATTAATTATACCAAGTTCTTCGTCAATTCGTGCTAACTCAGAGGATAGTTTGCGCTCGGATGCCCTGAGCTCTTCCTTAAGGATTACCGCAAGCCCGTCGTGAAACTCCTCTACACGAGCCAATCTCGCCTGATCAACTTCCGGGAAGAACTTGATGACCTCAGCAAAGTTTTGACTCTTAATATGCCGATTGCCAGCCAAATTGTTTTGAGTACGTTGCAGTTTAGAACTAGTAGTAAGGCGAAGCTCAAGAAGATTATCTTTATCAAGCTTGAGGGACAACACTTCCTTGTTTACAATAGCAGACAGGTTGGTCGCATAATTTGCCAAATTAGCTTTGATATCATCTAGTTCAGACTCAAGCTGCAGAATGCGTTTGGCGTTAGAGGCATACGCCCGCTTCCCCGCTTGCGGTACAATTTTATACTTTACGGCATTCTTCAGTGCTTTCAAATTTGCGTCAACTTCTGACATTGCGCACACTGTTGTGCTAATGGGCTCATATTTATCAAATGACTTAAGTAAATTGTCAACGCATTCTCGCGTAGTCATCTGAGGGACTATATGGAGAGGGCGATCGGTGTTAAGATTTTCTTTGCCCCACACACGAAAATAGAGACCTACAAATGACCGAAACGTTAGGTCTTGAATCTCAATTTGATATGATTGTCTAAGAAAAGAGCAATACTTTTCGAGCGTAATTGACTGGACAGGAAGACCATCATTGTCGCAGCGGTAAACGACATTTTCTTCTTGGGTCCGACGCTGAAATCGGTATTCTTGTTCATCGAATGCAAAGGTGAACAGGTATGTATGTTGACCCAGTTCACTGATTAAATCAGTGTTGAACGTTAGTAGAGTTTTACCGCCAAGAGCGAAATCTACAATCATAAGAAGTGTCGACTTTCCGATTGAATTTGTTGCGTTCTCATCTCCAAGAACAACGTTCATACCTGAGTGGAAGCGAATGCACTTCTCACGTAAAATGTCCGAAGAGATTTCAAGCAACATATGACAATGCCCGCATATCCATGTCTACGTTGACACGACCTAGTACGTACAGTAAGTCAAGCGCCAGGATGAAGTCATCGACAGTTTCGAATTGATCAGATATTTCACTATATAACGTCACAATGTCCCTAGTATTTGGGCCAGCACACAGAATTGTTGTTGAAAGCCCGAGTGCGGATTCGGAAAGGCTGACCGTTTTACTAGGCGTGATCATTCGAAAACCTCGCAATTTTGCACAAAGAATGAGGCAACAATCTCAACAGCATCGATCGCGCTGGGCGTAGTACGTTCGCTTATCCAAGTAGTCACGTTCTTGAAGATTACACCCTGTGGAAGGCCTAGTTTTTTCTGTTTGATATAAAATGTACGAACTTGAGCGAATATTAAGGTGGATGCAGTAGGTGAATTTCGTTCGAGCTCAGCGAACTCTGTTTTGACGTATCCATAGTAGCTTGAGACAGCACTGCGAATCTTGTGCTGCGTCGGCGGAGGCATTGAAGCGTCGAACTTCACCGCTAATTGCTTTGGATCGTACTCGAGATCTGTAGAGCAATCATCACCTACATTTACAGTGAATAGACGAGTTACAATACCGTGGATTTCTGTTTCAATGGGATATTCACGGCGGATACTTTTCTGAAGATCTTCTTCCAGCAACTGGCGCTTCTTGCCTGCCAAATCCTCATACTCATCAAGAGTTCGAGGTTTGTCGAAGCGGCTATGACAGTCTGTACAAAGTGGAATCAGATTGGTTGGGTCGTTTACATCGTTACTTGGTAGCTCTACACCAGCAAGATCAACCAGCTCTTGGGGTTTAGGATTTAGTGGATAAATATGAGCGAGTTCGTACCCCTTATAGTGCTGAGTGCGCAAAGGCTTGCCGACGCGTTTAGCGTAGAATAGTGGTTTACCGCAGCACGGGCAAATGCCACCCACTTGGGTCGTCAGGCAAAGCTCTTCTGCCGGGCTATATGCTCTTCGCTTGTTGGTCATTAGCTTACCATGCAATTCAGCAGACCGTGAGATTTAAATGAGACTAAGCCCGTTACTGTCATGCTTTGGCGGGTAGCAGGCCTTAAGGTCTGAAATTAGGGATTGGACATAGGCAATATAGCTACTAGGTTTGTGACTTGGCAAGGGTGGCTTTCAGCAAGCTGGATCGATGAAGCGTCGCCTTAAAGCCGTCAACGACCCGCCTGGTCTGCCTTGAGTCAATCAGAACAGCTTTCAGTTGATGGATGCATGGGTGTGCAGGTGTTCCCAATAAATCAATTAGATTCATATCATTCCAGCCTCTCAGATGTTGTTTCCAGTTGGAGTTTTTGTTGCCTCCAATCCTTCAAGAAGCTCTGAGCTACAGATTGCAGCACATCTATTTTAGTGCTTACATTATTCACTGTTTCGATGCTTACAGTCTCTGTGCCATGTGCAATTGTATTGCGGATATTGTGATTATCATCAATCCAGCTCATATTCCTGGTATAATTTTCAAGCTATCGGTCTCTCCCAATATTGCCTTAAAGCTTTCCCATATCTTGCTTTTCGTGCCCTTTGGCTTGTTTTCGGGTGGCAAAGGACCATACTCACATGTCACTCTCGATTGAGTTATAAAATGCTAAAACTTGTCAAAAGGATCTTCTGTATACAAGCCGTTGCGATACCAGGCTAGCGCACGTAAGAAAGTAGCTTCTCTTATGGCCAAGCGTCTAGATTCCTGAAATGCCTCTTGCCATTCTATTTTTGCAACTCTTCTCAAGGTGTCGTGAGAATCGATACTGTTTCTTGCCTTGTCTCCAAAGTTTAGGTAAAGTGACTGATTGATCTTGATAGCAAGAGTATCGAGCATTTGGCCAAAGTATAAAATTGCCGCTTCACGTGCAAGTTGCCTGGATGGGGCAAAAGCCGTAACTGTTGCTTCAATTCCTGGCGAGCGAGGCTGTTTACGTATCTCTATATCACTATAAAACTGACCTTCTAGCTGAAAGCCCTTTGGCTCATTTATGCTGATGGTTTTGTCAACAGAAATTGGGCCATAAACAAGAAGATATACTTCCCAGACTGGTAGGCTATTCATTGCACGCGTTGCATGGCAGACGCGTTTAGTGGCACCATATTTTGGCTAATCAGGTCCACCATTAACGCGTCGCTTTCGGGCAAAATCCATCTCGCCGTTATGCTTTCCCCGTATGACATGAATGCAAATGTGCTGACATGAGATGACCTTTGGAAAGGATGCGAGTCGAGCAACATTATTCACTAATACAGTTCATCTTACGGGAAAACGCACAACAGCGGCACAAATTGTCCTCACCCCTTGCAATATGCAACAAGCCTGGCGAATGCCCCGCTCAATGCACCCACCAGGCCCCACCCCCAGGCCTTGACCAAAAACTCCTCACCGATGGTCTCGAACAGGAACTGTGCTTGCTGGCGAGCTAGCTTTATTACTAGGAGCGACTTGAACCCCAGGAACCCCTGCGCCTGTTGGCCCAGCACCTGCCGGATCTGGCCCGCATCGCCCTACGGCACCTGATCGGTGGCGCCACCACTGCGCACCAACTGGCCCAACTGGTGGCCCTGCTCAAGAGCCAGGCCCCCCGAGCCATCTCCACGGCCGACCTGTTGCACCCCTCCGCCCGGCTGCTCTCGGAGATCCGATCCACGGCGCACCTCTCCGGCCAGGCCGAAACCGGCCACCCGCAGCACTCGCCAAGCCAGCCTGCACCGCAAGGACTGTCTGGGATACAGGGGTATTAAAGCCCCGTTCGATTTCATGGGCTACAACAGGTCAAAGCCCAGCGGGGATAAATGCCCTCCTACTGGTGGGTCAACCACAAACAGACCTACCGGCAGGAGACCGACGGCGGCTACATCTGGTCGCCGAAGGCGAACGCCAACGGCGCCCGCAATGTGAGCTACGACAACCTCACCCGCTGCCAGCGGGGGGATGGGGTGTTCAGCTATGCCAATG
>CANGZM010000157.1 GCA_947458155.1 Synechococcaceae cyanobacterium | reverse complement strand
TCACAACACCCCCCTTACCCACCCGTTGCCGTCCCACCTCAAATTGGGGCTTGATCAGTAAAAGTGCTTCCACCCCAGCCCCTGGGGTTGTCGGGGACGGTCTCAACAGGTTTCTGAGGGCCGGCAGGACCTGAACCAACGAGATGAATGACACGTCCGCCACTGCCAGATCCGGCCACACGTCATCGGTGCCATAAAGCTCATCTGGAGTGAGGTGGCGCAGATTCGTGCGCTCTCTTAACACCAGCCTGGGGTCACAGCGCAAACTCCAGGCCGTCTGGCCGTAACCGACATCAATGCCGTAGACCCTGGAGGCGCCCCACTGCAGTAGGCAATCGGTGAACCCACCCGTGGAGATACCACCGTCAAGACAGGTCCGGCCCACAACGCTGATCGGCAACGATTCCAAAGCCGCCACAAGCTTTTCGCCGCCCCTGGAAACAAAACGCGGTGGTTGCCTCACCTCCAGCTCCAGATCGGGGCTGAAGAGCACCCCAGGTTTGTCAAGTACCTGATCGCCGCTGCGCACCCGTCCCGAACGAATCAGCTGCTGGGCCTGTTGGCGACTCGACGCCAAACCACGGTCAAACATCAACATATCCAGCCTTTGGCGTTTGGTCATGGGCTCAAGGCCAAAACGGAACAAATTCCAAGGAAATGGGTGCTTAGGAAAACTTCACTGGAAAATGGTGTCCTTCCCGCCCATCCCCTTCACGATGGCATTTCCGGGATCCACCGGTTCGCTCCCTGCAGCGCCCCAAACCCAGACGAGTCCCACCAGACCCCATCGCCGACAGCGACCCGAGGTCCTCGAGCTGCTGAGGCCAGGAACCTTCGTGCGTCTCTCGGACCATCCCAACGACCTGCCCCCCTTTGAATTGATCCATTGTCGGGGCGGTAGCTGCTGGATCAGGCAACAGGCCTGGGGCAAGCTGATCCAACTGGAGGTGCCCCACCACCAGGTCAGCTCAATCGCCTGACTTCCCTTTGCGGGGCTGCAGCCCGTGGGCCGATAAGTTGGTGAGCTTCTGTTTGGGGTCGCGCTGCCTTGATCGAGCGATACACCCTGCCCGAAATGGGCAACCTCTGGAGTGAACAAGCCAAGTTCCAGGGCTGGCTGGATGTGGAGCTTGCTGCTTGCCAGGCCAATGCCGAGTTGGGCCGACTGCCCGAGGATGCCATGCGGCAGATCCGGGAGAAGGCGAGCTTTGAGGTCTGGCGCATTCTCGAAATCGAGGCGGAGGTTCGCCACGACGTAATTGCATTTCTCACCAACGTCAATGAGCACGTCGGTGATGCGGGTCGCTACATCCATGTGGGTATGACCAGCTCCGACGTTGTGGATACGGGACTGGCCCTGCAACTGAAAGCCTCTGTAGCGGTCCTGCGCCAGGAACTCGACCGGCTGGGCGATGCCCTGAGGCAATTGGCCCGAGCCCATAAGGACACTGTGATGATCGGCAGATCCCACGCCATCCATGGCGAACCGATCACCTTCGGCTTCAAAGTAGCTGGCTGGCTGGCGGAAACCGAACGCAATCGGGAACGGCTGGCCCGGCTTGAAAAGGTCGTGAGCGTGGGCCAGATCAGTGGCGCCATGGGCACCTATGCCAACACCGATCCGCAGGTCGAAGCGATCAGCTGCCGAATCCTGGGCCTGGAACCCGACACGGCCAGTACCCAGGTGATTGGGCGAGACCGCCACGCCGAATACGTACAGACGCTTGCCCTAGTAGGGGCCTCCTTAGAGAGGTTCGCCACTGAAATCCGTAATCTGCAGCGGACCGATGTGCTCGAAGTCGAGGAAAGCTTTGCCAAAGGCCAGAAAGGCAGTTCGGCCATGCCCCACAAACGCAACCCAATCCGCAGCGAACGGATCAGCGGTTTGGCCAGGGTGCTGAGGAGTTACACGGTGGCCGCCCTTGAGAATTGCTGTCTTTGGCACGAAAGGGACATCAGTCACAGCTCCGTAGAGCGCATGATGTTGCCGGACTGCTCCGTGACCCTGCACTTCATGCTTCGGGAGATGACCGAGGTAGTGCGGGGCCTGGGGGTCTATCCAGACAACATGGCTCGCAATATGAACGTGTATGGCGGGGTGGTATTCAGCCAACGGGTGCTGTTGGCTTTGGTGGAAAGCGGTATGAATCGAGAGCAGGCCTATCGAATCGTGCAGCGCCACGCCCATGCCGCCTGGAACCAGGAGGGTGGCAACTTCCGCGCCAACCTCGAGGCTGATGTCGAGGTCAGCGATCGACTGTCACCCCAGCAGATCGAATCCTGCTTCTCCTGTGGGCTGCACCAATCCCAGTTAGAGGTGATCTGGCAACGGCTTGGCATCTGAACCCGTTGCAGACCTGACAAGACAGCCAACAGGGACCTCCTGCACGCCTATAATCAATGATGGTTGCGGGTATTGGTTGCGCACGCCAAAAGCAGCTGGCCGGGGCCAGACCCTACACATAATTCAGCTCCAGATTAAGGTCGGCAATCGATACCCAAGACTATATTGGAAGACAAAGTTAAACAAAATAGAACAAAAACATAAAATCTTAACCTGGTATTAAGATTTCACTAAACAGGTGCTTGCGCAGACATCATCAAGAAGTCTAAGCAAAAAATCCTATATGTATCAATTTATTTCCTTAATTTATGCACGCATTTCTCCCATCACACCTTCCATGCACAACCTTAAAGTGAAAGCCCTTCATTTCAACCTCTCCCAACAAACATGAAACAGTCCGTCATTCAACTGCTAACAAAAACTTGCTTTTCCATGTCTCTTTTGGCATCGGCACAAGCAGCCAATGCCGTTACAATAACTTATACTGCAAATTCGGCAACCAACGTTCCCATTCCAAACCTCCTCAACAACCCCAGACCACTGCAGCTGACACAAGGTGGAACTGCAATGGATGTTCCGGCAAGAAACTTTATCTACACAGGTTTAGTTGGTGACTATGCTCCTGCCGGTGCTTGGACACCTGTAAGTCAATCAACATCTGCGCTCGGAGAACAACGATTTGATTATTCTTTTCCAAATGCATCTTCAAGCAGCACGGGAGGCACTTCTGGCTTAGCAACGGTTCGCGATTGGAACAATAATCTTAGCCTTACTTTTGGCTCTTTCTATCTTAATGGCAGCTGCAGTTTTTGTGGATCATCAAATTTCGTTAGCGTGATCAGTTCAACCCCAACAGGACAAGCTAAATATATCAATGAATCCCCTGATTCTACAGCCGGAAATTCCATTCCTGGAAATCAAAACAACCTAACCAGTGGACTTTATAACATTATCTTTGGCGCATCCGGTATAACAGGTACGCTTCAGTACACCGCCTTCACTAATGTCACGTCAAATCCCTTTGCGCAGCAAAGTGGTGGCACCATTATAATTAATGTCAATGACCCTAACCCTCCTACCACCGCAGTTCCTGGGCCCTTGCCCGTTTTGGGTGCTGGCGCTGCTTTCGGATACAGCCGCCGGCTTCGGCGCAGGATCTTAGGTAAAGCCAACAAAATCAGAATATTTGATCAAATAGAGATCAACTCTGATTAAATCTCATTCTAGTCGAATAAAAAAGTTGTTCTATGAACCAGCCCTTTTTGTTGCTATATGAAAACAACTGACCAGTATCTCAGCATCCCTTTAGAAAACAGCGATATAAGCAAATGCCCAAACAGCGAATATGTCGCCTAATTCATACAATTATTTGACTGAAAATTACTTATTGTGGACAATGGCTGATAATCATTTTTTCAGCTGCTCTGCAGTTGAATCGGAACTGGGTTGCTGATGGCCATGAGGGTGCTTTTCGCAAGCCATACCTCTAGCACCTGTCAGGACAATAAGAGTGATCACAAAAACCTGTAACAACTTCATTTCTATTAAAGAAAATTTATCCATAGCATCCTAGTCTATCGCCTTGTTGTCAGCTTTAGCTGACATTGCCCAGCAAGCGGCATGGCCGGCAAGCACGGCAGAGCCAGCCTTTTGGGAGGATGGCACTGCGGGGCCTCCCGTGCCAACGGCTGGGGGAACACCAACCCTTGCCGACGCAACCGCTGCCAGCCATGCATTTCCAGGACATCATCGCCACCCTGAATCGCTTCTGGGCGGAGCGGGGCTGCCTGATCCTCCAGCCCTACGACAGCGAAAAAGGGGCCGGCACCATGAGTCCCCATACGGTGCTGCGGGCCATCGGGCCGGAACCCTGGGCGGTGGCCTATCCCGAGCCCTGCCGGCGCCCCACCGATGGCCGCTACGGCGACAATCCCAACCGGGCCCAGCACTACTTTCAATATCAGGTACTGATCAAGCCCTCGCCGGACGGCATCCAGGAGACCTACCTGGCCTCCCTGGCAGCCCTGGGCATTCGGGCCGCCGACCATGACATCCGCTTTGTCGAAGACAACTGGGAATCACCCACCCTGGGGGCCTGGGGAGTGGGCTGGGAGGTGTGGCTCGATGGCATGGAGGTAACCCAGTTCACCTATTTCCAGCAGTGTGGTGGTATCGATTGCCGGCCCGTGTCGATCGAAATCACCTACGGCCTGGAGCGGTTGGCCATGTACCTGCAGGATGTGGAAAGCATCTGGGATCTGGCTTGGAACGGCGAGCGAAGCTATGGCGACATCTGGTTGCCGTTTGAAAAGGGTCAATGCACCTACAACTTTGAGGCCTCAAACGCCCAGCGGCTGCAGCAACTGTTCGCCCTCTATGAGGCCGAGGCCACCGATCTGGTCGCCGCCGCCCTGCCCGCACCGGCCCTCGATTTCGTGCTCAAGTGCAGCCACACCTTCAACCTGCTGGAGGCCCGCGGCGTGATCTCGGTGACCGAGCGCACCGCCACCATCGCCCGGATTCGCCACCTGGCGCGCCAAGTGGCGGAATCCTGGCTGGCCGAACGGCGTAGCCTGGGTTTCCCCCTGCTGCAGGGGGCCCTGCGCCAGGCCTGGCTGGCGGCCGAGGCAGAGGGAGAGGCAGAGGTAGAGGCCGAGGCAGAGCCGCCAGCAGCCGCCTTGCTGCCGCTGGCCTGAGACCTACGGCCCAGACCCACCGCCCAGGCCGAAACCTTGGGCCGAGCACCCCAGGGAGCGCCGGCCACCCCCTGGGGCCAGGGAGACACCAAGGCTGATGGGTGGCTGCGGCCGGGAACCCTGGCCCCAGCCACCCCTCTGTCATGGTTGCCGCCGCCCCCGCACCCCCTAGGACCGCCGCCACCCCTTCAGGGCAGGGGGGCTCAGGGCAGGGGCGCGTCAGGCTGGCTGGCTTGTCCTTGGTGGTGCCCCTGCTGCTGGCGGCCCTGGTGGTGTGGGGAACCGCGATTCGCCAACCCCAACCCGGGCCAGAGGATCCGGTGCGCTGGCTGGCGGCTGGCGACAAGGCAACGTCGGTGCAACTGCAAGGACGGCTGCGGACGGATCCGGTGCCCCTCAAGGAGCCAGCAAAGGCGAGCGCCAAGGAGGAGGGCAAGGACGAGGCCAACGATGGGGCCAAGGACGGGGCCAAGGACGAGGCCGCCCCGGGCTGCCGGGTGCTGTTGGATAGTGATGGCGGCGCCAGCGAGCTGATCTTCTCCCGCTGCCCAAACCTGCAGGAAGGCTGGCAGGTGCGGGTCGCAGGAACCCTGACG
>CANGZM010000156.1 GCA_947458155.1 Synechococcaceae cyanobacterium | reverse complement strand
GAACCAACAGGCATCGGCCCCCAGGGCCTTGGCGGCCCGCCGCTGGGCTTCGGCCACGGCTCCTTGGCTTTCGAGGGGACCACCGAAAGCCGGCAGTTCGGGCAGGTCCCAGGATCCAGGCCGTTGGCGCAGCAGACGCCGCAGCTCTGGGGCCAGGGCCGCACCTCGGCCATGGCTGGGCAGATGCAACGGCATGGGCGCCGATTGCCGTAATGCCGATTGCCGTAATAAGGCCAACAGCGGCTGGGCAATCCCCGCACCCCTTGCCCCAACCATGGTGCCCCGCACGTCTTTCTAGAGTTTGATCACCCTTGGCCCCTGGCCTTTGACCTTCGCTGCCGCGTCTGCGCCCGCACCCTCAGCGCCTTCTATGCAAACGGCGCCTCGCCCCGCCCCAGGGCCGCCGCAGCGCAGCCGCCTGGAGGTGGGCCCCGGCGCCGAGCCCGATCCATCAGCCTTGCAGGCAGAGCGATCGGACGACGAAGAAGAAGCCCCCAGCTACGACCCCCAGGCGGACCTGCGCTGGCTGCTGCTGCGCCCCTGGATCCTGATCAGCCGGCTGCTGGTGGTGGTTTGGCAGCTCGGAACCCTGGCCCTGGTGTTGGTGAGCCAGTCCCGCAGCCGGGATCCCAGGCTGCAGAAGCGGCTGGCCCGGCGCATCCTCACCACCTTGAGCGGCCTGGGGCCCTGTTTCATCAAGGTGGGCCAGGCCCTTTCCACCCGCCCCGATCTGGTGCGTCGGGACTGGCTAGAAGAACTGACGCGCCTGCAGGACGACCTGCCCGCCTTTGATCACGCCACTGCCCTCAAGGTGATTGAGGCGGAACTGGGGGCCCCGGCCGAGAGCTTGTTTGAGGAATTCCCCGATTACCCGATGGCCGCGGCCAGTCTGGGGCAGGTCTACAAGGCGCGATTGGCCGATGGCCGTTTTGTAGCGGTAAAGGTGCAACGGCCCAATCTGCCGTTCATATTGAGAAGGGATATGGCCATCATCCGGGCCCTGGGAGTGATCGGGGCCCCCTTCCTGCCCCTCAATCTGGGTTTTGGACTGGGGGACATTATAGATGAATTTGGGCGCAGCTTGTTCGCCGAAATCGACTACTACAAGGAAGCCGATAATGCCGAGTATTTTGCCCAACTCTTTGCCAACCATCCTGAAGTAACAGTGCCGCGGGTGGAGCGTTCCCTGAGTCGCCGGCGGGTGCTCACCACCCAATGGATCCATGGCGTCAAGCTCCAGAGTCGCCGCGATTTGGAAGCCCACCACCTGGATCCGGCGGCCCTGATCCGCACCGGGGTGGTGGCGGGGTTGCGCCAGCTGCTGGAATTCGGTTATTTCCATGCCGATCCCCATCCAGGCAACCTGTTTGCCCTATCGGGCCGCACCGGCGACTTAGGCCACATGGCTTATGTTGATTTTGGCATGATGGATTCGATCAGTGATAAGGACAGGCTTACTCTGACCGGCGCGGTGGTGCATCTGATCAACCGGGATTTCGAGGCCCTAGCCTTGGATTTTCGCCGGCTTGGTTTTCTCAACCCCACGGCCGATCTCAAACCAATTGTGCCCGCCCTGCGGGAGGTGTTGGGCGGCGCCCTGGGGGAAAACGTCGGCGCCTTCAACTTCAAGGCGATCACCGATCGCTTCTCGGAATTGATGTATGACTATCCCTTCCGGGTGCCAGCCCGCTTTGCCCTGATCATCCGGGCGGTGGTCAGTCAGGAGGGGCTGGCGATGCGGCTGGATCCTTCTTTTCGCATCATTCGGGTGGCCTATCCCTACGTGGCCCGCCGCCTGCTGGCCGGGGACACGGCTGAGATGCGCGAAAAATTGCTGGAGGTGCTGTTCGATGCCAGCGGGCGACTGCGCATCGAGCGCCTCGAGAACCTCCTGGCGGTGGTTGAGGGGGATGGCACCCAGGTGGACCTGCTGCCGGTGGCCCGCGATGGCCTGCGGTTGCTGTTCGGCAAGGAGGGCAGTGGCCTCAGGCAGCGCCTGCTGCTCACCCTGGTGCGGGATAATCGGTTGCAGACCGAAGATCTGCAGGCCCTGATGGGCTTGATGGGGCGCACCTTTTCGCCGGCGCGCCTGGCGGGGGATTTGCTAGCCCGCATCAATCCCCTGGCCAGCCAGGCGAGTTAGGCCAACCATTAGGGCCCACCATGGGGCCCCAGCTTTCAAAGCCCAGTTCGGCTGCGGGCTTGGAGCCGGGCCGCAGATCGTGCCTTTAGGGTCAACTCCATGTTCGCCCTTGCCAAGTGATCCGGTTGCCAGCCGCCCTGCCCCTGTTGGGGGCCGTCCCCATCGATGGCCCCCAGGCGGTGATCGAGCAGGCCAACGACTTTTTCGGCGACCTCAATGACGCCGAGATCCTGCTGGAGTACGCCCGTTTCGATTCGCCTCCCTATGTGCTGGCGGGTGCGGGGCTGGCGATTGCGGTGCTGTGCGGCCTGACCTTTGCGAAGCTGGTGCAAAATCGCCTTGAGGCCTGGAAGCAGGATCGGCTGCCCCTGCTGCCCCTGGCCCGCCGCGAGACAATGTTGCCCTACATCGGTTTGCTGGTGGGGGTGACCTTGTTCATCGGCGCCAGCTTGCAGGTGTTTGGGTTTGCGGCGGGTGCCGCCCTGTTGGTGGCTTTTTTGCTTTCCCTGGCCACCGCCGGGGCCTTGTGGGTGCAGCTGGTACGACTAATGCAACAGGTGGAAGCGGGTAACTTCAAGGCGGTGGATTTTGATAATTTTGATGAGTTTTTTTAGGGCGTTTTAGGTGTGATGGTTTAATTCCCGCACAGGGTTGGAGTCCGCAGCGCAAACAGGTGCCTTCCCACCTCAAGGCGACCCCATCCCCGCAAACGAGTGACTGCCGGCCGCCGGGGTAAACCCCCCGGGTCGATCGGCAAGGGGATTGAGCCAGGCCCGGGTCTGCTGGCCCCGTTGCAACATCGGAATCGGGCCTGGACCGGGCCAGTTGGCTGGATGGCGTACAGGATGGCTGTATACAAGATCGATGCGTTGGCCGGCCTCCAAAGACGAACCCCTGGGCCGGCGCTGCACCGCCAGCACCTTGGCCCTGATGTGCAGCTCCGTGCCGATCAGGCTGATGCGTTGCACCTCCAGGTCCACCACCACCGCAGCCTGGCGCTGGCGTTCGGCGTAGACAGCTGGCGGCAGCTCGGCCCGGGCAGTCGGCGGGGCCAAGTAACCACCCAACCCTGCCGCCAACGCCAGCAAGGTCAGAACGGGACAGGGCAACACGATTCTGAATGGTGGGTGCATCAAGAGTTGGCGCATCCAACGCAACCTGTTTCAGCCAGCATCAGATAAGGAGGCCCCAGACGGGGCCCCGTAGCCGCCGCCGCCTGGGGTTTCGATACGCAAGCGATCGCCGGCCGCCAGTTGGCGCTCAAAGCAGCCCGGTAATAGCTCGGGGTCGCCGTCTTGGGAGATCAGGAGGTTGCGGCCCGGGGCACCGGGTCCCCCACCAGCCAAGCCTTCGGGTGCCTGGAGGCGGCTGCCAGAGATAAGGGCCACGCTGAGGGGTTCGAGAAAGCGCAGTTCGCGGATCAAGCCCTCCCCACCGCGCCAGTGCCCCTCGCCGCCACTGCCGCGGCGAATGCCGAAATGTTCGACGCGCACGGGATAGCGCGCCTCCAAGATTTCCGGATCCGTGAGCCGCGAATTGGTCATGTGGCTCTGGATGGCGTCAGCGCCTGCGAAGCCCGTTGGCTCGAAAAAACCTGCCCCCGTGCCACCGCCGATCGTTTCGTAGTACTGGCAGCGGTCGTTACCGAAGCTGAGGTTGTTCATCGTGCCCTGGGCCGAGGCCATCACCCCCAGGGCGGCAAACAGCAGATTGGCCAGGGCCTGGGAAGTTTCGACGTTGCCGGCCACCACTGCCGCCGGCGGCCTGGGGTGCAGCAGGCAGCCCGGCGGCACCACCAGATCGAGGGGTTCAAAGCAGCCGGCATTGAGGGGGATCTCGTCCCCCACCAGCGTCCGAAAGACGTACAAAACCACCGCCTTGGTGATGGCCAGCGGCGCGTTGCGGTTGCCGGCTTGCTGCGCTGAGGTGCCCGTGAAATCAAGCCGGGCCCGGCGGCGGGCCCGATCCAGCCTGAGCGTCACCTGCAACTGACTGCCGTCATCGAGGTTGAGGCGGTGAGAGCCGTCCTGGAGACGGTCGATGACGCGGCGCACCGCGGCGGCGCCATGGGCCTGCACCTGAGCCATGGCGCACTGCACCGGGCGGATACCTTGGCGTTGGACCAGCGCCTGCAATTCGCTGGCCCCGAGCCGGTTGGCGGCCAGTTGGGCCTGCAGGTCGGCCAGCAGGCGGTCCGGATCGCGGACGGGATAGGGTCCCGCCGCCAGCCGCTGGCGCCAGCCGGGCCCGTCGAAGTGGCCAGCGCTCAGCAGGGTCACGTTGTCGAGCAGCAGGCCCTCCTCGTTGATGCGTTGGCTGAAGGGCGGCATCGAACCCGGCGTCAGTCCACCTACATCGCCGTGGTGGCCGCGACTGGCGACAAAAAAGAGGGGTTGCGCTGTTGATGGCGCCGAATCAGAGCCGTGAGGGGTGGGGGCAAACACCGGGGTGATGACGGTGATGTCGGGCAGATGGGTGCCGCCGTTGTAGGGGTTGTTGGCTGCCACCGCATCGCCGGGCGCCAGGGGCGGACGCTCGCCGCGGGCTACGGCCGCCAACAGGCTGACGACGCTGTCGCCCATGGAGCCCAGGTGCACAGGGATATGGGGCGCATTGGCCACCAGGCCGCCGCTGCCATCGAAGAGGGCACAGGAGAAATCCAGCCGCTCTTTGATGTTCACCGAGCTGGCGGTCTGCCGCAGCCGCTCGCCCATCCGCTCGGCGATGGCGCTGAATCGGTGTTGGTACAGCTCCAGCTGAACCGGATCCACACCCGTCGCCCCGGAGTCCATTGCTTGCACCTCAGAGGATGCCGGGTTGGAGGCGGAGGCTAGGGGTAGGGGCCCATCCCTTTGCAACAGCAATTCGCCGGCGGCCAGCACTTGGGCGCTCCAGCCCCAGGCCAGAAAGATGGTGCCGGTGGCCTCAATGATCAAGGCCGGCCCCACCAGCACCTGGCCGCCGCGCAGACGATGCCGGTGCCACAGGGGCACGGCCTGCCAGCCGTTGGCTCCATGTAGTTCGACCGTTGTTGCGTCCTCGCGGTCTGCCCCCGCGGCCAGGCCCAGCGCCCGATCCAGGGGCGGGGCGGGCCGCACCAGCTCAAGGCTGAGGCGTTCGAGCTGCAGGGGTTGCTGGGGTAGGTAGCCAAAGCGCTGCAGGTGAAGGGCGCCGAAGGCGTCGGCCATAGCGGCCGGCGGGCCCCAGGCCACCGGCAGGCTCCCGTCCGAGCCGAGCGTGCGCAGGTGGGCCGTCACCGTTTCTTGCATTGGTGCATCAGCAGACCCCCCCGAAGCAAACGAGCCATGGGCTTCGGCGCGCAAGGCCTCAAGGGCGGTTGCGGCGGCGGCGCGGCTGGATTCGAGGGGCAGGTCCAGCACCCGTTCGCGCAGCAGCCGCTCATCGGCCAGCCCCAGGCCAAAGGCCGATAGCACTCCGGCCAAGGGATGCAGCAACACCCGCGTCAGGCCGAGGGCCTCGGCCAGGCCGCAGACGTGCTGG
>CANGZM010000155.1 GCA_947458155.1 Synechococcaceae cyanobacterium | reverse complement strand
CGGTCGGGAGCGATGCCCTCAAGGCCTTGTTCCACCTGACGATGGATGACGCGCTCGGTTTCCCTGGCCTCCCGTTGATCGAGGCTTTCGCCAACACAGAGAATCGGGATCAGGCCATAAATCTGGGCTGTCCGGGCCCGCAGGTTGATCTGCTCGTCGGTTTCGCTGTAATACTTGCGGGGCTCGCTGTGGCCGACGATGGCGTGGGTGACGCCGTGCTCCAGCAGCATCGGGGCGGAAACCATGCCGGTATAGGCGCCTTTTTTGTCCCAATGCACGTTCTGGGCGGCGATGGCCACGGGGGTGCCACGCAGGGCCTCACTCAGGGTGGGAATCGCCAGGTAGGGGGGGGCGATCACCACCTGCCGATCCTCGGGCAGGTTTTCCACCTGGCCCCGGAAGGACTGGGCGAAGGCCCGGGCCTCCGCACAATTCATGTGCATCTTCCAGTTGCCAGCAATCACGGCCTTGCGCACCAGCGAAACCCCCTGTGTTGTGGAAGCCAAACTAAACCGCCGGGCGGGAGTGGCCCAGGGCATCAGACCCCTGGCGGCACCCGGAGGCAATGGCCGTCGATTTCGACCGAATCTCCATCGGCCAGTTGGCGGCCCCGCCGCAGCTCAATGCTGCCGTTGACCCGCACATCGCCGCGCTGGATGCGCTGCTTGGCCTCGCCACCGCTCTCTGCCAGCCCCTGGTACTTGAGGAACTGATCGAGCTTCATGGGCGAGACCGTAGGGTTTGTCGATGCTCGCACCCTCGCCGGCCGGCTTCCGCAGACTCTGGCCGCTGCTGAAGCCCCATCGGCGCCGGCTGCTGGCGGGCGGACTTTGCATGCTGGTGTTCGTGGCCTGCTGGCCGCTGCTGGCCTGGCTGGCGGGCCAGCTGATTCCGGCCATCGGCGCCGGGGACTTTCGCAAGGTGTTGCAGACCGTGGCTGCGGCCTTGGCGGTGTTTTTGGTGCAAAAGCTGGCCCAGTTCGGCCAGGACACCCTGCTGGCGGATCCGGCCTTGCGGGTCAGCCAGGATCTGCGCCGCCAGCTGTTTGCCCGCTTGCAACAGCTGGATTTCGGCGCCCTCGAAAAACTCTCGGCCGGGGATCTCACCTACCGCCTCACCGAAGACGCCGACCGGGTCGGTGATGTCATCTACAAAACCATCCAGGACAGCACCCCCAGCGCCCTGCAATTGCTGGTGGTGCTGGGCTACATGCTGTGGCTCGATTGGCCCCTGGCCCTGGCCACCCTGCTGCTCGCCCCCGTGGTGGCCCTGCTGGTGAGTGGCTTCGGCGCCCGGGTGATGGCCGCCGCCGAACGCAGCCAGAAACAGGTGAGCGATCTGGCCGCCCTGCTGGGGGAAGCGATCACGGGCCTGCCCCTGGTGCGTGCCTTTGCCGCCGAACCCTGGCTGCAGCAGCGGTTTGACAGCGAAGTTGACCAACACCGCCATGCCCGCTATCGCACCTTGAAGCTGCTGGCTGCCCAGCATCCGGTGGTGGGCTTCATTGAGGCCAGCGGCATCCTGGCGGTGCTGCTGATGGGTGCCGCCCGCATCCAGGCCGGCGGTCTCAACAGCCAGGGGTTCAGCAGCTTCGTGGCGGCCCTGCTGATGCTGATCGATCCCATCTCCCACCTAACCACCAACTTCAACGAGTTTCAGCAGGGCAAGGCCTCCCTGGGGCGCCTGCGGGCGATCGAAGCCGAGCCGATCGAACCGCCCGACCATCCCGGTGCCCTGCCCCTGGGACCGGTGCAAGGGGCCCTGCGCTTGGAAGGGGTCAGCTTTGGCTATGACCCCGATCGTCCGGTGCTGCACCAGCTCGACCTGGCGATCAAACCGGGCCAGGTGGTGGCCCTGGTGGGGCCTTCTGGCGCCGGCAAAAGCACCCTGTTCTCACTGCTGCTGCGCTTCAACACCGCCCAGCGGGGCAGGGTGCTGCTTGATGGCGCCGATCTGGCGGAGCTGCGGGCCCGGGACCTGCGCCGGGCCGTGGCGCTGGTGCCCCAGCAAAGCAGTGTCTTCTCCGGCACGGTGGCGGAGGCGATCGCCTTTGGCCGGCCTGCCACAAGGGAACAAATTGTGGCGGCGGCGCGCCTGGCCAACGCCGCCGATTTCATCGAGGCCCTGCCCGGGGGGTATGACGGCCGAGTTGAAGAACGGGGCAGCAACTTCTCCGGCGGGCAGCTGCAGCGGCTGGCCATCGCCCGGGCCGTGCTGGGCAACCCGGCCGTGCTGCTGCTGGATGAGGCCACCAGCGCCCTGGATGCCGAATCGGAGGAGGCGGTGCAGCGGGGGCTGCGGCGGGCCATGCAGGGCCGCACGGTCCTCGTCATCGCCCACCGCTTGGCCACGGTGCAGGAAGCCGACCAAATCGTGGTGCTGGAAGCGGGCCGCATCGTCGAGGTGGGCAGCCACGACGTATTGATGGCTCGGGGGGGTCGCTACCGGGAATTGTGCCTGCGGCAACTGATCAGGGTTGAAGCCTGAAGCCCCAGATACCACCCAGCCCTGCCCCTACTGTGGGCCGGCAAGCGCTTTACTGCCATGGAAACCCCCAATCAGGCGCCGCCGGTGCTCACCTTCGAAGGCAAGCGGTATGACCTCAACAGCCTGCCGGACGATATGAAGGAGCTGGTGCGGGGCATGCAGGTGGCCGACGCCCAACTGCGCATGCATGAAGACACCCTCAAAGTACTGGCCGTGGGCCGCCAATCGATGGCAATGCAGCTCAATGAAAGGCTCAAGAATGTGCCGGAAATCGCCGACTGATTGGGGGTGGCTGGGTCGAGTCTGGAAATCTTGTTGTTCCTGACTCGACCCTTTTTTATTCGCCCTCCAACTCGGTGGGTTTCAGGCGAGCGGAGCCAGATCTTCGAACCGGAAAGTCTGACTACTTGATTCTGCTGCCGTCCCCTCTGCATCGCTGACCACCACCCGCTCGGCCAACACCCAAGGCCCCGCTGATGTCAGGGGGGTGAAGGTGTCTGTGAAGCTGCTGGTGCCGCCTTTGGCCTCGCCAGTGGCCGGATCGCTATAGCTACTGGTGTAGGTGTGGCTGAGGTAGCCCGATCCGGTGTCGGTGGTGCTGAGGGTGAAGATCGTCACCACGGTGCCGTGGATGTGGCGATGGACCATCGTTACCACATTGTCCTTGATGCGATAACGATCGCCGGCATTTTTGCCACCCACGATCACCTCGGTGCCCACCGCATCGGTGTCACCGGCAGTGAAGGTGTTTTCGCCATGGGTTTGATCAAAGCTGCGGCGCACCCGGTGGATCGCCACTTCCCAAAGCTGGGAGGCGATGGCCTTTTTGACCTCCTCATCGTCCACCCCCTCCACCGTGGCCTTGAGGTCGGCGCCCACCTTGAAGGTGCCCTCAACAAGGCGATCGCCCTGCTGCCATACGCAGCGACCGCCGTAGCCGCCGAAGCCCGGCTCCCAGGTGTAGCGGTTTTCGTAGGTGGTGCGGAACACCTCCCGCAGGTCGGTGCCGGGGGCGATGGGGGCATGAAGAGTTGCAGTCATGCAGGGCAAACAAGTGGAGGAATCCAGTCTAGGAGCGTGTGGCGCCCAGGGTTGGTGCTTGCGGCTGTTAGGGGCGTGGGCCAACCGGCGATTTGGCGGGCGCCTTTTCGCCGCCGGCCGCAAAGATGTCTTCTGCAATCTTGAGGCCCAAGGGCACGCCACCGATGTTGTGCTTGAAGTCGCCGTCGTGATTGCGCGAAAGGTCGGGTTCATCGTCATTTAGTGCAAACGCATCGAACGACCAATGCACGCCCAGCCAGATCCGCGAAAAGCCATTGGCCTTGATCATTTGCATTAGGCCGTCGTCAAATTTTCGCAGATGCCGAGGTCGAATGCAGCCGGTGTTGTCCCGCGTGATCCCGTTGAGTTCGTCGGAGACGAAAGGGCCTTGGTACAAGGTGTCGGGCAAGAGCTTCTTAGCTTGAGTGGCGCCCAGATAGAACAGCCGTACGATTTGAAATGCCGCTGCCCCAAAAGTGGCGTGACCAGACGGGTATGCCGGGAAGGGAGGCGTGAAGTTTCGCTCGGACCGGGCGGGGGTCGTGTCCGTCGCCGGCAGGTTGCTGTTGCTGGCTGGTGCCCCTAGAGGCAGCCACGCGGGGTCGCAATCGTTCTCGATGCCATCTTTTGCTGTGGGGGCGGCTGGACCCATGGATGGATCGTGTTCGCGGATTCCCAGCACGGGGCGCCAATAATCATGGATGTATTTCTGGTCCCACGCCAGAATGCCCGCGTCGCCCATGGCGGCATTTACGAATGCGAACAGGCGTGCATTGTCATCCACACTGTTGGCTTTGAGCACGGCAATCTCGCGCACGATCTGGTTGTATAACCGTGGCGGCGTGCCCAGTTCGCGCGATCCATCGTAGGACCAATAGAGCCCGACAACGTATTCGTCGACCGTGCGTTTCATGGAGTTTGTCGTCAACGTGCCCATCAATTCGGGAGCGATGCCCTTGCCCCGTACCTGCTTGTGGGCATGGTTGTGCTCGGCGGCCGTGAGTGTGGACGGGGAGTCGAGTTCGTGACGCTTACTCACCGCAAAGCACTTGGAACGAGCGCCATAGAACGGCGCGTGAAAGCCCTGGGTTGGATTGGCGGGGTCTGGTCGATGTCTGCCAGGTTGCAGTGATGCCGCATAGCCGTCATCACTGGCACCGGGGTCGCCAGCCCTGTCCATCAATATCGCTTTTGCCACGGCCTGTCCGAACTCGTGACTCTTTGCCAATCCGGGCTCTGAGAGCCCAGCCGCCGCATGGGCCGCGTCAAAGTGCGGCTTTTGGCGCGGAAACAGCGCACTCAAACAGTCGTGGGCGGCTGCGGCCACCGCCGCGGCGGCGTTCGTGGCACCGGGTAGCAAAGCAGGGGCAGGGTTGAGGTAGCGCGGCAGCACTGCCGGGTTGTTCACTACGCCGGCGTGGGCGTCATACATGGCCAAGTGCACGATCGCCAGCGCACGGGAGCTAAGCGTGGGCCCGCCTTGTTCCGGACTTGGCTTGCTGGTGCCGGGTATGTTGCTGAAGTCGCGCTTGTTTGCTTCGATCGCGACGTTATTCCAATACAAGATGTGGTCCATTGAATTCCTGCGTGTGATTGTTCGTGTGATTGTTGCTGGCAAACGGCCAGCGCTTGTCAGGTCCCTAGCAGTGATTCGGCGGGACACATAAGGATTTACCAGAAAGCGCTGTTTTTCATAATTGACTAGACCTTGCTGCCTGCCTCCGCCTAGGACCATTTATCTATAGCAAGGCATCTCGGATCTTGTCACCTAGCCCTAGGCCAGCGGGGCGGAGCTACTAAGAATGGTGAAAGCTACGTCAGCTTGCCGGTTTGCTGATCCCTGTTTCTTGCATAACTGCAAGCAAGGCGCATTAAATAAGACTTGAATTGAAAGATGACGTAGCTCCTCCCGCGTCATGGCTACTCCGTCTCCCAGGGATTCAGTACCTGCACCGGTAGACCCGCGAAGTCCTTGAGGTTGCGGCGAGCAAGCTATCGATGGCCGGTAGCGAGCGACCCGCCTCCGCCAGCAGCTGGCCCCATTGGTGGGCGACGCCGGCAGCGATCGGCAGCAGCCGTTCTGCAAAACTGGAGCTGCCGCAGTAGTTGACGGCAAATGATGGGCTGGTGCCTCCAGGCATAGGT
>CANGZM010000154.1 GCA_947458155.1 Synechococcaceae cyanobacterium | reverse complement strand
GATGGGACTGAGGCCCCAGGGCAGTTCTGTGGGCACCAGAAAGCGGCGGGCGCCGACCTGGGCCAAGGCGGTGACGGCCGTCACCAGATTGGCGTTGATGGCCTCGGCCCGCTCCAAGCCCGGCTCGCCATCTAGATAGTCGTTGGCGCCAGCCCGCAGCACCACCAGCGCCGCCACGTCTAGGGGGGTGGCGGCGCGGCAGTCCAGGAAGCGGGCCACCTGCTCCAGCAGATTCGGTACCCCCTTGGGGGACAGGCCCCCGCCCGAGCGGGCGCCGCCATAGGCATGGTCCGTGCCCCCGGCCAGAGAGGGCGCCAGGGGCAGCAATCCCAGTCGCTCCGCCAGGATCTCGACCCAGATCGGCCCGTCGCAGCGGCGCCCCCGCCAGTGGGGCGGAGAGGGCACCGCCCCATCCCCGAGCAGCAGCCAGGCATTGCCCACATCCGAGAGGCTGTCGCCAAACACCAGCAGCTGGCCCTTGGCAATGTCCACCGCCACTGCCGCAGCAATATCCGCAGCGATGTCCGCAGCAATGTCCGCAGATCCAGCCTGCACGGCCCACGCTCTAGGGGCTGCGATCCTCCTATGGGGGCTGGCCTGCGGCGGGGCCCTTGCCAGCGGCCCCGACCCGGCCTATGCCTAAAGGATGGCCAACGACTGGAGCACCAGGCTGGGCAGGTGGGTGGAAGCGGGTCTGGTGGACCCCGGCACCGCCGAGGCCATTCACCACTGGGAAGCCCGGCACGGCGCCGCTCCGGCGGGGACCGGCAGCGCCCGGCTGCGCACCCCGGTGGCCTTAGCCCTAGCCCTGGGGGCGGCCCTGTTGGCGGCGGCACTGCTGCTGTTCGTTGCGGCCCATTGGTCTGGACTGGGCCCCAGCAGCCGTTTTGGCCTGCTGTTGGCCGTGGTGCTGGGCTGCCATGGGGCCGGCGCCCTGGCGGCTTCCCGCTTCACCGCCCTGGCCACCGCCCTGCATGGGCTCGGCACGGTGGCCCTGGGGGGCGGCCTTTACCTGGCCGGCCAGACCTTCCACCTGGACGCCCTCTGGCCGGAAGGACTGCTGCTGTGGGCCCTCGGCGCCGGCTGCGGCTGGCTGCTGCTGGGCCAATGGCCCCAATTGGCCCTACTGGCCCTGTTGGCCCCCGCCTGGCTGCTGGCCGCCTGGCTGCGCCTCTGTGACCAGGTGCGCGCCAGCAACAGCATCCTGGGCGAGGGGCCGGCCCTGATTCCGGCGGCCGGCCTGGTGCTGCTAAGCCTCACCTATCTCTCGGCCCCCCACGGCCCCCCCAGCAGGGGCAGCACGGGCCGGCGGGTGCTGCTCTGGATCGGCGGCCTGACCCTGGCCCCCGCCGCCCTGGTTTGGGCCCTGATGCCCAGCCTCACCGCTGGGGCCCCTGCTTTGCCCCCCAGCCTGAGCGCCTGTGGCTGGGCCGTGGCCCTCGGGGCCCCCTTGATCCTGGCCTGGGCCCTGGGGCAGCGCCGCTTGCTGGTGGTGGGCGTGGCCGCCGCTTGGCTGCTGGCGGGCCTGGGCCTGGGCCGCTGGGCCCAAACCCTGAGCGTTCCCGAGGCCCTGGCGGCGGCGGGGCCTGCGGCGGCCGTCGGCCAGGCGCTGGTCCATCTCTGGTGGTTGCTGGGGGGGCTGCTGCTGGCCCTGTGGGGCTCCAGCAGCGGGCGAGCCGAGCGGGTCAACTTCGGGGCGGCCACCATGGCCCTGACCCTGTTGGTTTATTACTTCAGCTCCGTCTTCTCCCAACTGGATCGGGCCGTGGGTCTGCTGGGCCTGGGGCTGCTCTTTCTGGCGGGCGGCTGGGGGCTGGAGCGGCTGCGCCGGCGCCTGTTGGCGGCCCCCCGACCATGACACTGCCAACGAAGACGCGCCCCACCGCCAGGCCCGGTCGCTCTCCTCTGGGGCGACGCGGCCTGCTGTTGGGGGCCGTGCAGGGGTTGCTGCTGCTGAGCCTGGCGGGCAGCTTGGTGCTGCAGCGCTGGCAGCGGCCCCGGGCCTGGGGGGTGGTCACTCCCCTTGATCCCCAGCTACCGATTCGCGGCCGCTACCTGGAGTTGCAGCTCGCGGTTCCCG
Organism: Synechococcaceae cyanobacterium; assembly: GCA_947458155.1. Lineage (GTDB taxonomy): Bacteria > Cyanobacteriota > Cyanobacteriia > PCC-6307 > Cyanobiaceae > Cyanobium. The sequence continues at coordinate 3,594 of CANGZM010000154.1, read as the reverse complement.
CCCCCGATCTGGCTGCCCAGAGCACCATTCCGATCCGGCTGGTGGCAATGGGCGGTCGGCTACTGGCCCGGGCCGCCCAGCAACCGGGCGATAGCGATGTGCTGCTCGCCCGGGTGGAGCCGGGTCCCCGGGGCATGGAGGCGGTGCTGCTGGAACCCCTGGCCTTCTTTCTGCCCCAGGCTGCCGCCGATCCCAGCCAAGGGCCAGGCCAGGCCCCTTTATGGGTGGAAGTCACCCTGCCGCAACGGGGTGCACCCCGGCCGATCCGGCTGGGACGCCAACGCAATGGCGCCATGGTGCCGCTGCCTTAGGCGATCAGTAGTTGGTAGGCGTCGTTGACAAGCCGGAAGGATTCGGCATCACCGCCCATGTCCGGGTGGTGTTGCTTGACCAGGCGCCGGTGGGCTGCCTTGATGGAGGCGCGGGAGGCCCCCCAGGCCAGCCCCAGGGTCTCAAGGGCAGCCAGCTGGCGGCGATCGCCGCCACTGCCACTGCCACCACCACTGGGGGGCGGGGTGTCGGTGCTGCGCCGGGACCCGGCCGTGGACCTGCCCTGGCCCGGCTCTGCCTGGGCGTAACCGGTGCCGGGCTGGCCGGCAGCACTTGCTCCGGTGGGGCCTGCCCCGGTGGGGTCAGCCCCCGTGGGGCCTGCCCCTGAAGATCTGGTTCCTGGGCGCTCCTGCCCCGCCCCCGTGGTGCGGCGGTTGCCGCCGGAGCGACTGGCCCCGGAGCGAGCGGCCCCGGCGGCGGGACCCGAGGCTGCTCCCCGGCTTGCTCCAGGGCTGGCGTTGTTGCTGGGAGCTCGGCGGCGGCCAGGGCCCCAGGGGTCCTGGGCTCTGTCACGGTCCTGGGCCGTTTCTTGGGCCCTGTCTTGGGGGCTCTGCTGGCGGGGGGGCTGTTGGGTCCAGGAGCGCTGGGTCTGGGCGGCATCGGCCTCCACTTCCAGGGCATTGATGGCCTCGATCAACAGCTCGACCACCGCCAAGGGCTCAACGTCGAGGCGGATGGCGGCGGCGGGGCCCAGCATGGCGAAGGCGGCCCGTACCGCCAGGCGGGCCTTGCTGGAGGGTCCCTGCAGGGCGCCCCGCAGATCTTCCCCCAGGCCAGGCCAGCGACGCTCAAGTTGCTGCTCAAAGGCGGCGGCGGTGTCCGCCGGAGCGCCCAATAGTTGATCGATGAGCCCCTTGAGACCCCGGCCCGGGGCCGAAGCCCGGCCCTGGGGGCTGTGCCAGGCGATCGCACCCACCCGTAGCTGGTGCCAGCGGCGGTGGCGGGTCATGGCCTCTCCCCAGCGCCGCACCTGGTCCGCCGTGATGCCTGGGGCGGCGGCGGGGGCGGCGGGAGCGGCGGCGGGGGCGGCGGCGGCGGCGGGAGCCGCCCCACTGGTGACGGGCGACCTACGGCTCCAGGCCTCGGCGGCGGGGGGACGGCTGTCGCGGCGATCGAGCTGCTGGCGCAGCCTCAGCACCTCCTGCCGCAGCAGATAATTTTCGGCCTGCAGGGCATCGCTGTTACTGGTGATGCGGGGACTAGCGGCCTGGGATCGCACCCAGGTTCGACGCTCACCGCCCATGCCCATCGCCATGACGATCCCGATCGCTCCTGATGGGCAGAATTGTTGCGGCAATGGGGTGCTAATGGCTGCCCCGGATCACCGCACCCGCACAGGCTGGCTCAGGCCAAGGCAGCCTGACCGAATCGGGCTGCCCAGTTGGAGGGACTAGGCCTGGCTCCAACTGCCATGGAGGCCGTAGGGCATCGCCAGGGGCAGCTCCACCAGGGCCACTTCTGCCATGGAGGCGGCGTCCAGGATCACCAGGTCGCTGCCGCTGCGTTCGCCGTTCCAGACCACCGCCAGCAGCCAGCCGTCGTCCTCGGCGCTGGCGCCGGGGCGGGGCACCATCAACGGCTCACTGACAAAGCCGTGGGGGGCGGCGCTCCAGACCAGCCGCTCGCCGCTGCGCAAGTCGAGTTTCTTGAAGGCCTGGAGGGGATCGTTGCCGGCTTCGCGCTCGGCGACGGCCATCCAGGCATAGCGGGCGGCCAGGCCCTGCTGGTTGGGATTGACCATGGCGAATTCACAGCAGCGCTCACTGAGGCGCTCGCTGCTCACGGTGCCGGTCGCCAGGTTGAGGCGGCAGCGTTCCAGTAGGCCGGCGGGGATCAGGTCGAAATCGACGGTGCGGTAGTCCGTCTCGGGATCAATGGAGGGGAAATCGGCGTAGTAGATGCTCTCCACAATCACCTCTTCGCCCTCCTGGTAGGCATTGAGGTGGTGGAAGACAAAACCTTCGGGTGCATCGAGCACCCGGGGCGCCTCGCCGGCGTGGGCGCCACTGTCCCGGGGCACCAGCCAGAAGCGGGCCTGGCCGCCGGGCTTGGAGCGCAGGCACTGGGCCGCCCCCTTGAGCCCCAGGGCAAAGGGCAGGGGGTTGAAGGCGATGGCGTTCTGCAGAAAGATTGCCCAATCGGGGGTAATGGCGAAGTCGTGCAGAAAGGCGAAGCCGTTGAAGCTGTCGCTGCGTTCGCTGAGCAACTGGCCGGCCTTGGGGCCATCGGTGGCGAACTCCATCACGCGGATGGTGCTGCGCGGGCCGCTCTTGACGCCGAAGCTGACCATGCGGGGGGCGCCGTGGTGACCCGGATCAAAGCGGGGGTGGGCACTGAAGGCCTCACCGGGCTTGAGAACCCCGTCCAGCAAACTGATGCCCCTGGTTTCGAGACTGTCGGGATCGAGGGCGTGGGGCGAACTGGCTTCCCAAAGCGCCAAAAGATTGTCGCCAAGGCGCACCACATGGGTGTTGGCGATGTTTTTAAGCCGCAAGTCAAAGGCGTTGGCCAGGGGGCCGCCGGGCTTTTGGGTGCCGAAAACGCCGCGATAGAGATAACGACCGGCCTCTTCCTCCGCCTGCCAGCCCTCCGTGCGCACGAAACGGTTGCTGAGGCCCACACCACCGCCCTCGAAGCGCAGGGCGGTGATCATGCCGTCACCATCAAAGGGGTGGTGGACCCAATGGCCAGCGCGCTCCAGGCGGCCGGGCCCATTGCGATAAAGGGTGCCGTTGAGGCCAGCCGGAATGGTGCCCCGCGTCGCCTGCAGAGGCACCGCCGTCAGCTCGCGGTCCACGTTGCGAAAAGCACTCGCCCATTGGGCGCGCTCAAAACGCAGGCCCCGGACGGGGCCAGAATCCGTTGAGAATTGGGGTGCTGCAGCCGGAGTACGGCCAGGGGTGAGGGTCATCGTTGCGCAAAACGGCGGAGGCCGCGCTGCCACGGCCTTGCCATCATCGCGTAACGGAGTGTGAAGCTGTGGGTGTCAACCCGCCCAGCACACTTAGCGGTTGCAGGGGGCTTCCGCGGGCAGGCAGGGGGGTTGGGGCCGCTCGCAGGGGGCCTCGAGCCGATTCATGTCAGGGCAGGGGGGCAGGGCCGCCGCCCGGGCGGGGGCGCCGATCAGGCAAAACGCCGCCCCAGCGGCGGCGCTGGCGAGCAGAAGAAAACGGCCGGTGGGCTGATTCATGGTTGGAGCCTGGAAGCTGATTCAAATTTAGCCTGGCTGCAAGGACTCTGAGACCGTCATTAAGTGGAGCGCAG
>CANGZM010000153.1 GCA_947458155.1 Synechococcaceae cyanobacterium | reverse complement strand
CCTGTTTCGCTCGCAGCGTCCAGCTGATCTCGCGGCCGTGGTTGACCTCGTGATCGGTTGCCACGAAAGGGATCTGTAGTTTCCCCTGGAACTGACTGCGGATCTGACGGTGCAACGTCTTCTGGTTGGCTCATCGCTTCTCTTCGAGAAGGCTTCGCCTACGCGGAAGGCTTCGCCTACACCGTCAGGAGGAAGTCGGCCCCCTGCTCCTGCAGCTGTCGAAAAACGGTTTCTGGGTGTGGAGCGCGTCAGCCTGGATGAGAACACCCTCAAGATTCAGCTCGCCGAGCAACTGTCGGAGCACTGCCCTCTCATGGTTTTCGCCGGTGGCGTAGCAGGCCTGGCTGTAGCCGTCAGGCTTCTGCGAAGCAGTACGCCACCCCAGGGCAGCCGAATACAGCGTGACCTGGGCAATAAACGCGGAACCCCCGCCGGCCGTGGGCTCATTCGAGCCCCTCAAGGTCTAACCGTCACACACCAGCTGATCGAGATCCGCTGCACCACCAGGGATCTGGGCGATCGTCCAGTCGCGAATCGCAGCGCACAGCGCCGCCACGTCCACCTGGTGGAAGAAGTAGCGGAACGAGGAATCCGATGGTGGTCGCGCCAATTCGATACCAAGAGCAACGGTAAGAACGCTGTGGTGGCGGATGGCATAGGCGAAGCCTTCTTCGAAGGAGTAGCGCTCCAGATCCCGCAGGCTCTGGCAACCGCTCAGGATTCCCAGCACGGCTACCAGCAGCAAAAACCAGGCTGGAAAGCGAACCCCGCGCCGCATCCGCGCATCTGGGATCGACCTCAGGTAGCTGATCAGGTCGAGATCGGGGGCGGCAGAAGCGCATTTGGGCACAAGGAAGAGGCGATTCCGCCGACCTCAACCCATGCTGACAGCCCCGACAAGGCGCCTTGTGACGGACTTTGAATCAGCCCTGAACCAGACCCTGCGGCACCAGCCCCATCCGCTTGAAGTAGCTCTCGGTGTCGTTCGGCAGCAGCACCCGCAGGCGGTCGCGAATCGTGAGCCCCGGCGCCACCACCAGGAATCCCTTGGTGAAGCGGCTGCTCCCCGGATGGCGGGCGGCGTTGATGGTTTGCCAGGCGATCAGCATGGCCATCACCGTGGTCTTGCCTGCGCCAGTGGCCAGCTTCAGAGCCATCCGCAACAGGTCCGGGTTGGCTTCGTCGTTGGCGCTCTCGAGCTTCTCCAGCACGTCTTTGCCGCGCTTGCCGATTTCCGGTGCCACCTCCGTCAGCCAGATCGCGGTCTCGGCCGCTTCGATCTGGCAGTAAAACGGCCGGATGCCCTGGAACTCGTGGTGGCGCCAGTGCTTCAGCAGCCGGGCCGTTTCCGGTGTCACCTTCCACTGGCCCTCGGGCGCCTGCCGCCATTCCTCCACCAGGGAGCGGATCGAGTTGATCTGCTGGGTGACCTCGTATTGCTGCTTTTCATCGGAGATCTCCTCGGTGCCGATCGCCAGGGACCTTTGCTGCACCTGCTCCCCCTTGCCGCCTCACTCTCCCAGCGCTGGGTGGGGCGCTCGTAGGGGGAATTGAGGATCGGATCGACGAAAAACTGTTCGCTCATGGAGCGAGCCCAGGAAGCAGCCGCACTGGGCCATGGCGGTGGGTGGATTAAGAGCGCTCCAGCTTGTTTAACTGCATGGCTGAACATTTTGCCGCTGTCGCTGGCGGACCCATGGCTTTTTGGGACAGGCTTTATGCGGTTTTTGCATACTTATTCAGGGGTGTGGCGATAGAAAACCTGCCCCACCCGCTCGATGTGATCCAGCAAGGGCGGGTGGCTGAGATCGCTATGGCGGGAGATGTCGATCATCCAGGGAAGAAGCAGATCATCGAGCTCGGCATCAATCTGCACCATGGTGCGCGAGTTGATCGCGGCTCCAGCCAGGGTGAGATCGATGTCGGAGGCTTGGCGATGGCTGCCTATGGCGCGGGAGCTATAAAGAATCGCCTGCTCCACTTGGGGGTGAGCGGCCAGCACCTGCTGGATGGCGCCAATAGCCGCTTCGGGCAGGCCGTAGCGCCCCGGTGTCTGGGGCAGGTGGGTGGCATCGCTTGACTGAGCCCCCGTGTCTAGGCCAGCGGGCACCTGGTTTTTGAGGAAGCCCTTGACGAGACTTGAACTCGTGACCTCTCCCTTACCAAGGGAGTGCTCTACCGCTGAGCTACAAGGGCATGTGGAAAGGTGGGCCGGGTTGGATTTGAACCAACGTAGGCAGAGCCAGCGGATTTACAGTCCGCCCCCATTAACCACTCGGGCACCGACCCGAACCACACCCCCAGAACTTACCAGCCCGCCTGTCCCCCTTCCCCCATGCGCCTGCTTGTGCTTCACGGTCCCAACCTCAACCTGCTGGGCCAACGGGAGCCCGGCCTCTACGGAAGCCGCAGCCTCGACCAGATCAACTCCGACCTGACGGCCCGGGCCCAGGCCCTGGGGGCCGAGCTGGAGTGCTTCCAGAGCAACCATGAGGGGGCCCTGGTGGACCGCATTCAGGCGGCCCGGGATCAATGCGAGGGCCTGCTGATCAATGCCGGCGCCTACACCCACACCTCCATCGCCCTGCGCGATGCCCTGCTGGCGGTGGATATTCCGTTTGTGGAGGTGCACCTCAGCAACGTCCATGCCCGCGAGCCCTTTCGGCACCACTCCTTTCTGGCCGACAAGGCCCTGGGGGTGATCTGCGGCTTCGGGCCCGCCAGCTACAGCCTGGCCCTGGAGGGGCTGGTGGATCACCTGCGGGCCTCGTCATGAGCCGGAGCGGGATCGCGCCGGAGCGGGTCAAGTGGTTGGCGGCCCCCTCGGGGTCCGCCTGGTTGGAGCAGGCCCTGGCCCACCCCGACACCGTGCTGATCGACCACGCTCACTGCGAGCGCAAGGCGGCCGGTGCCGCTTTGCAGCTGATGTTTCGCTACCCCTCCGATGGCGAGCTGGCCGCCGTGCTCAGCCCCCTGGCCCGCGAAGAGCTGGAGCATTTCGAGTTAGTGCAGCGCCTGTTGATCCACCGCCAGATTCCGCTGCGGCCCCTGGCCGCCCCCCCCTACGGCGCCGGCCTGGCCCGCCTGGTGCGGCGCCAAGAACCCCAGCGGCTGCTGGACAGCCTGCTGGTGGCCGGCCTGATCGAGGCCCGCAGCCACGAGCGCATGGCCCTGCTGGCAGCCCACAGCCCCGACCCTGAATTGGCAGCCCTCTACGGCCACCTGCTGGCCAGTGAGGCCCGCCATTTCGGGCTGTACTGGGTGCTGGCCGAGCGGCGCTTTCCCCGCCCCCAACTCATTGGCCGGCTGGAGGAGCTAGCCCAGGACGAGGCCGCCCTGCTTTCAGCTGTGCACCCCCAACCGCGCATGCACAGCTGAGACCTGGCGGCGGGGTTGGCCGGCAGGGCCATTAGCGGGCCAAAGAAATCAGGCCCTGATCAGCTGCTCGCCCAGCAGCTCGTCGAGCAGCGGGAAGTTCTGGGCGATGGCATCACCGGTGAAGTTCGCCACCCAGCCGTCTGGATTGGCGAAGAAGCGCAGGGCGCAGAACTGGGGCTCGGGTCCCATGTCAAACCAATGGCGGGTGCCGGCCGGCACCGCAATCCAGTCGTTGCGCTCGCACAACACCTGCAGCACCTCCTCGCCGACATGCAGGCAGAACAGCCCGCGGCCCTCCACAAAAAAGCGCACCTCGTCCTCGCTGTGGGTGTGCTCGGCCAGAAACTTCTGCCGCAGGCTGGCCCGATCGGGGTGGTCCGGCGCCAGCCGGATCGCATCCACCGTGGGGTAGTTGCCGTTTGCCTGCACCCGGGCAATCTCGGGCCGATAGGCCGCCAAAATCGCCTCCTGGTCGGCATCGGCCGGCAGATCCAGCGCTGCCGACCAGCGCTCGAAGCGGATGCCGCGGCCGGCCAGTTCTGTCTTGATTTGGCCGGCATCCGCCGTGCGAAAAGTGGGAGCTGGGGGCTGGCCCGGCGCTGGATGGATCACAAGCATGCTCATGGCAGCAGGGGCGAAAGGGCGACGAGTGCTGGGGCGAGGGGAGCGGGGAGCGGAATGGGAGTCCCGCTTGGCCCGGGGAAAAGCGCAGCGGCAGGGGAGCTCGCTCGTTCAGGGGAGAACCCCAGCCTAGAAAGGGTGGCAGCAACTGGCCTCCGTCATCAACCGCTTGCTTGTGCCAGCTGAAGCGACCAGCCCAGGCCTCACCCTAGTGGGGGTGGGTCCGGGCGATCCAGACCTACTCACCGTCGCTGCAGTGCGGGCCATCGCCGCCGCCGACACCGTCGCCTACCCGGTGGCCCGTCAGGGCGCCGAGGGCATGGCCGCCACGATTGCCAAGCCCTGGCTGCACGACCGCCAGCGGCACCTGCCCCTGCTGTTGCCGATGGTGGCAGAGGCCGCCAGCCTGCAAGCGGCCTGGGCACTAGCCGCTGATCGCATCGCCGCCGAGCGGGCCGCAGGGCGGCGGGTGGTGCTGCTCTGCGAAGGCGATGTGTCCCTGTTTGCAAGTGCCAGCTATGTGCTGCTCGCCCTGCAGCAACGCCATCCAGCCCTGGAGGTGCGCCTGATCCCCGGAATCACCTCCGTGGCAGCTGCAGCTGCCGCCGCCGCCTGGCCCCTGGCCCTGCAACGCCAGGGCCTGCTGCTGCTGCCAACCCCAGACACCGCCGCCGAACTGGACCAACTGCTGGCCCAAGCAGCCAGCGGCGGCTGGGTGCTTGCCCTGCTCAAGCTGGGCCGTCGCTGGCCCTGGGTGCGGACCTTGTTGGAGCAGCGGGGCCTGCTGGAGCAGGCCCTGTTCGCAATGCGGGTCGGATGGCCCGACCAACAGCTCCAGCCGGCAGTCGAGGTGGGGGCCCAAGAGGCCCCCTACTTCTCCCTGTTGCTAATCCGCCAGGGCTGGCCCGCGGTGCTGCCATGACCCCGCTTCTGTCCTTGGCACCCCAATCCCTTTCGGCCCTGCAGTGGCTATCGCTGCTCCATCCCCTGCTGATGGTGCTGTTCGCTTATCCCGTCATCGGCGCCACGATCCGCATCGGCATCCACGTGCGGGAGCGGCGCTTGGGTCAATACCCCCTGCCGGCCTCGGTGGGCCCCGAACACCTCGACCACGGCCGCTGGCTGACCACCGCCATGGTGCTGGCGGTGCTGCTGGCCCTGGGCTGGTCCTTCCTCCACGCCGGTGCCTGGGGCACAGGTGCCATAGGCACGGCTGCCATAGGCACGGTCCCAGGTGCGAACTGGCCCCACCGGCCCCTGGCCCTAGCCCTGGGGGCCGCCGCGGCCCTTGCCTCCTGCCTGGCCCTCTGGCGTGTCAAACGGCCCTGGTTGCGCGCCTGCTTCGCCCTCACCTGCTGGCTGGCCCTGCTGGGGCTCGGACTCCAGCCGGAGGTGCCCCGCTGGAGTGACAACCCCCTGGATGTGACCTTCTGGCGATCCCATTTCTGGGGCGGTTGGCTGCTCAGCGGACTGTTGCTCTTTGCCATGGCGGCAGCGCCGGAAATCCGCAGCAGACCGCTCCTGCGCCGCCTGCACCTGGCAGCCAATGTTCTTGTCGCCCTGTTGATGGCCGTGCAAGCAATCACCGGTTGCCGGGATCTGCTGCAACTCAACCCCTGATGCGGCGTCCCCCCTTCAAAATGGCGCGACTATCCCCCTGCGCCAGCCCTTATTGAGCCTGGTTTCGATCCCCACCGTCTG
>CANGZM010000152.1 GCA_947458155.1 Synechococcaceae cyanobacterium | reverse complement strand
CCGGCCCGCAACCGGATCATCGCCGTGGCCTCGATGCCCAGCCGGGCGGCGATCGCATCGGCGGTGCGAAAGCCAAAGCCGCGGATATCGCGGGCCCGGCGGTAGGGGTTCTCGGCCATCACCTGCACGGCTTCGTTGCCGTAGGTCTTGAAGATTCGCACCGCCCGCGCCGTGCCGACGCCATGGCTGTGCAGAAACACCATGATCTCGCGCACCACCTTCTGATCCGCCCAGGCGGTGGCGATGCGGCCGGCCCGCACCCGGCCAATCCCCGGCACCTCACGCAGGCGCTCGGGCGCCTGCTCGATCACCTCCAATACCTCCGCCCCGAAGGCGGTCACCAGCTTGCTGGCATAGATCGGGCCGATGCCGCGGATCATGCCCGAGCCCAGGTATTTCTCGATCCCCTCGGCCGTGGTGGGCGGCGAGGCGCGCAGGAAGGCGGCCTTGAACTGCTGGCCGTGCTCGCGGCTATTCACCCAGGTGCCACTGACCGTGACCCATTCGCCGGCACTGATCTCGGCGGCATGGCCCACCACAGTCACCAATTCGCGGTGGCCGCGGGACTTGATGCGCAGCACGCAGAAGCCGTTGTCGGCGTTATGGAAGGTGACCCGCTCGATCGAGCCGGCCAGCACTTCGGTGGGCTGGGCGGTGGTGGTGTTGGCGTCGTCGGTCGGTGGGCTTTGGCTGGGTCGCTGGGTCATCGGGGCCTCGGCGGCAGTGGAGACCAATCAGCGCCTGTCAGGCGCTCCAATCCCCCCACCCCCGCAACAGCGCCGCCGGCTCTTCCCGTTCGGGCTTTGGCAGCCAGACGCCGCCGCGCAGCACCCGGCGCTGGGGGGAACGGGCCAGCAGGTCGCTCCAGTTGAGGGCGTCGAGCACCACCAGGTCGGCGGGGGATCCGGGTCGCAGGATGCCATCCCACTCCAGCTGCAGCAGCTGGGCGGCGGCGCTGCTGAAGGGACTTAGGCCCTGGCGGCTCCAGGGATGCAGGTGGCTGGCCACCACGGCGAAGCGCAGCACCTCCAGCGGGTCGAAATCACCGCCCGGAAACCAGGCGTCCTGGACGTTGTCACCCCCCACCGCCACCACCACGCCGCTGTTCTGCAGCTGGCGGATGGGGGCCTGGGCGCGCCGGGTGGGGGTGGCCTCGGCGCGGCGATCCAGCAGCCAGAGGTTGGTGCTGGGCAGGGCCACCACCCCCAGCGCCAGCCGCGCCATGCGATCCACCAGCCGCTGGCAGGCCCGTGGCGGCAACAGGGCCATGCTGCAGGCGTGGCTGCAGACCACCGGCACTTGCAACCGCTGCCGCTCCAGCGCCTCACACACCAGCCGCACGCCCCGGCCCCGGTGGCTGACGCCCTCATCGAGGTGCAGGTCAACGCCGCAGCCCAGCTGGTCCGCCAACCGCAACGTCTCCAGCACCGCGTCGCCATCGCCGGAGCCGTTACCAAGCGGGCCGCCGATCACCCCGCCCAGCCGGCCGCCCCGTTCTGCCAGCCAGCGCGCCTGGCTGCGGCCCTGCGGCGTGCCCCAGTGGTGGATCGGCACCAAGCCCACCAGCTGCAGCTCCAGCCGATCGGCCCAGCGGCGCCGCAGGCCGTCGAGCACCTCCAGGCTGAGGTCGCCCCGCTCGCCGCCACAATCAACATGGCTGCGGATCGCCCGCAGCCCCTGGCGCCAGGCCCGCAGCAGGGCCCGCTCGGCCCGCTGCTCCAGATCCTCGGCGGTGCGGCAGCTGGTTTCGGCCTGGTTGGCGGCCAAGGCCGCTGCGATTGTGCCGGCGCGATTGGGGAAACGGGCTGCGCTGAAGGCCTTGTCCAGGTGGGCGTGGGGCTCCACCAGGGGGGTGAGGGCCAAAGGCGGCTCGGGGGACCCTGGGGGCTCGGGCGCCGGCTGCAGCGCCTGGATGCGCCCCGCTTCAATCTCCAGTACAACCGACACCAAACCGTCTGCATCACCCTGGGGCAATCGCCCATCCCGGGGATCTAAAAGCATGCGGGGGATGCGCAGGGGCGGCAACAGGTTCAAGGTTCCAGCCCCTGCTGAGGGCCGGTGCGGAGCACGACGAAACGACCCGCCGCCGCCAGGGTTGTTGCTTTGTAGCGGGGGATCTGCCATTGGGCTAATTGCTGGCCGCCCAATTTGGTGGTGTACAGGCTGAACAGGCCGAAATTGCGACGGCGCGTGCCCTGGCGTGCCCAGGCCCCCAGGGGCGTCCGCTGGGCGCGCACCAAGCCCGGGCAGTCACGCACCACCACCCGCATCAACATCGGCAGGCCCCCATCGCTGCAGAGATCCTGCGTCAGCAGCTGCACCAGTTGGTCAGCGGCGAAGTCCTCAAACGCCGCAGGTCCCGGATTGGTCAGTACCAGGCCGCCAACCACCGTTGAAGCCGCCAAGGCACCTAGCACCAAAGCCGGAAGGGGGGAAGACAACGGGTAAGGACAGGATCGGTCCGGCACGGCCACCATGGCAAAGACCCCGGGGCAGTGGTGTAAGTTTGCCTTTACGCGGCGGGCGTCGCCAAGTGGTTAAGGCAGTGGCTTGTGGCGCCACCATTCGGGGGTTCAAGTCCCCTCGCTCGCCCTGTTGATCGCCAAGGTCCTTGAACGGGCCTTTTTTTTTGCTTGGCTGGGACAGGATGCGGCGCTGCTCAAGTTAACGATTGCAGTTAGGCGTTGCCCACCATCGGCGCTTAGCGTGCCAAGCCACCGCCCCTCCCGGCCTGCCGCCGGGCGCTGCTTTGACCCTGCGGCTCACCAACACGCTCACCCGTCGCCTAGAGCCGTTCGTGCCCCTCGAAAGCGGCCGGGTGTCGATCTATTGCTGCGGTGTCACGGTTTACGACCTCTGCCACCTGGGGCATGCCCGCAGCTACATCGTCTGGGATGTGTTGCGCCGTTATCTGCAATGGAGCGGCTATGCCGTTACCTACGTCCAGAATTTCACCGATATCGACGACAAGATTCTGAAGCGGGCGGCAGAGGAGAACAGCACCATGGCCGCCGTCAGTGAACGCAATATTGAGGAGTACTGGCGGGATATGGATCAGCTCAATATCTTGAGGCCCGATCGCACCCCCCGGGCCACCCTCTGCCTGGATGCAATCCGCACGATGATTGGTGAATTGGAGGCGCAAGGAGCGGCCTACAGCGCTGACGGTGATGTCTATTTTGCCGTTACGGGCAAAAGCGATTACGGCAAACTCAGCGGCCGCGATCTAGAGCAGCAGCAGGAGGGCGCCAGCGGCAGGCTCAACCAGCAAGAAGAAAACCGCAAACGTCACCCCTTTGATTTTGCCCTCTGGAAAGGGGCCAAAGCGGGTGAGCCCAGTTTCGCTTCGCCGTGGGGGGAGGGACGGCCAGGCTGGCATATCGAATGCTCGGCCATGGTGCGCCAAGAATTGGGTGAAACCATCGACATTCACCTGGGTGGAGCCGACCTGATTTTTCCGCACCACGAAAATGAAATCGCCCAGTCCGAAACTGCCACCGGCCAATCCTTGGCCCGCTACTGGCTACACAACGGCATGGTGAATGTAGACGGAGAAAAGATGAGTAAATCCCTGGGCAATTTCACGACAATCCGGGCCCTGCTGGCCGCTGGCGTCAGCCCCATGACCCTGCGCCTGTTCGTGCTGCAGGCCCACTACCGCAAGCCCCTGGATTTCACCCGGGCGGCCTTAGATGCGGCGGCGACCGGTTGGCAGGGGCTGAGGGCGGCCTTGGGGGTTGGCGAGACCCTGGGTTGGACGAGCACCCCTGCTGGTCTGCCCGAGCCGGCCTGGTCGGATGAACTGGCCGCCAGCCGTGCCCGTTTCGTCGCCGCCATGGACGACGACCTCAACACCTCGGCCGCCCTGGCCGAATTGTTTGATCTGGCCAAACCGCTGCGGGGCCTGGCGGGGCGATTGCGCACTGTTGATGCCAGCCAATACGCCCTCAGCCAGGCAGAACAACACCTGCAGCAACGTTGGCAATTACTGGTGGAATTAGCCGGGGAAGTGCTGGGATTGATTGTTATTCCTAATCGCCAAGCCTTGGGCCTGGATGACAACGCAACGGCCCCCGTAGGTGTCAGTAGCCCAGCTACAGCTCCAGCATCAGCTGGCTTCAACCTGGAAGGAATACCAAAAAGCACCCTGGAGACTGAAAAGATTAACTATGAAAAAATCATCTATGAATTTATACAGCAACGCTGGCAGGCGAAAAGCCAAAAAGATTACGCCAAAGCCGACCAATTACGCGATACCCTCATCAACGAATACAAGGTCGAGATCTTTGACAAAAAAGCCGGAATCACTACAGCCACCGGCGGGGTTTTGCAGCAAACAGTCGTCAGCTTCGATCCTGCGACCCGGCCAAGCGATTCCCCCGACACGTCCGCTTAAGGATCTTCCGACGACGGTGGCCGGGTTGTTTGCTTCATTGCCGCCTCAATGCGGCGGATCCGCACCAGGGTCTGTTGCCACACCTCCAGGCGGAACGCGGCGGCAGCATCGCCTGATGTCGCCTCCTGCCGGGTGGCTTCCACCAGGGCCTCCAGGTCACCGCCCTGCTCAAAGGCTTCCCACAACTGCCGTTCGAGGCGGGCCCGGGCGATGAAATTCCAGCGCTGCAACCAAAGCATCCCGTGGCCCCTTGAGGGGTTCAGTTAAGACCCCCGTCAGCCCAGCCGTGCCGATCCAAGGCCGGTGACAAACTGGAGCGCCGTCGCCCCCCGGGAACCTCACTTTGAAAGCCATTGCCGTGCTGGGCTCCACCGGCTCCATCGGCACCCAGACCTTGGACATCGTTGCGGAGTTTCCGGATCGCTTCCGGGTGGTGGCCCTGAGCGCCGGCAACAACCTGGCGCTGCTGGTCGAGCAAATCCAACGCCACGCCCCGGAGGCCGTTGCCCTGGCCGATCCGAGCCGACTAGGGGAGCTGCAAGAACGGCTGGCGGCCCTGGAGCCCAGCCAACGGCCGCCGCGCCTGCCCCAGTTGCTGGGGGGTCGGGAGGGGATCTGTGCGGTGGCCGCCTGGTCCAGCGCCGAGCTGGTCGTCACCGGCATCGTCGGCTGCGCCGGCCTGCTGCCCACCCTGGCTGCCATCCGGGCCGGCAAGGATCTGGCCCTGGCCAACAAGGAGACGCTGATCGCGGCAGGACCGGTGGTTTTGCCCGAATTGGAGCGCAGCGGCAGTCGCCTGCTACCGGCCGATTCCGAGCACTCCGCCATTTTTCAGTGCCTGCAGGGCACCCCCTGGCCCGAAACGGCCCGCCTGTCCACGGGGCGCCCCACGCCCGGACTGCGGCGCATCCAGCTGACGGCCTCCGGCGGCGCCTTCCGGGACTGGCCGGCGGCGGACCTGGCCAAAGCCACCGTGGCCGATGCCACCAGCCACCCCAACTGGAGCATGGGCCGCAAGATCACGGTGGATTCCGCCACCTTGATGAACAAGGGGCTGGAGGTGATCGAGGCCCATTATCTGTTTGGTCTCGATTTCGATCACATTGAGATCATCATCCATCCCCAGTCGATCATCCATTCGATGGTGGAGTTGGCCGATTCCTCCGTGCTGGCCCAGCTGGGTTGGCCGGACATGAAGCTGCCGATCCTGGCCTGCCTCAGCTGGCCCGAGCGGCTTGACACCCCCTGGCGCCGCCTGGACCTGGCCGAGGTCGGCCAGCTCACCTTCCGGGCGCCGGACCGGGCCAAAT
>CANGZM010000151.1 GCA_947458155.1 Synechococcaceae cyanobacterium | reverse complement strand
TCATGGGGCACCAGCAGCTGAAACAGGGTTCTGGAGAGATCCTCCACGTAGGCTGACTCCCGGATCGAGGACTCCACCAAGGACTCCACAAGTCCTGGCTGCCGCTGATGCAGGGTGGTTTCCGAGCGTGCCCGCTGACCGAGGTAGGCAAACCGGAGTCGTTCGGCGAAGGCCCGGCGTGGCTTGGCGGCCAAGGGTTCGGCACCCTCGGGCGGGGAGAGGCAGTCCTCGCGCTGGTCCGCATCGGTCACCTCGAGCCGCGGCCAGTAGGCCACGCCCTGGCTGGCATCGAGTCGCTGGCTGAAACCTTTGCCCTGGCGGAGCTCCCGGTCGGCTTCCACACGCATGCCGTAGCGGGCGCCATCGCGGTTGATCTGCTCGGCCACCCGCACCAGGGCCCTCGCAGCCGTGGCGGCGATGTCGAGGTAGAGCTCCACGATCTCCAACTGGGTGATCCGCACCGGAAGGTCCGGCCGCGCTTCGCAGAATTGTTGGTTGGCCGCCAGCACCCCACGCACGAGGGCGGCCACCGAATCCTCCACACTGATGTTGGTGGTGGAGTTGTAGCCGAGCAGCAGGGCGGAAAGCGGCGCTTCGATAGCCTCGGGGGCATCGCCAGATTGCCGATCCACCATCTGGAGCAGGTAGCGGAGGGTGCCCACCCTCACGGCTTCCGTGAGCGTGACGGCGCTGAGTTCACCGTAGGAGCCGAGCCCGATCACCACCGCTCCGCGGGTTCTGCCCTGTCGCCGTTCCTGGTCGTTGTTGGTGAGGAGCACAACAGTGGCCGTGCCCTGCGCTCCGGCATAGAGGCCGAGGCGATGGCGCATCGAGAGTTCACGGCCGACGAGCTCGCGGTCGATCAGGGCCTCCGGCCCGGAGATGGCATCCTGCAGGTAGTGACCCACCATCACCGGTTGGGTGACGAAGCGCAGATCCATGGCCTTGCAGCACACCTGCAGGCAAGGGGCCGGCTGGGCCTGGAGCGGCTGGCGCTTCCGACCGCCGAGCAGGCTGAGGGCCACCTCCTCGTCGGTGGGATAGGGAATGGGACCGGCGTCATAGACCACCGGGGCCATGGCGGAGCGCAGCGTGGGCATGGTGTTCACCGCCCTCAGCCGGGCCGGCTCGGTGCTGCCCGTGGCGAGAAGATCGATGATCGCGGGGAAATGGGTCGCACTGTTGCAGAGGGCAGCGTGCTCCACGGGCATGGCATAGAAACTGCCGATGCCGGCGATGGGGCCGGAGGCCCAGGTCACCGCACCGTCGCCCGCTGGAGTTCCGAGCATTTTCAAGCGATCGTTCTGCTCCAGAAGGCCGCAGGGGGTCATGCTGGCCTGGCCGTAGACATAGATCACCTTCTGCTTGTGCTGTTCGGGCAGCTCAGGGCTCTCCTGATCCCACAACCAGCGGGACTGGGCAAGCACGGCCTTGCTGGGAATGGCTGCTATGCCGTCTCCGATCCAGCGGTCCTGGTTGAGCTGCTTCAGCTCCTCCCAAACCCCCTCCTGGAAGTAGTCGTCACGCTGCTGAACATCACCGGCTTCCCTGAAGCCGGTCTTGGGCAGCAGCTGAAGCATGCCAGGGAAGCCGGCCATGATGTTGAGAATCTCCTGCATCGAGTGCCGGCTGTCGATGCGCGTCAGCTTGCGGGTCAGGTCTGACTTACCAAGCAGGGTCTCCACCATCTGGTGTGATCCCTGGTTCGGCGTGCCGAGCATCACGAAGCGGGCACCGCTGCGGCCCATCAGCTCGTTCCAGAGTGGTTCGTCTGTTTTCACCAGGGCACGCACCACTAGTCCCCCCATGCCGTGAGCCAGGAGGCGCACCGGTTGGCCGGAAACCGCCGTTTCCTGCAGCAGAGCCTTCAGGCGGGTCGCCAATTCGACGGCCGTTTCCTGCAGAGGTCGGCGCCAGTCGTAGGCGAAGCGCACGACTCGATGGCTGCCGATCAGCGACTTGCAGAGTTCGCCGTAAAACAGGGTAAAGAGCTTCTCGGCCTTGATCGACCGATCGGCTGCGTTGCCGTAGGCGATCTGCTCCAACCCACCGAGGGCCAAGCTGCCGGGATCGAACCAGAGGCGATCGCGGGCTGCCTCGTTCCAGAGGTGGGAGGCCATGCAGTCAGGCAGCACCACAACCAGTGGCAGGGTCTGCTCGGTGGCCCGATCGATCCCGGCGGAGCTTCGCAGGGACCGCTCGTCAGCCCGATCGGTGTCGAGACTGGACTCGTCGATCAGGCCGGAGACGGGATGGAAGCCGGCGATGCTGGTGGTGTTCGTTTCGGTGAGCCAGCGCCGCAGGGCACCGCGGGAGGAGGCATTGGCGAAGTAGTTGAAGTGGCTTACCCGGGGGCCCTGCTCGAAGAGCTGATGGGCGTTGCCGGGTCGGGCAATGCCCGCCCCCATCGAATCGGTGTCCACGACGAGGTCGTTGTTCACCCGTTCGAAGAAAACGAAGTCGGTGAACAACACCCCCAGGCGCTTGAGCAGGTGCCCGCCTTCGATGTCGCCGGCGATCACGGCGAGCTGAAGCCCCTCGGCGGGCGTTGCCCTGGCCAGAAAACGCCCCAGCGGTGCTTCCGGCAGCATGGCCTCGATGCCTGGAACCAGTCGTGGATCGGTGCGGTGCCGGGCGATCTCCAGCACCACCCGCTTCACGCAGGAATAGATCGGGTTGCCCGCCAGGTAGGGCACGGTGCCGAGCAGGGTGAGCAGGGCGGAAAGGAAGGCATCGAAGTTGCCGCTGACCAGCAGGGTGCCGCGAGCGGGCGCCGCCACCCGCACGTAGCGCTCGATCCGGAAGCCGTGCTCCCGCCCCAGCAAGGTGCGCAGTTCCCGCAGCCGCTCGCGTTGCTCGGCGTAAGCCCACTCGCCCTCCCGCTCGAGGCTCTCCCGGCGGCCGGGATCGTCTGCAGTGAAGGAGGCGTAACCAGGGCGGAACCCATCGATGAGGTCGTCATCCACCTGCCGCAGGCAGAGGAGATCGCCCACAAGCCCGCCCCGGGAGTGGGTGACCAGATGGATCCGGGCCCTGGCCGGGAGGATCCGGGCCAAGGCCAGGGCGTTGTCGATGGGGCTTTCGGAGAAGGTGTAGTGCTCGAAGGTGTAGATGCGTTCCCCATAGGTCGCCCGGAGCGCGCGCCAATCCTCCTCACTCGTCTCCTGCAGATCCCCGAACGAACCGGCGCCGTTGGATCCGGTGCCGTGGATGAAGACGAGCAGCGGGCCTTGCAGGGCCTCCTGGGCCAGCTTTGGATCCGCCTCGCCGAAGACTTCCGAGGGGTCCCGGGAGCGGCCGGACCAGCGGTAGAGCCCGGGGCTGACGCGCAGCCGCTTCTCGATCGTCCACATCAGGGCCTTGGTGCCGAGCCAAGAAACGCCGAGCTCGGCCACCTCGCCGAGCTTTTGCTTCGCCTTCTCCCCCAGCCGTTGCTTCGCCCAGGCGAGCGCCTTGGCCCTGGCCTCCTCGATAATGGCATCGCTGCCGAGATCGAGGCTGAACAGTCGGGTGATCAGCTGGCCGGCGCTGCTGCCGCGGGAAGCAGCGCCGACCTGGCCCCGATCCTCCAGACCCAGCAAGGATTCTGCTCCGATCTGCTGCAGGGTGGCTGCGAGGTTGCCGGCTGAGGTGATCACTGTGATGCCCTCCACCATCTCCAGCACCACCACCTGATCGGGCGGCAGGTCTAGCGGGTTCAGATCGGTGCCACCGATGTCGCGGGATGGGGCCGAAAGATCGAAGCCTCTCTCGACCTTCAGGAATCCGGTGGGGAGGAAAGGATCCTCGCCACGGTGCTCTGTCCCCCGCGAGGCCCGAGCCAGCAGGCGGGGCAGGGGGGGATCCTGGAGACGGGTGCCAGGAACGCTGAGGCTGATGGTGTTGCGTTTGGGTTCCGGCATGGGGTTACGGCAGCCTCAGGCGAGCACCTTGAACTGCAGCGCACTTCTGGCCCCCATCACCTGGGGCACCTGGGGGTAGTTGGCCGAAGGCAGGTAGCGACGGATGGCGGCGTGCCAATTGGCATAGGTGGCGGCGGCGGGGAGAGTCTTGAAGGTTTTCAGGGCGTAGTAGGTGAAGGCGCCATTGGGGCGATTGTTGAATCTGGCGTCGTAGCTGAACTTGTTGGGGCCTTCCTCGCAACCGGCCATCAGCAGGTCGCCGCCAGGGGTGATCACACCGGCCCAGGGGGAGGTGGTGCTGCTGATGGGGAGGTTGGTGAGGGGGCGACCACTGGCAGCCCGGGGGAGCTGATCCTCTGGAACCCAGGCCCCCATCGGCAGGAAGCGCACCCTGGGAGCATCCGCATCGGGATCCGCAGGAGCATTGCGCAGCACGGTGCCGGAATGGCAGCTGTCGGAGATCAGGATCACCCGCACGCCGGTTTTGCGTTGCTGGAAGAGCTGGTGGAGCTCGTCATCGATCAGCGCGTTGCCTTGAAAGATGTCATAGGGACAGAGGGCCTCATCGAGGCCATCCGCTTCGTCGCCGCTCTTGTCGGGGGCATAGGTGCCGTGCCCCGAAAAGGTGATGGCAACAGTGTCGCCGCTCTGGGCGCTGCCCACCAGGCCGGTGATGGCGCTCACCATGGCTGCCTTGGTGGCCTGGGCATCGAGCAGGAGCTTGGTGCTGAAGCCCTTCCCCTTCAGGACGGCAGCCCAGTCGTTGGCGTCGTTGACGCAGCCCTTGAGATCGCTTTGGGTTCCCGGATAGTCGTTGATGCCGATGCAGAGGGCATTTTTTGCCATGACTTTACTCGTGAAGTGTTTTCGTAACGTGTGAGCATTCCTTCGCCAGAGAGGTACCAGACGGGCCGACTCTGGATCTCCACAGACCAGCTTTCTGCAGGCAGATCGAAAGACGAGATCTGCTTCATCTTTCTACATCCCTTGAAACACGATAGAAGAATCGAAGCGTCTTCTCGCCAACTGCAGCCACAGCAACAGCAGTTCACTCCCCTGCCGTAACTCCCGACTGATCGGGCCCCAGGTCGGACAGCCGACGCGCAGGGTGATCGATTTGTTCCCTGCCCAGGGCGGCCAAGATGGCGTCGGCAGGCAGCACCAGATGGGGCAGTAGTGCCTGGGTGGCAAAACGCTCAAGCCGCTTTAGTTGCATGGTTTCTGGTGGAAGCTCACCGCTAGATGCAGCTTTCCTCCTTGCCTGGTGCCCTACCCTCGCCACCAGAAACCTGCCGCATCGGAACGGCGCCCGCCAGGCGGCATGCGATGACCCTCCCCCCCGAACATGAGGTTGCCCCATCTTCCATAGATGCGCCGGCGGCGACGGATTCCTCGCGGCTGCAGCGCTTTTCCACCAGCACCTGCCTGCTGCACCAGCAGGGCGACCACTGGAGCATGGAGCGCCGGCCGCTGCAGGTGGAGGGCTACCGGGAGGATTTGGGCGAGGGGTTGGGCGAGGGGGTGGAGCTCACGATGGTGAAGATCCCGGCGGGCAGCTTTTTGATGGGCTCTCCTGAGGGCGAGTCGGAGCGATTCGACGATGAAGGCCCCCAGCATGAGGTGAAGCTGGGCGCCTTCTTCATGGCCCAAACACCCATAACCCAGGCCCAGTGGCGGACGGTGGCGGCTTGGCAGAAGCTGGAGCGCGACCTGAAGCCCGATCCTGCGAAGTTCAAGGGCGCGAACCGTCCGGTGGAGCGGGTGAGCTGGCACGACGCGCAGGAGTTCTGCCGCCGCCTGAGCCAGCGCACGGGCCAGCGCTACGGGCTGCC
>CANGZM010000150.1 GCA_947458155.1 Synechococcaceae cyanobacterium | reverse complement strand
TGGGGCTCTGGTCGCCCTCGGCCGGCAATACTTCGAAGGGCAACAGCCCCCGTTCAGCTTCCGTCAGTCGTTTGGACCAGGCCCCCTGGACACTCTCATTCCAGCGGAAACCAGCCTCCTTGGCCAGGTGTCGCTGGTCGTAGGGAAGGCGGGCTCGATAGAGCTTGCGGGGTAACAGGGCTTGTTGCAGCAGGGTTTCCAATTGCGCTTCCCGTTCAAACACCTGGGCGATATAGATGCAATCGGTCAGGGCCCTGTGCGCTGCCCAAACGGGCACCCCGTAGGCCAGGGCCAGATCCCGCACCGAGGGAGTGGCGCGCAGGTGGCGTTCCGCCGGCCAGCGAATGTCCTCCATTGAGCAGAGCCATGGCCGTTGCAGGGGCGGCAGCTCTTCGCGCCCAAACCACTGGCGATCGAAGGCGGCATTGTGGGCCACCAGCACGTCGGCGGCGGCGGCCATCGCTTCCAGGCAGGCTAAGAACTGATCACGGGGTTGCTCCAGCCGCGTCACCGCCGCGGTGATGCCGTTGACCCGCTCGGCGGGGTTGCTGCTGCAAGGCAGCAGAAAGGACAACTGGCTGAGCACCGCCCGGCTGGGCACATGGAACAGCACAGCTCCCACTTCAATGCAGCGGCCCTTGGCCGGCGAAAGCCCCGTGGTCTCAGTGTCCACAATCAACAGCCGCTCCGGGCAGGGGGGCAGGCCCCGGGGGGTCGGGCTCGGGAAGCTAGGCAGGCTGATGGTCTGGGGCAGGGGGGGGCCAGGGGGCTCGGACAAGGCGTCAACGCTTGCGGGGGCTTCGCTGCTGGCTGATCCCTCGCTCGCCATAGTCTCTTGGGCTGGGGCTTCGCATGCCAAGGCGCCATTGGCGGGGGTCTCCCTACTGGCGACGGCATCCCTCGCTGCAGGGCTGTCGCGCTTGCTTTTTGGCGTTTTCGCTTGCGCAGCGCCCGACCCCGGCGCAGCTGAGCTCAGCACCACGCCAAGGAAATCACCCTGTTCCCAGAGGCTGGCAGGCTCGGGCATCGCCGCATCAAGACCTTCATTGCCATGATCTCAGGTCACGCAAGGGCACCCGGTGCCCCTGGCTGGGCTGCCTAGGCTGGCATCAGCCAAACCTTGCAGCCTCCATGGCCCCTGCCCTCTCCGTCGGTGATCGCGCCCCCCTCGTGGCCCTGCGGGATGCCGATGGGGTTGAACGCCGCAGCGACCAGTTGGCGGGCCAGGCCTTGGTGCTGTTCTTTTATCCCAAGGACGACACCCCGGGCTGCACGATGGAAGCCTGCGCTTTCCGTGACAGCTACGCCGATCTGCAGGCCCTCGGCGCCGAAGTCTGGGGGGTCAGCGGCGACGATGCCTCCAGCCACCAGCGCTTTGCCGGCAAGCATCAACTGCCCTATCCGTTGTTGGTGGATACGGGCAACCAATTGCGGCGGGCCTACGGCGTGCCGGCGGTGCTTGGGTTGCTGCCCGGGCGGGTCACCTATGTCATCGATGGCCAGGGTGTTATTCGCCATGTCTTCAACAACCTCTTGGATGGACCGGCGCACCGCCGTGAAGCCATTGAGGCGGTGCAAGCTCTGGGGACCCCTGGAACCAGCGGTGGTTGAACCCCTCACTTGGAGCCAGCGGGGCCCGCTCTGGTGTTTGGATCCGCCCCCCGAGCTCAGTTTGGCCGGCGGGCCGACAGCAAGGCGCTTGGAGTTCATCGGTGGCACTTACCTGGCCGCCAGGCCCCATATTAGTTATCGCCGTTTGCTGGAGTCCTGCGTTCAGCGCGGCTGGGCGGTGCGTGCCTGGAGCTATGTCCCCGCCTTCGATCACCAGAGCCAGGCCAATGACGCCTGGCGACTGTTTCGCGCCGATCGACTGGCCGAGGCCCGGGCCGCTGCTGAGCCGGAGTTGCGCACGCGGGTGCTGCGGCTAGGGCACAGCCTGGGATGCAAGCTACACCTGTTGGCGCCCGACGCCGGGCGCGGCGCGCGGGGGCTGGTGGCCCTTAGCTTCAACAATTTTTCGGCGTCCCGTTCGATCCCCTTTTTGAGTGAAATGGGCGAGCAGTTTGGCTTCCGCAGCGAATTCAGCCCTTCACCGGCCGAAACCCTGCGCCAGATCGCCAGCGGCTATCGCCAACCGCGCAACCTGCTGGTGCGGTTTCGCCGCGACGAGCTCGACCAGAGCCCCCGGCTTTTCGACACTTTGGGGCAACGCCAGGACGATGCCAGCGAACTACTGGAGCTACCCGGTGACCACCTCACCCCGGCCAGTGCCGGTCTGCGCAAACAGTTTCTGGGCGACTGGGCCGATGATCCGGCCCGAGCGCGTCAGATCGATCGGTTGGCGGAGACGGTTGTGCGTTGGGGTGATCACAGTGCGTCCAAAAGTGATTGACGCCGCCCCCTTCGTGCCACAACCTGGATCTGTTGCAATGACGATTTCATGGCTGAGCTAATTGATTCCTTTACAAGCGCCTGGCAGAGGAGTTTTGACTTCGAGGGGCGCTCGCGCCGGCCTGCCTACTGGTGGTTCACTCTGGCGAATTTTATCGTTAGTCTTGGCTTGATCTTATTTAGCCAGATCTCTAATATCTTTGGTTGGATTTACTCGATTTATGCCTTCGTTGTCCTGGTGCCCACATTGTCGCTAAGCGTCCGCCGCTTGCGTGATGCTGGCAAACACTGGGCCTGGGTTTTCATCACTTTGATCCCCTTGGCTGGCCCGATCTGGTTCATCTATCTGATGTGTCAGCCCACGGCCGGTGTCTTGCCCCCCGGCCTCTCCTGACGCGCCGCTTGCCCCTCAGACCCGCAACGTATCCAGCACCGATCGGTCTTCGAGGGTGCTGATGTCGCCACTCACCTCCTGGCCGGCGGCTAGGGATCGCAACAGTCGACGCATGATCTTGCCGCTGCGGGTTTTGGGTAGAACATCGCTGAAACGAATCAGATCGGGCCTGGCGATCGGGCCGATTTCCTGACCCACGTGGCGGCGCAATTCGGCTTCGAGGGCGGCGTCACCGCTGCGGCCCCCCTCCAGGCTCACAAAGGCCACAATCGCTTCGCCTTTGAGTTCATCGGGCCTGCCCACCACCGCCGCTTCGGCCACGGCGGGATGGCTGACCAGGGCTGATTCAATCTCCATCGTGCCCAGGCGATGGCCGGAGACATTGATGACGTCATCCACCCTGCCCATGACCCAGAAATAGCCATCGGCATCTCTGCGGGCCCCGTCGCCGGCAAAATAAATGTATTCACCGTTGATCGGTGGAATGTGCTCCCAGTAGCTCTTACGGAAGCGTTCGTGGTCGCCATGGACGGTGCGCATCATGCCCGGCCAGGGCCGTCGCACCGCCAGATAGCCCCCCTGGTCGACGCCGACGCTGCGGCCTTCAAGGTCGACCACATCGGCGGCAATGCCCGGCAGGGGCAAGGTGCAGGAGCCCGGTTTGGTGGCCGTAGCCCCCGGCAGGGGGCTGATCATCACGCCGCCGGTCTCCGTTTGCCACCAGGTGTCGACAACTGGGCAGCGGTTGCCACCGATCACATCGCGGTACCACATCCAGGCTTCGGGATTGATGGGCTCACCCACCGTGCCCAGCAGCCGCAAGCTCGTTAGGTCGGAGCGGTCCGGCACCTCGCGGCCACCTTTCATGAAGGCTCGGATTGCCGTGGGTGCTGTGTAGAAGATTGTGCAGCGGTGCTTTTCGATCACTTCCCAGAAGGCCCCTGGCTTGGAGGGCCGCGGCGCCCCTTCGTACATCACCGTGGTGGCACCGTTGGAGAGGGGGCCGTAAACGATGTAGCTGTGGCCGGTGATCCAGCCGACATCGGCCGTGCACCAGTGGATGTCGTCGTCACGGATGTCGAAGATCCACTGGAAGGTGAGGTGGGCCCAGAGGTTGTAGCCCGCCGTGGTGTGGACCACACCCTTGGGTTTGCCGGTGGAGCCGGAGGTGTAAAGCACGAAAAGTCGGTCTTCGCTGGCCATCGGTTCGGCCGGGCATTCCGGGCTTTGGCTGTCCACCAGGTCATGCCACCACAGGTCTCGGCCCGCTTCCATGGCGGTCGGTTCGCCGGTACGGCGCACCACCAGCACATGTTTCAGCGTGGGGCAGACGCCGCCGGCCAGGGCCGCATCAACTGCTGGTTTGAGGGCCACCGCCTTGTCCTTGCGGAAGCCGCCATCGGCGGTGATCACCGCCTTGGCGTCTCCGTCGATCAGGCGATCCCGCAGGGCTTCAGCCGAAAAGCCTCCGAACACAACCGAGTGGGGAGCCCCGATGCGGGCACAGGCCAGCATGGCGATGGCCGCCTCGGGCACCATCGGCATGTACAAAGCGACCAGATCTCCCTTGCCAATGCCCAGGCTGCGCAAGGCATTGGCGGCCTTGCAAACCTCGGCGTGCAACTGGCGGTAGGTGAAGCGCCGCTCGTCCCCCGGCTCCCCCTCCCAGATCAGGGCCAGTTTGTCGGCCCGGGGGCCCTCCAGGTGGCGATCGAGGCAGTTGTAGGCGAGATTGGTGGTGCCCCCCTCAAACCAGCGGGCCGAGGGAGGGTCGCTCCAATCGAGCACCTTCTCAAAGGGGGTGAACCAGTGCAGCTCCTGGCGAGCCCAGGCCCCCCAGAATGCATCTGGGTCTGCCTCCGCTTCCGCCACCAGGGCCCTGTAGGCCTGGATCGAGCCGATGCGGGCCTGGGAGGCGAAGGCGGCAGGGGGCTCGAAGCGACGCTCCTCGTGCAGCACCGACTCGATGCTGGCTGACGCGGAGGGCGCGGTTGGGGTGGCGTCTGGATTGGGGAGGGCCTCAGCCATGGATCACATTGCGCTGTGAAGCAGTCAAGCGCAGGGGCTGTCCCGGTGAAACGATGGGGGTTAGCCCTTGCTCTTGATTCCATGCCCGCCTGGCTGGTGATCGCTGCCTGGATGGTGTTGGTGATCCTGGTTCTCACCCCCAGTCGCCGGGAATTTCGCTGGTTTCTGCAGTTGCGCCGGCCTCGCTGGCTCACCTTCGAGCGCTGGATTCCGGCCATCTGGCTGGTGATCTACCTCTGTTGCTTTGTTTCGGCTCTCAAGGCCTGGGCGGCCAGCGGCAGCGGCAGGCTTCTGGCCGCCTATCTGGGGCTGTTGGTGTTGGTGCAGAGCTACACCTGGGTCATTTGTCGCACCCGTCGCCTGCGTAACGGCACGTTGGTCGGCCTGGCAGGGTGGCTTTGGGGAATGGTGCTGGCCGCAGCCCTGCTGCCCATCAGCAGGCCGGCGGCCCTGTTGTTGGTGCCCTATCTGCTTTGGAGCCCGGTGGGGACCTTCGTGACTTACCGCATGGAGCGGCTCAACAATTAAATACTGCGCTTTCCTGCCGCAAACGCCGCCGCCCAGGCTTGGGACCATCAGGGGTGCTGATTGGCCCTTGGCAATCGCTGCCGGCGCAGCTAGGCATGAATCAGCAGCAGGATGGGCCATGGAGGAAGAAGAAGCACCCGTAATGCCACTGGCAGCCCCCAGCCTGGATGATCAGGGTGTGCTTTCGTATGCGGGCACGGATGGTCGCCGCTATGTGGTGGGTTTCCCCCCCGAGATCGACGAGGCCCGCATGGAGCAGGTGATGACGACCCTAAGGGGTGGCGGCGATCTGTTCCTTCAAATTGAGGCGTTCTGCGATCGCTGGATTCAACAGGTCAGTGGACCGGATCTCAATCAACATGACGCCCTGGTTTTATTGCTCACCACCTTGGAAACAGCCC
>CANGZM010000149.1 GCA_947458155.1 Synechococcaceae cyanobacterium | reverse complement strand
TACTGCAGCAAGGCTTTGATCAGGTGTATCACCTGCAGGGTGGCATCCTCAACTATCTGCGCCAGATACCCGCCGCCGCGAGTCGCTGGCGTGGTGAATGCTTTGTTTTTGATCAGCGCGTCAGCCTGAACCACCAACTCCAGAGCGGCAGCCATGCCCTTTGTCATGGCTGCCGCATGCCCCTCTCCCAAGCGGACACCAAACTTCCCAGTTATGTAGAAGGGGTGAGTTGTCGCTACTGCCTGACGCTCCACTCCAACAGTGATCGTCAGCGTTTTGCCGAACGTCAGCGCCAGCTGCTGCTCGCCCGTAGTCGGGAAACCCAGGGCCATGGTTGAGATCCACTACCAGCAAGGGGCTCTGGCAGAGAGTGATGGCGGAAGCAAAAATAAAGCCATTCTTTATAGCTTTCGCCGCTGCCCCTATGCCATCCGTGCCCGCCTGGCCCTGGCGGCAGCGGCGATCCAGGTGGACTTACGGGAAGTTGCCCTGGCCGCCAAACCACCCGAACTGCTGGCAGCTTCGTCTAAGGGCACGGTGCCTGTGCTCGTGCTTGCCGATGGCAGGGTGATCGATGAAAGTCAGCAGATTGTGCGCTGGTGCCTGGAGCAGCTTGGCCGAGATTGGCCCGGCGATCGCTTGGCCGCCCAACTGATCGCCAGCTGTGATGGCGAATTCAAAGCTCTGCTCGATCACTGCCGTTATCCAGAACGTCATGCCAACGGTGATGCGGCCGCCGCTCGCCAGCAGGCCCTGACCCTGCTGCGGCAATGGAACCAAGCGCTGCTTGAGCTGCCTCAAACCAGCCAACGCCCTGAACTGCAGTGGTTGATCTTGCCGTTTCTGAGGCAGTTTCGCGGCCTCGATGCTGAGCGTTTTGCGCTCGAATGCGGTCTGGAGGCGCTCAGGACCTGGCTCGACCCCTGGCTTGAAGGTCCTGCCTTGGGGGCTGTCATGGCGAGTCCCTGGGCCGAACGGCGGGCCTGGTACTCCCCAAGTTGGCTGTATCACCTCACCTTGGCGGCGGATTGGCGGCAGGCGAAACGGCAGGGTTTCTACCCCTGGTCCACCAGGGGCATGACATGCGAGCAAGTTGGCTTTGTCCATGCCAGCTGGCTTCACCAGGTGGCAGCGACCTACCAGCGTTTTTATGCCGATGCCGCCGATGTGGTGCTGTTGGCCCTTGATCCACGGGCCATCGCCACCGCCGGGGTGCCGATCCGTCAGGAGCCCGCCCCCGATACGGGGGAATTGTTCCCCCACCTCTACGGTCCCTTGCCCATGGGGGCCGTCGTCCTGGCTGATCCCTATCCGGGCGATGCCTCTGGGGCACCCTGAAGCTTGGCCCTAACCCTTGAGCGCATCGAAGCCATCGCCGCTGCCCAGGGAAAGCTGCTGCGGATCCAAGCCCCCCGGCGCCTGGGCCTCTGGAATCTGCGGGTGGCGGTGGCCCGCCCTCGCCCTGGCCAAGGCCCCCTGCTGCTGGGGGACCTCAAGGGGTGGGCCATGCCGACGGCATCGGGACTGCATCTCGACACCCTGCGGATCCAGGGGCAAGAAACTGCGGGGGTGGGCGAACTGATCTGGGCGGCCACCTTCGCCTGGGCGTTGGAATGTACCCCCTGCCGTCGGGCCTGGTTGCTGGCCATCCGCGATCGGGAGCGGCAGCACGCTCGCCTGGTGCGCTATTTCAAGCAGCGGGGTTTTGGGCCCCATCGGCAGCTGGGGGCGGCGGTCCCCGACCTGCCCAGGCGCCTGTTGTGGGGAGGCTCCGGTTTGCTGATGGTGGGCGACTGCCAGGAGGGGCTGAATCGCTGTGAGCGCCGCCTGCAGCAGAGGGCAGGCCAGCTTTAGGGATCAGGGGCAGCGGCCCCGGGACGCCCGTAGACCGTGGGCTGCTGGTACAACCAGTTCAGGGTGGCCAGGTCCCTGGGGCTGAGCTGCAGCACCGGTTTGGCCCCGGGCGCCACCGCCATCCCATCGCCTGGATCCGGGCTATGGCCCCAAAGACCGAAGGCATGGCCCAATTCATGCAGGGCCGTGGCCTGGATGCCTGCCTGGCGCTGGGTCGAATCCACCATCACCAGCAAATGCGGTTCCAATCGCCAGAGGCCAGCGCGGTTGACGTATCGGGCCGTCAAGGTGGTCCTGCCATGGCTGGCCCGCTGCCGGCCATCGCGTTGCAGCAGGGGTGGACGCCGATGCAACACCAGCACCTGGGCCTGGTCCGGATCCATGACCTGATCTATCGGCAGGAACCCCTGCCAATGGCTGAGGGCCGCCTCAATCGCAGGCTGCCAGCGCCGTTCCCTGGCGCCGGGCTCGATCCAGACGCACCAATGGGGTAAGCGGGGCCAGCCAGCCACCGTGGTCTGAATCTGGTCGCGATAATCGTCAGCCCCCCGCGGCGTTTGCGGGGAAGGCCGTAGCAATCGGCCCAGTGCTGGTCTCTGCCGCACCTCGGAGGCGCGGGGGCACGCTGCAGGCAATTCGGCGGCCTGCAGCCATGGCCCCATCGCCAGGCCCTTCAGGGCCAGGCCTAGGCCCAGGCCCCAAGAGCCGATCCAGAGGGGAAGCGACCGCATTACCAATGTTGCTGGCGGGATCAGCCCAAAAGGGGACGCCCAACGCCCCTGGCCATCAGCGCCGCCAGCAATGGAATCAAGGCGAAGCCCAGGATCTCGATATTGAGGATCCATTTGAGACGGGTGGCCAGGGATTCACTCACCTGGGGCAGTTCACCCTTACGCAGAGGGATTGCCCAAAGGATATAGGTGATAGTGGGGTAGAGGGATAAAGTTCCAACCGTCAGGTAGGCCCCAACTTTCCACCAAAAAAGTGGATTTTCCGTGTAGAAAGAACTGCCCTGCCCAAAGTAAAGGACTCGCAAGATCCCGGTTCCTAATACCCCCAAAGCCGCAATCCCGTAAACAATATCCGTAATCACCATCCAGATGGCGTCACGGCGGTCCGGTTGCGGCCGGATCAAGCGTCGCTCCAGGACCAGCGCCGCAAAGCAAACCATGAAGCTCAGGTAATGGCCATAGGCCACCAGGGCCCTGGAAATCACGGGGGAGTCAATCAGGGGCAAGGACGTCATCGGATCGGGACCAGGAGCTGGCTGCGACGGTAGCCGGCCTGCCGATTGGTTGACCTGACCAGGGCAGTCGCAGCCAGGCAGGGGGACAACCGTCCTGGGCTGGGGTCAAGTTGGGCTTAAAAATGAAAGCAATCTCGCCGCTTTGGCGCCCCCCCTCCATAGCCTCCATGGCCCCTTATCCTCCGACCGTTTCCGCCGTTCCATCCCCCAGGACCTCTGTCTCTAATGGCGCTGCCCATAGCCAACGCAGCATCGATCCCGAAGTGCTGCCCGGTGTGGCGGTGGATGAAAACCTGTTGATGCGACTGGTCCGCCGTGCCGGGCGCATCGTGGCCAGACCAGCCCTGGAATGCTTCGAGATGCTGCTCGATGGTGGAACACCCCACCAGGCACGGCTGACGGTGCTCGCGGCCCTCACCTATCTGCTGCTACCGGTCGATCTGATCCCCGATTTCCTACCGGCCATCGGCTTCGGTGATGACATGGTCGCCCTGACGGCCCTGTTGAGCCTTTGCGGCCGGCACCTCACTCCGGAGATCCGCCGCCGGGCCCAGAGCAGACTGGATCGTTGGTTCCCCACTTCCTGATCCCTCCGCTTCCGGCATGGCCCCCACCTACAGCGCCGACCAGCTCGACGATCTGCAGAGCTTTCTCAAGGACTGGCTGCGCCATAGCGGCCGCAGCCAGTCTGATTTGCGGCGGGCCCTGAGAACGGCCTCGATTCGGATGCCCGTTCTCCTGGAGGAGTTGTTGCGGATCCAAGCGAGCGAGGGACTCGCCGGTCTGGCCGAAAAGCTCTGCTCGATCGAAGCGCTTTGGTGCCAAGAAGATCAGGGGGAACACCCCTTGGCAGATTTGGCTGGCGCAGACCTGGAGGTCGATCCCCTGGGCCAGCTGGATCTCCTTCTTGAGGAAATTCGACAGGAAGACCACAGCGGCGATTGAGGCGCCAGAGTGGAATCGGTCACAACTTTCGCTGATGTTTGCAGGCATGCTTCCCTTCCTTGCTGGGCAACCCGCTCCTGGGCGGCAGCAGCTTTACACCTGCTCTGGCTCTGGGGCTTGGTGGCTGCCGGCGGCAGCTGTGCTGTCGCTGGCCCTGGGGCTGCTGCCAGCGCGGGCCCAGGTGGAAACCTTCATGCTCCAGCGCGGCAGCAACATCGGTCCGGAAACCAAGGTCATCCCAACCAACTGCGTCGCGGCCAGTGATGGTTCGGTTAGCTGTGACACCCAGATCATCAATCCGCCCTCAGCGACTCCGGCCAAACCCCAGTTCCAGCCATTCAAGAACTGAAGACGTTGCCGGAGTCTGACTTCCAGAAAAGGGCTAGCCAGATGGTGCCTTGGCCCCCGTCGGTGGCCACCAGCCGATGGCGCCGGTGGGGCGCAATCATCAAGCTGTCGCCCCGGTTCAGTTCGAGCTCAATGTCCTCATCGGCAAATTGAAGGCGGGCACTGCCCTGCAGCAGACACAGCCATTCGGCCTCGGTTTGGTCATACCAAAAGCCCGGCGGGCTGCAAGCCGAGCAGGAATGCAGTAGCAGCAGCCGGAAATCGGCTGTCTCTATCAGAGTCTGGCTGGTCTCTTGCCCCTGGGCCGGAATGGCTCCAGCCAACAAACTATCGCTATCCTTGGTAGCTGAACTGATCGAATCCCCCCAGCGGCGTCCGATGTCGTAGCCCATGGATTTGGCCAGATCAACCACTTGTTGATGGTGGCTGCAATCTCGCAGAGTTTGTAATAAATCTGGCTGGGATTGGCAGCGGCTGACAAACGCATTCAGTTGGGCCACCTTGGTCAGAAATTGTTGGAGCTGGGCTTCAGCCATTGGGGGTCCTGTTGCTGGTCAGGGGCTTGATCATCCGCCAGCGCTGGAATGGCAGTCCGGCAAAAATCACATCTTCTGTCGCTGCCGTAAGCCAGCCCCTTCGCTGCAGCAGGGGCCGGGAAAGCTGGCTGGCCTCCGTGTGCAGTTGGGCGCAACCCGAGGCACGGGCATGCTGTTCGAGGCGATCCATGAGGGCGTTGGCCCGGCCTTGGCGGCTGGCCCGGCCACGGCAATAGAGCAGCGATAGGCGATGGCCAGGCTCCAGCACGGCAAAGGCCTCGATGCTGCCCTGGTCTGAGTCGGAGCAACTGGCCAGCCCCAGGCCCCGCTCCAGAATCGCCCTGAAGGAGGGCTCCTGGGCCACCTGGGCCCAAGCCCTGATCTGGGCCTCGCTATAAAGGCCCTGGGCCTGGCTGATGACGGCGTCCCGATAGACCGCCGCAACCTGGTCGCCATCGCCAGGCGCCAACCAGCGCATCGGCTGGCTGCCGGGCGCTGACAAGGCATCACTGGCAGCCGGCAGTCCCTGACCCTGAGAATGGAGACCGTCGCGGCGGCCCTCAAACCATGACCACTGATTCCCTGCCCCGCCCAAAGCGTTTCCCCAAGGCTGCGCTGATTCTGGGCTGGCTGCTGCTGTTGCTGGGCTTGCTGCACTGGCTCTTCCAACCGCTGCCCGCCTGGGGCCTGTCCCAGGCGGGCCTGCCCCAGGAGCCCCAGGAGCCCCAGGAGCTTCAAGTCGCCGTGCTGGCAAGCCCCGCCCAGCTGGCCGAGGGGGGGCGCCTGTTTGCCAACACCTGCGCCGGCTGCCACCTCAATGGGGGCAACATCGTGCGACGGGACCGCACCCTCAAGCTCAAGG
>CANGZM010000148.1 GCA_947458155.1 Synechococcaceae cyanobacterium | reverse complement strand
GGCTGGCGGTTGCGGTCCACCGACGCCGAAAGCGCCCTGGTTGAACGGGAGGGGGTGGCCCGCAGGTTGGCGATTGTGGGGGGCGGGTGATCCCCCTACCGCCACTCCAAGCGCTGCAAAGTTCGCCGCAGGTGCTTTGGCAGGTCTCCGCAGACGAAGTCCTGAGCAGAAGGGCCGCAAGCCAATTGGGCGGTGGTTGGAAACTGCTGCTCCTTGGGGATGGCAGTCCCACCCGGCATTTGGAACTCCTCACGGGCCAGGCCGTCGAGGTGGAATTGATCGCCATGGCTCCAGATCCCAATCCCGCCCTGGAGGCGCCTTTCCAGGTCAGCGAGCTGGTGTCCCCACTGCTGCGGCGCCAGGTCTGGCTGTGCTGCGGCAGCGAAACCCTGGGCTGGGCGGAAAGCTGGTGGACCTTGGACGAGGCCCAGCACCACCTCCCGGACCATCGCCAGCCGATCTGGCGCAATCTCACCGCGGGCAGGACCGAACTGTTCCGCGAGGTGGACGGACTGGCCCAGGTGAACAGTCCCTGGCTGCAGGACCGTTTTGGCAATCCCGGTCCCTATTGGAGCCGCCACTACCGTTTTTTTCGTCAGGGCAAGGCGCTCACGGTGATTCGGGAAGTGTTTTCACCGGCCCTGGAACGGTGGCTGGGGCCCGCAGTTACCAAGGGACCCAGCACGAATGCCCGGCAAGACCCAAGCTCAGCGACGCCGGCTGGAGCGAGGTAAGGGACGAGCTGAAAAGGAATCCCGCTGCGGTGGAGCAGGATCTGGGCCGGACCCTGAACCCTGTCGAGTTTGACGCTGCCAGCGATCCAACTTGAACACGTCATCCTCTGGCCAGGCCTCAGATGGGGCCACGGGGGGCCTGGCCGGATCCTGATTCTCAAGGGCGGGGGAGCCTCCCGGCGGCACTTGGCGGCGCCCGCTCCCCTCTACGGGGTTGGCTGAAAGGTGGCCCCGCCCGCGCAGCGAGACGGCTTCAAGGCGCCGCCGGGCAAGGGGCGGGGTCCCAGCGACCTCCGGCTGCCTAAGGAGGGGATCCTCAACCCAACCACCCTTGGCAGCCTGTGGTGGCGACCCAGGGGCCACGACCCTGCCCTGGCGTGGCGAATCAGCCTCCTGCCAAGGCTCGCGCCAATCTTCCCCATCGTCCAGCAGCCAATCGAAACGATTTCCCATCCAGCGGCCCAGACCCTCAATCCCCGCTCCCCGTCCCCCAGGACGATTCTCGCTTGGGACTGGAGCTTGCCTTGATCCCGGTCTGGCACCAGAGACCCCTTCAACCAACTGACGGCCGCGGTGAACCCAGCGATCCAATCGCTGTTCAAGCGGGTCGTCCCCCCAGGGGCGATCACGGGGCGGAATGGGCCTTTGCCCTAACTGGCGCTCCCGATCCAACTCTCGATCCAAACCCCTGTCTCGGGTCGTTCTTTTCGCGTAGGCAGGGTCGGGATCAGGAGTAGATCCGTAGGGGGCGTAGTCCATCAGCCCACCTTAACGAGCCCGGACCTGGCTCCATGGCGGTTTCCCAAGGCACACCGGGAGATCCTTGACCCAACCTGGCAAAAAGAGAGATAGAACCTCGAAGAAACTGGAAAAGAAAGCAAAGACTTTCTAAAGAGAATTAGCATTTGGAAGAGAGTCGGTAATTACTCCAGTTGGAACCAAAACCGCGAGATAAGATTCCCAGACCGTCTTTCATTCCATGGTCGTTTCTTACCTGACTTCGATGATGTCTTCAGTCAATCCCTTGGCGGTAACCCAATCCCGCAGTGAGCTCGCCGAGAGGTTGGGAGCTGAAGCCGGCCTGGGCGATTCCTATTGCGATGAATATGGCACCTGGTTGCGCCAAGCCAATGGTCATTGGCAGTTGATTGCTCCTGCCCTGACCTCCCTGGCGGTGGCTTGAAGCCCTGAAATGGCTACGGGCTCTTTTGGTGATTGAGTTGGGGTTCGAAGACCAACAGACAATTACTGTCCCAGCGCCCACCATGGAAAGTCTCACAGCAAGGGCGGCAGGCCAGCCCCTTGCGCCTGCTTCGGTAGGGGGTCCTGAGGCCACAGAGAGGGCAACAGGCCAACCAGCGAGCCCCCTGCACCGGCACTGGGAAGGCATGCCTAAGGCTCACTTCAAACTCGTCTTGGGCCTGGTTGATTCGGGCCATGCACGCTTTGAAGTGAGGTCCATGGGCCTCGCGCACCCCAAGGATTTGGTCGACCCAGGCATGGATCATCTCGTGGGCCAGGGTGCTCAAGGTTGCTTCCCTGGGTAGGGGTTCCAGGAGGGGCTGCGAAAGGACGATCTCGCGGAAGCCCAGCCCATCGGCCCGTTGCCCCCGTCGGTAGAGGCCCGCTGTACGGGTCAACCTGCCGCCGCTCCAGCGCAGGTCGGCCACGGGCTTGCCTGAACGCACAAGCGCCCCTGCGAAATGTTCGCGGTTCAGCCGGTGGAACAGGGGCAATAGGGGCTCCAGGGGCACGGGATCCGGTGCGCGGCACCGCTTCAAGGCAAGGCCAGTCTGGGCCCAGGGCCAGGAAGGCGGGGTCGTCGGTCAGACTCAAGACGCTGTACGCCAATGTTGACGTCATGGATTGGGGACTGGCCAGGGACTACGGCTCCAAGGGCCTGTTAGCCGGCGCGGGAGCCCTCCTCCTCTACTGGACGATCTCGGCGGTGAAACTGGTGCTCAGCGCCCGTGGCATCAACCCCCTGATCAAACAGTTCTTTACCCAGGTGGCATCAGGTCAGATTGATGGCGCTTACCTGCTCACTACCAAGAACTATCGCTCCCACGTCAATCGGCAACAATTCATCCGATTCCTGGCGGGCCTCAAACTGAACAACTACCGCAATCTCAAATCTGGACGACCGCGTATGCAAGAAGACCAGGTGATCCTTACTGTCAAGCTCAAGGCAGATAACAGCAAGGACGAGCTGCCCCTTGACTTCACCTTTGTCAAGGTGGAGGACGCCTGGCGGATTGACCGCATCCAAGCAACTGCGGCTAGCTGAGCTGCTGCGACAGCTGTTGCCCCCTTCCGCCATTTAACCGTGAGCGAATCTCCACAATCGACTCGAGGGCGGTCTGTTGAAGCAGCCTCGCAGCCACTGCTCCAAGAGCGGGTTGCAGAGCTGCGTAGCCTGCTTCAGCAGGCAGCTCATGCGTACTACGTCAAGGATGCTCCGCTCATGCAGGATGCGGTCTATGACCAACTCTTCCGAGAGCTACAGGAGCTTGAGCGCCGCTATCCCGAGCTGATCACCCCGGATAGCCCCACGCAGCGCGTCGGCGGCGAGCCTGTCGAAGGTTTCAAGAGCGTTGCCCACAGGGTGCCTCTCTACAGCCTTAAAAATGCTTTCAACTTGGCTGAGCTTGAAGCCTGGTACGACCGACTCAGAAAGGTTCTTGACAGCGTCACGACGGTTGAAGGGCCTGCCTTGGCCATGGTGGGGGAACTCAAAATTGATGGCAATGCACTCGCATTGAGCTACGAGCACGGTCTGCTTGTAAGAGCCGCCACCCGCGGCGACGGTGAGCGGGGCGAGGAGATCACCGCAAATGTCCGCACGATCGCCTCGGTACCGCTGCGTCTGCGCTTGGAGCAGCCGCCCGCCTGGGTAGAGGTGCGTGGGGAGGCCCTGATTCCGGACGAGAGCTTTGCAATGATCAACGCCGAACGACAGGCCCGGGGCGAGAGCCTGTTTGCCAATCCCCGTAACGCCTGTGCGGGCACCTTGCGCCAGCTTGATTCCAGGGTTGTGGCAGCAAGGCGGCTCAGCTTTTTTGCTTATACCCTCCATCTATCCGATGATGGGCAAGGTAATCCGGGCAAACCAGCCACTCAGTGGTCATCCTTGGAATGGCTGGAGTCAGCGGGTTTTCAGGTCAACCCCTACCGAGAACGTTTCAGCGACCTGGCTGGAGTGGAATCATTCTTCAACCGCTGGGAAGGGGCTCGGAAAGCGTTGCCCTATGCAACTGATGGCGTTGTAGTTAAACTTGACAATCTCCAACTTCAAGAAATAGCCGGTTTTACGGATACTCATCCTCGCTGGGCTGTTGCCCTGAAGTACCCGGCAGAAGAGGCTCCCAGCCGCCTGTTTCGGATCATCTGTCAAGTTGGACGAACGGGAGCTGTGACGCCAGTTGCCGAATTTGAACCAGTTCACCTTGCCGGCACAATCGTCAGCCGTGCCTCTCTCCACAACGCCAACCGAGTTGCTGAGCTCGACTTGCATACTGGTGACAGCATCTTGGTTCGCAAAGCAGGTGAGATCATCCCGGAGGTTGTTGGGGTATTGACAGAGTTACGGAAATTAGACGCGATCAGCTTGATTTTACCTGATTCCTGCCCGGAGTGTAGCTCCCGACTTGTACGGGAGGAAGGTGAAACGGCCACTCGTTGCATCAACAGCAGTTGCCCGGCCATAATTTTGGCTTCGTTGTGCCACTGGGTTAGCAAGAAGGCCTTGGATGTTGACGGCCTAGGCAGCAAGTCCATCGAGCAGATGGTTGAATGTGGACTTGTTAAATCTATCGCAGATTTATATCGCATTGAGGTCTCTGTGCTTGCTAGCTTAGAGCGTATGGGAGAAAAGTCAGCCCACAATATCGTTGACGAACTCTCCAGGTCAAAGGCGAAACCTTGGCATCGCAAGCTATATGGACTTGGAATTAATCATATAGGCGAAGTTAATGCAAAAATACTCTCAAGATTTTATCCAAATGCCGAAATGTTGAAGCAAGCATCAATTCAGAATACCGATGAAATAACCAGGCTGGCAGGTTTCGGGCCAGAGATGAGCAGGTCTCTGCAGCAATGGTTCTCCAATGCCGCAAATCAACATTTAATTGATGAATTGATATCACTAGGCATAGAGATGGGAAGCGGGGAAGAGGCTATTGCTCAGCAACTTGCATTGGATTCATTTACATTAAATAATCCGCTTGATGGCAAAAAATTTGTTCTAACAGGTAAGCTTCCATCTCTTTCAAGAGCAGAAGCCCAGTCTTTAATAGAAGCAGCTGGTGGCAAAGTGGTTGACAGCGTAAGCAAGCAAACAGACTATGTTGTGGCTGGAGATAAAGCCGGAACCAAGCTGGATAAAGCTGCCGCCCTAGGAGTATCAGTGCTTAGCGAGAATGACTTACGTGAACTATTAAAGACTTAGATTAGCTATAGAAAACTTAGCATTATTTATTGAATAAAATTGGATGTCCTGAAACCGAACACATGGACTAGCTTGGTGATTTTCCTGAGATCGCAAACCGCACAAATTCGTCTTGTGTTGAAGTGACTTCTCTTATGCAGATTGGTTTCAGGCCAGACTCAGGATCTGGGACATATATCTTGAATGTTACCAGTCCCGGATCTCGATGGGTATTCACCAAGTCCGTGGCGTCTTCGTTGATAATTCTTAAGGAGACAGGTCTTGTTTTACCGATAACTATGTACGACTCAATTGCTGCAAGCTTTTCTCCCCATGAATTAAGGCCACAAACATTAGTGTCATAAATGATTGACCCCTCATTGAAGTCAAAGTTTCCACTCTGGACCCATTCTTTCCATCGCTCGGCAACTTGCCCATTGGTAACTTTTTGTTTGTACGAAAACTTCAGGCCAAGTGCTGTATTGAAATGGGGGGGGAGACACAAATGCCAACTTGAAGGAGTTGGGGCAGAGGGAGACTTAAGTAGATTTTTTCCGCCCTTCCTGGACCCAGATATCAGCAAATCAAGCGCCGCCTCTGCTCCCGCAGCATCGTCTGCATAGTTCGCAGTCTGAGTCGGGTAAGACACGATGCAGCGTCCATTGGTCAGT
>CANGZM010000147.1 GCA_947458155.1 Synechococcaceae cyanobacterium | reverse complement strand
CCAAGGAGCTAAGGCGGGCTATTTGGTATGCCTTCCGTGATAACGGTATTGAAATGCCCTATCCCCAACAGGTGCTGCATTGGGCTCCAAGGACCCGCCCTTCGCAGGCTCAGCAAAGGGGCACTGATTAAGGCAATCTGAACTAACGCACTCCTGGTTTGCGCAATTCGAGTTAACGCACTCCGAGCCATTTGTGGCTTTGCAAGCTGAGGCGCCAGCGACGATTCTGGCGCACATGGGCAATGGCAAGCTCCTGGCCCACTGGGCTATCCCAGAGGGGTTGCAGTAACAAAATCGGCGGGGAGACTGAGTCCGGTCGGCCGGCCTCAATGGCGGCCAGGGCCATGGCTTCGGCGAAGGCCAGGTCGTCTTTGTCGCCCACCACCACCTTGAGTTCGTGGCAAGCGGCCAGGACCTGCTGCTGCGGCGGCCGGTGTCGTTTGGGGGAGAGGGTGATCCAATCGAAGCGGCCACTGAGGGCATCAACGCCACTGGTTTCCAGGTGGATGGGCAGGCCAGCGGGCTGGTCAGCGCTGGCGGTGGCAGCGCGCAGGGCCTCACCCAGGGGCTCCAGCTCGTGGTGCAGGGGTTCTCCCCCGGTGACCACCACGAAGGCGGCCCCGGCTGCGGCGGCGCTGGCAGCTGCTTGGGCCAGCTCATTCAAGCTCCGGAGCGGGTGGGACCCCGCGGACCAGGAGTGCTTGGTGTCGCACCAGGGGCAGCCCACCGTGCAGCCCGCCAGGCGGATGAAGAAGGCGCTGCGGCCGGCGTGCATCCCTTCTCCCTGGAGGGAGTGGAAGGTCTCGACCACCGGCAGGGGTGGATCTGGCCAGGCAGGGTGATCGCCGCTCACGAGATTGAGGGGATGGGAGGGGACTGCAGCGATGGGTTGGCGGGTGTGGGGCCTGGACAGACGTCTCTCTTGCATTCAAGACGTCGCGCTGATTTGCCAATCCTCTACTCTCGCATCCCCTAGCTCAGGAATGGCCATCGCCAAAGCGGGGTTGCCAAGAACGCTGCGGTGGCGGCGCTACGGCTGTCCTCTTTGGGATTTGCTCTGAAGCAGCAATCAGTTGGTTCAGGGCGTGGGTTTGGGGAGCAGGTACTCCTGGGGCTCGATCGATCCCTTGCCTTCGCCGAGGATGAGCACGCGCCAGTTTTGGTTGTCTTCGGCAAGCACCAACAAGGCTTCGGGCTTCTCGATCGAGGGAGTGTTGGTCAGGGTGGCGATGGGGATGGTGGTCTGTTGGTCCCCACGCCAGAACACCACCTTTGCGGGCCAGGGGGGTTCATTCTCTTCTTCGGGTGTGCTCTTGCCTGTCAACACCAAAAAACCAGCGTTTACGCGTGCGAGGTCACGGATGCCCCGTCCTTCGCCAAGCGCCAGTTTGTGGAGGGATACCTGCCCAGTTTCTCCGTTGAATAGGTGTTTTGTGGACAGTTGAATCACCACACCCTGCCCAGCCGTAACGGGAGCTCGCAGGCCGATCCAGGCTTGCTCTTCGTGAATTGCCAGCCCTTCAACATTGATGCCACCATCTTGCAGACTGCGACAGGGGACGGAGGATGTGCGAGCGCAGGCAGCCGCCTTCAGTTCCGGATGGGAGGCGAGGATGGTTTCCAGCGCGTTCGTGGGTTTGATCTGATTGGTGTTGGTGGCATCAACCGGGAATTGGAAAAGCAAGTATCGGTTTGGCATGTAAATCGGGTCTGTTTTGGCCACACCATGGGAGCCAATTACATAGAATTTCCCTGACGCATATGCTGCGGCTTCGGTGTCAGCTTCTTTTTCCCTGCTTAGGCTAGGCGGGAAAAGGTCAAGCGTGCGACCGGGCTTGATGGTCTTATCTCCAAGCGTGGCAAATCGAACGTAGCGACCTTTCTTCTGTTCATCGCTCACCACAACACAGGTTTGGTTGGGGGCGGGACTGCAGGCAATGCCGCTGATATTCTCCGCTTCTTTATCGTTGGTGAGCTTGGGGTTTATGCGCCAGGTGGCGGCAGGCGCAATGGCGACGGGCTTTGGGCTGGCCGATGCGGCGGGCTGCAAGCCAGGCAGCACAGCCGTGCTGAGCAGCACGCCCAGGGCCAGGGGGAAGACTGTTGGCGCCCCTGAGTTAAATGGATGGGAGCCAAAGGGTCCCAGATGGTTATTTAGAGCCATTGTCGAGAGCCTCCCAGGTTTGTGCGTCGACCACGCCGGTTACCGGCAGGTTCTTGAATTGTTGGAACGCCTTTACCGCTTTTTCCGTATTGTCCCCGAAGTCGCCATCCACTCCTAGGGGATCCAGGGCACGCATGTCATTGCGTCGGGAAAGTAAGGTGAGTATGCGCTGGAGATTGCGGACTTCCATGCCAAGTGAGCCATGGGCAAGGCGCGGATGCTGCGTAGTGCCAGATCCCCATATCAGCTCGGCAATCTCTTGATGGGACATGCACACGTTTTGGGGCCGATCCTGTATCACCCCAAAATGGAGATGGGGCACCCGGTTGCCGATGCCCGTTTTACCGACCGGATCCCCAGCCTTGATGGGCACTTTTTCCTTATTTAAGATCGAAGCATCGACCTGGTAGAGGTGGGTGTACCAGATGTAGTAGTAGGTTTCGCCATTTAGCTCGATTGGCTCGTCCAGTCGGATGAGAACGCTGTGGGGCGGGTCGAATACGCCGTTTCCGTACTTGGTGTCTTCAATCCAAGGAGTGTGACCAGGCTCTGCATACTCAATCACCCCGTCGGCGGCGCAGACGCAGGGAGTGTCTGCGGGCACCAGGATGTCGAGTCCGCTATCGCCATCGTAGCCACCATTCTCGTTCCAGCCGCTTGTGGGCACGGGATTGATCAAGGTCATGGGTTGAATCTTTGTCTCTCACTCAGCATGGTTTACATGCGTTTAGGGGTATCCATTTGGTAGGCAGCTTGAAATAAGAGTACATGATTTTGCACTTAGA
Source organism: Synechococcaceae cyanobacterium (assembly GCA_947458155.1). Classification (GTDB taxonomy): domain Bacteria; phylum Cyanobacteriota; class Cyanobacteriia; order PCC-6307; family Cyanobiaceae; genus Cyanobium. The sequence goes on along the minus strand of CANGZM010000147.1, from coordinate 2,934 downwards.
GCGAATTAATTTTATTTTGACGCATTCTTTGGAAAGACTATGCAGAACTGTGCTATTCGCTGGCGTTAGTGGCCGTGTCCAGGCAGTGCGGTCTCGCCACAGGCGGAGGCAAAAGCCTCCTGTGGCACACCTGTGGGATATCCCCTTAGCTGCTCAAGGGGCTTGGGCGGGCGTGGGGTGCCGCCTGTCACATCCCGGAGCCAGCCTGTTTCACAGTTGACTCTGAAGGTAAAGGTCCCCAGGGGACGGGCGGGTGCTGAGGCTGTGGCACCTTCCATGCTTCTCGGCTGTTCCGCTGTGATGACCACTCTCCAGAGATGGGGACGATCAAGACGTTCCCGGCTCAAAACTCGCAGCCTGGGTGTGGCAATGGCTTGGTTGGCCATGACCATCGCAATCAGTGGGGCCAGCACAACCACCCATCTCAGTGGCGCCAGGTCCTGGCGCGCTGTGTGGCTGCATGCCGTGGCCGTAGCCGTGGCTGTTGTCAGGCCTTTGAGTGCCAAAAGACTTGGCATAGGTCGTGTTCGCCGGCAAGGCTGGAAATAGTAAGCAGGCATTGCTCGGCCTCCGGTCGAATTTCAACCTTATGTCTAATTACGGAACCCCAGTGCCTGCAATTACTGCGCAGTCCCAAGGCGGCCAGGCAAACAGCAAGCGTTGACTTTTCTGATGCAAGCATCTGCTGGCAAGCCCCATCGCCCGCCCCGGAAATTGATTTGTTCGTTATCTTGAAATACTGCCGGAATGTATCATTTGACGGGCTTCCTAGATTGGCCTCCTGCTAGTAAGATATGCTTCGAAATCCCTCATGCGTTTCCAGTGGTCGTGCGGACTAATTACACACATTCCAGCTATTCTTTTCTTTTGATTAATTCTTGGCGTCGCGGTGCTATCGGCTTGGCAGCAGCTGCTGTGGGCGTGGGTTTAACTGTCAGTCAGCCCCTGTCTGCGGCTTGGAGTGAAGAGGTTCCGGTCGTCCGTCCGTGCCCCCAATTAAGACCGCAAGGCAATGGGAGCGAGCCCTTGAGTCAGCGTTTCCAACGGGCAAAGACAGATGCTGGTTTGATTGAGGAGTGCGAGCGCTGGGATGGTTTGTCGGCCATTCGACTCGACAATCCTGACCTGATTTGGGATGCGGCCAGAGAAAAGGTGCTGATGGTCACATGGGTAGACAACAATACTAATTACGCCAAGCTTAAACCGGGATCTACCATTCCGCTTCAGGCCCTGCTATGGGCTACTCCAGTTCCGTCAATCCGCACTATGCTTCTTCGTGAAGTTTATAAAACTTCGTTGGGCCTCAGCCTCGGGGGAGCCAGTGACACTAGGTCTTCGCTGGACGTGGTCCGTAGAACGAAGCAATATCTCGGGTTGCCCCTGGAAAGCACCTATGGAACATTCGTGGAATTTTGGGTCGCCCCGCAAAACCTGGTTCGTGCTTGTGACGACCCGGAGGTTGACGACGTTCGCTGTCAGGGGAAGCCAGGCGCTTCCGGCCAGCTGCCGGCGCAGCCACCGCAGGAATATACGAATGGAGCCCAAGGTTTCCCATTCACCGGCCTGGGCTACACCTATGATTGGGGCAACGATTTGACGGAGGTTGGTGCTTCGGAGTTTGTTGTAAGAAAGGGCGCTGAGATCAAAGTGGTTCGAGTCGCTTCGAATGAAGACTATCTCTTCTGTGGACTTTCTGATCCTGCAGCTGGTCCTGCGATGCCGGTGAAACGTTTGTGTCGCAAGGAATAGCGTAAGAACGATCCGATTTTGTGATTGTTGATTCGACCTCCAGCAACGGCAAGGCTGGTCTGGTAAGTCATGTCAAATCCGACGCTCAAGTCTGGATTACTTGGCTGTGACGACTTCTGTCGTGACTGTCGTCCCAGACGCTCGAGTGGTTCCCTGCTGCTGTGCCGCCGCCACCAGGCCTCGGAAGAGGGGATGGGGCTTGCCGGGCCGGGAGCGGAACTCCGGGTGGAACTGGCAGGCGGTGAAGTAGGGGTGGTCCTTGAGCTCGATCAGCTCGACCAGGCGACCATCGGGGGAAGTGCCGCTGATCTGATAGCCCGATTCGAGAAAAAGGTTGCGGTAGGCGTTGTTGAATTCGTAGCGGTGGCGGTGGCGTTCGTAGACCACCTCCTCGCCGTAGAGCCCTTGGGCCGTGCTGCCCGCAGCCAGCCGGCAGGGGTAGACGCCCAGGCGCATCGTGCCGCCCAGATCGACGACATCTTGTTGCTCGGGGAGTAGGGCGATGACCGGATGGGGTGTGCTGGCATCGATTTCGGTGCTGGTGGCCCCTTGCAGGCCGGCCTGGTTGCGGGCCCACTCGATCACGGCGCACTGCATGCCGAGGCAGAGCCCCAGGAAGGGCACCCGCTGTTCCCGGGCCCAGCGGATCGCCGCCACCTTGCCATCGACGCCACGGTTGCCAAACCCCCCGGGCACCACCACCGCATCCATGCCATGGAGCAGGGGCTCGGCCCCTTGTTCTTCAATCTGCTCGGCGCAGATCCAGCGCAGGTCGAGGCTGGCATCCAGCTCGATACAGGCGTGGCGCAGGGCTTCCACCACCGAGAGGTAGGCGTCGTTGAGTTGGACGTATTTGCCCACCAACGCCACCTTGATGGCCGGCCCTGGACTGCGCAGCTTGCGCACCAGTTCGGCCCAGCGGGCCATGTCGCTGTCGTGGTCAGCCAGCTCGAGCACATCGAGCACCTGGCGGCAGAGCCCCTCCTGTTCCATCAGCAGCGGTACGGCATAAATGCTGTCGGCATCCAGGGCTGGAATCACGGCCCGGGTGGGCACCCCGCAGAAGCCGCCGATTTTGGCCTTGAGGTCGTCGCTGAAGGGTCGATCACTGCGGCAAACCAGTACATCTGGCTGGATGCCAATCGAGCGCAGTTCCTTGACGGAGTGCTGGGTGGGTTTGGTCTT
>CANGZM010000146.1 GCA_947458155.1 Synechococcaceae cyanobacterium | reverse complement strand
TGCGCTAGGACACCACACAGGGTGATGCAGGTCGCTTGGAGCTAATTCTTCTTTAACCTGCAGGTGCAAGATTGTTTCATATATTTCTTGGCAGTGATGCGATTTCTCCCTGCTGAAGACCAAGTTGTCGTTGATCGCGCCCTTGCCCTGGGACTCAATGATGCCCTTCCTGCGCCGGCCTACTTGTCGCCCAATCTGTGCACTGTTTTAAGTTTCCTGCTGGCAATACCCACCTTGGGGTTCTCCTTGGTTTTGGTTCCAATCCTCTGGGTTGCTCAGTACGACCAAACCAAACACCGAATCATGGGCTTGCGCAAGCAACTTGAGAAAGATTCTTATCGCATTGGCCTGAGTGATTGAGTGCCGCCCCATGGCCTGCAAGTGGTACTGCGTCGGGGGGCGAGCCGGGCCAGATGGTTGGCCTGAAACGGGCTGAAGTTGTCGTCAGAGGCGAGCAGCAGGGTGGGGCGTCCATCCTCAAGCGGAGGGCCAGTAGTGATTGCTTCCCAATTGTCTGGCGGCAGGCCGATGGCCTTGAGGTCCCATGACATCAGGGGCGGTAGGGGAGCGGCATTCGCTGCCGGAGTGATCGGCTTGGGCAAAGGGTAAAGAACAAGGCGATTGCTCCATTGATCCGGCGCCTGGAATCTTCTTTGCAGCCCGAACAGGGTTGCCCCATGGGTTGCCCCACGGGGGGCCTCGGGCAGGGCCAGGAGGTCAGTGAGCCCCCAGCCATCACCCCGGGGAAGTCGCAGCGGCTGCAGTGGTTTGGGGTTGCCGGCTGCAGAGGTCTTGCCAGCGCCGAGGGGCCACCCCAGCACCCGCACTTGGCCAGCAGGATCCTGAAGCAGGGCGGTTTCGGCCGCCATCAGCAGCATCGCAGGCTTGCCTTGCCGCTGCAGCAGGGTGAGGGACTCGGGACCCCTATTGGCAGCGAGTCCCTGACCTGGAGCAGGCTGCCACTCGGCAGGCATGGGCATAGCCAGCTGCAGCTTGCCGCTGCGACGATCGAAGCCAAGCAACTGGGTAGGTCGTTCGGGGTTGCCACGGCCCTCGCTCGCCACCCAGGCCCGATCTCCCTGCAGTACCAGGCCCTCCCCATCGATGCTCTGCGGTAGGGGGGCCCCCTTGCCACTGCTCAGACGCACCACCCCCAACGGACGCAACGGTGCCTTGCCGAGCTTGGCCAGTCCGCCCCAGCCGACCAACTGACCCTTGGGGGCGTCACTCAGCAGCCAGAGCTGATCCCGGTCGGCGAGGTAGGTGGCTGCGGAGAAGCCCCCTGAGGGTTTTCCAGCCCCATCAAGCCTCGGCAGATGCACCACGGCCACCAGCTCCCAACCGGCCGTAAGTGGACATGGCAACAGGGGTGGTGGCGGGGCTTGCACAATCATTGCCAAACCAGACTAATGATGGGTCTGAGCAGAGATAGGGCCAACCGAAAAATCTCACTGGAGATGGGAAAACCGCAGCGGCTGCGACCCATTCCTCCGCCTGACGCTGTCAAAGTAGTCCTTTGGGGAAGCGCCCTTGGCCTGTCGCCGTTGCGGCTGTCGCATGGTCACCAAGGTGGGACGCAGGGGCAACCTGCTGATCTGCAGCGATTGCGGAGTGCCAGTTGAGAACCTTGAGGGTCAACTGCAACACCGCCAACGTCTCTATGCCGCCCTGGCCCTGATCTGCCTGACTTTGGTTGGGGGCATGATCTTCGTGCTGGCGGCCATGGAAGAACGGTTGGCGCCCTGGGCAACCCAAACGGGTCAGAGCGAAGGCGGTGCCCAAAATGGGGACGAAAACCCGCGGTTGCCAGAACCAGCATTGCTGGCTCCTGATCCCAAACCCACCCCTTCGATCATTAGCCCGGCGCTTCAAAACAAGCACGCAAAAGCTCAGTCCGTCAGGGAGCTTGGCCTTGGCAAGCCGGATCACTCAACTCTGCCGCTGCCTTCGCACCAGCGAACTCAGCCAGGGGACCATCGTCCTGAGTCCTAACAACAGCAGCACACAGGCGCTCAGCCAACCGCTGATCGGCCCCAAGGCTGCGAACAGCTCAGTGGCCCTGGAGCCCAGCAGCATCCCTACCAGGGTGAGGACCAGCACCCAGACCAGGCTGCCAGCGGTCGTCCAAAGCAAAAACGGCCCCTGGGGCATCGACTCGATACCGGCTGGAACAGAAACCATGGTACGAATCGCCGGCAGCAATCGACCCCAGAAGACAACGGCGGCCCCATGACGCCCAAACCAGGCCTGGCTGGCAGCCAGGCTCTCGGGACCAAGGCCAAGCAGGCGGCCCCGGGACCCCAACCACGCCGCCAACCGATCGGCCCGCAGCAGTCTGCCGACCCAGTACCAGAACCAAGCCCCCAGCACCGTGCCCACCAGACCGGCCAATACCACCGGCACAAAATCCAGACGCCCCTCCTCAACCAGCACCCCTCCCAAGGGCATGATCAATTCCGAGGGAATGGGAGGGATGAGATTTTCAAGCAACATGGCCATGGCAATCAAGCCATAACCCAGCAGGGGGTTGCGCTCGACGCCAACAAGAATCAGCCTGGGCAGTCCCTCGGCCAGGGAACCGAGTTCCGGCGGCAGCCAATGCATAGAAGCCATCCTGCCTGATCAAGGCTGCCGACTTAGGAATCGGCGCTGCGATGACGACGCCATAGCCGGAAGACCTTTTCAAGCTCCAGGTAGATAAAAAACAGCAGACTGACGCCAAAACAGATCGCCAGATCGCGGAGCGATAAAGGCGTGGTGCCGAAAAAGGAGGCCAGTGGCTTGACGTAGACCAACAGCAGCTGCAGCAAGGTCGTGGTGCCCACTGCCGCCAACAACCAGGGGTTGGAGAAGGCCGGTACCTGCAACAACGGGCGATCGCTGCGCGCTGCCAAAGCATGGCCCATCTGGGCCAGACACAAAGTGGTGAACACCATGGTTTTCCAGGGGGCACCGCTGCGGTAGGCATAGACCATCAGGGCAATACTGAAAGCCGCAAATATCACACCAATGCGTAAGATATAAGCACCAACTCCCCTAGCAAAAATAGATTCTCCCGGCTCGGCCGGTGGCCGTGCCATCAGGTCTCTCTCGCCGGGTTCAAGGGCGAGCGCCAGGGCCGGCAAACCATCGGTCACCAGATTCATCCAGAGAATCTGCAATGGCGTCAGTGGCACACCAGTGAGTCCCAAAAGCGGAGTGGCGGCGATGGTAAGCAGTTCGCCGACATTGCTGCCCAGAATGTATTTGACGAAGCGGCGGATGTTGGCATAAACCAATCGCCCCTGCTCAACCGCATTGACAATCGTGGCAAAATTGTCATCGAGCAGCACCATGTCGGCGGCTTCCTTGCTCACCTCGGTGCCGGTCAGGCCCATCGCCACACCGATGTGGGCCTGCTTCAGGGCAGGGGCATCGTTGACACCGTCGCCGGTCATGGCCACCACCTGGCCGTTCGCCTGGAGGGCCCGGACAATACGCAACTTCTGCTCGGGTGGCACGCGGGCAAAAACACTGCAGCGGCTCACCAACTGGCGCAACTGTTCCTCGTCACTGGCCTCCAACACCTGACCCAGCACCACCTCGTCGGTGCCTGAACCTTGGCCCAGGCCGCTGCTCTGGGGCAGCAGCCCAATGCCCTTGGCAATGGCCTGGGCCGTGAGCGGATGGTCGCCGGTGATCATCACTGGCCGGATACCGGCCTGGCGGCAACGATCCACCGCCTCTGCCACCTCAGGACGGGCTGGATCCAGTTGGGCCATCAGGCCCAGTAAGACCTGCTTTTCCACGGGCTGCTCCGGACCTGCGTGGTGCGGGGCAGCGGCAAAAGCCAGAACCCTCAGGCCCCTGGCGGCCAGCTCGCGGGCCTGGTCAAGCCACCATTGGCGCTGGGGGCCATCTAGGGCTTCCACCCCGGAGGGTGCCAGCCAGCGGTCACAGGTGTTCAGCAGCACTTCTGGAGCCCCTTTGCTCAACAGCAACGTGCCCGAACCTTCAGCGGCAGCGCCCAAAGGGGCCTGCAGTTCCCCGTCCGCATCGCCCACCCAGACTGCCATCCACTGGCGCTCGGAACTGAAGGGAATCTCGCCCTGGCGGTGGAAGCGGTGGCGCAGCTCCTCCGCCCCTTGTCCAGCCTTGGCTGCAGCCACAACTAGGGCGCCCTCGGTGGGATCGCCCAACACATCCCAACCGCCATCAGGTTGGCTGTTGAGTTCGGCATCACTGCAGAGCGCTCCTGCCTGGAGCAACAAGTCCACGGCGCCTGGGGCCGTCCCCTGCCGTTGGGGGAAGGGGACGGTAAGGGGCGAAGGGGTCAAGGTGCCGTTGGGGTCGTAGCCCTGGCCACTGACGGCGATGGACTCAGTGCCACAGCGCAATTCCTGCACCACCTGGCGGTTTTGGGTGAGGGTGCCCGTCTTGTCCGAACAAATCACCGTGACTGATCCCAGGGCCTCCACGGCCGGCAGGCGCCGGATCAAGGCGGCTCGCTGCACCATGCGTTGGGTGCCGATGGCGAGGGTCACGGTGATCACGGCCGGCAGCCCTTCCGGCACGATCGCCACCGCCATCGACAGCGCCACTTCCAGCAAATCAAGCAAGGGCTGGCCCAACAGCCAGCCACCCAGCACCACCAAGGCCACCAGGACCAAGGCGCTACTCACCAGCACATTGGCGAGGCCATCGAGGCGCTGTTGCAGCGGGGTGGTTTCACCACCGGCGGTATTGATCAGCTCGGCGATCTGGCCCAGTTCCGTGCCCATGCCCGTATTGGTGACCAGGGCTGTGCCGCGTCCCCGGGCCACTTCGGTACCCTGAAAGACGCAGTTGCGCCGATCCAGCACCGGCGTTGCCCCATCAAGCACCAGCTGGGACCGTTTCTCCACCAATTCCGCTTCCCCGGTTAGCGCCGCCTCGCGCAGACCAAGATCGGCTCCCTCCAGCAGGCGCCCATCGGCGGGCACCCGGTCCCCCGCCTCCAGCCGGATGCGATCACCGGGCACCAACTGCTCGCTTGATATCCGATCCCAGCGGCCGTCGCGGCAGACCGTGACCATGGGCTGGGCCATGCGGCGCAGGGATTGAAGCGCATTTTGGGCCCTGGATTCCTGTAGGTACCCGAGCAGCGCATTGAGACCGACGATCAGCAGGATCGCCAGGGCATCCTTCGGAAAGCGTTGATTCAGATAGGCCACCGTCGCCGAAACGGCCGCAACCGCCAGCAGCATCAGCAACATGACGTTGCTGATTTGGTCCCAAAGGATTCGCCAAGGACTGCGCCCAGCACCCAGCTCAATGCGATTGGGCCCATGCTCAGCCAGGCGGGCGGCGACCTGGGCTGTGGAAAGGCCGTCTTCACCGCTGGCGAGCAGGCTCTGGCATTCCTGAGCATCCAGGGCATGCCAGGGCTGTCGCTGCGGGGAAAGGGTCAAGAGAGGTTGTTGGCAAAGCGCAGCAACATTAAGCAGAAAAAAGAGGCATTGAGGGGAGCGGGACATAGGTTTGCGGCATCTCGCCTAACGCAGCGGCCTGCTCATGGAGCGTCACTCCGTTTTTAACCGGCTGCGCCGCACGGTCATCGGCAGTCCCCTGCCGACCAGCGCCAGCCACGAAGAGCGCTACAGCAATGCGGAAGCCCTGGCGATTCTCAGCTCCGACGCCCTTTCTTCCGTGGCCTATGCCACCCAGGAGATCGTGCTGACCCTGGGCATGGCGGGGGCCGCCGCCCTCAGTTTCACCCTGCCGATCACGGGCCTGATCGTGCTGCTGATGTTGATCGTCGGCACCAGCTATCGCCAGACCATCAAGGCCTACCCCCACGGCGGCGGCTCCTACCGGGTTTCCCAGGAGAACATCGGCCCCCTGGCCGGCCTGATCGCCGGTGCCTC
>CANGZM010000145.1 GCA_947458155.1 Synechococcaceae cyanobacterium | reverse complement strand
GGACCATGGAGCGCTGGTCACTACGAACTCCGCTTGATCGACCTCTGGCTGAATGTGCAGAGGGCTGGCGATTACAACCCCACCCACACCCATGGTGGCAGTTTCTCCGGGGTCATTTTTTTGCAGGTGCCGCCCCAGATTGGTCCGGACCGCTTTGATGGCCAGCTTTGCTTCCACGGTCCAGAGGAATGGCATATCCAGAGCTTTCGCACCGGTATGGCTGAGTATGTTTTGCCCGTGTCCGGTGAGTTTTTCGTCTTTCCTGCCTGGCAGCCCCATTCGGTGGCCCCCTTTCGGGGCGAGGGTGAACGCTGGTCCCTGGCCTTCAATGTGGTGGCGGTGCCCAAGTCGCCCCCCAGCCCAGCCCCAGCCAGTGGCAATGTGTCCCTATCTACGACCCGGCCGCGGCCGGGGGGCTTTCGCTGAGCCCCTGGGCTGTGTTCAGAGGGCACGGATGGCTCCGACGGCCGCCATTACCAGTAGTACCAGGCTGCTGAGAAAACTGATGCCAAAGCCTGGACCACGTTTTTCCGCCGCCTGCAGGTAGCCCACCGCATAGGCGATGCGCCCCCCTATCCACACCAATCCCAGCACTGCGGCCAGCTTGCCGTTGTCCAGGAGTGCGGCCAGCCAGAAGGCCGGCAGGAAGAAAACGAGTTGTTCAAGGGTGTTCTGCTGAACCCTCAGGGCGCGCTCAAAGGGTTCTGGCCCGCTGGTGGCCGGGGCCTTGACCCCGTGCTGAAAGCGAGCTCGACCCACCAGCAAGACTGTGGTTTGGTAGGTGAGCAGGGCCAGCAATGTGATCAGGGCAGGCAGGGGGGCAATGGCCATCGCAAAGCGCATCGGCAGACCCAGCCATGCTGATGCTTAAGGGGGCCTATAGCTCGGCGGACTCGCCGGGGGCATGCCTACCGTCCAGGAAGACTGCTGAAGGCTCGATCACATGCCATGGTTGGGCCAAGAGATTCTGGCTGGACAATTCGCGGCGGCGGTCGGTTTGGCTTTAGGTCAGGGCAATTACTATGCCGGCTTGCCCTTCGAGCCAGTTTACCTCTGGAAGACGGACTACCTTGCTGGCGTGGCCCAGAGTCCCGGTGACTGGGGTTCCAATGTGTTCAACCCCCTCCACGCCTGCTCCCAGCCCTCTGCCCCTGGCGGGTTCGCCGGCGGCCTGGCAATGGAGCCGGCGGTTGCGGCGGCGGTTGGCCCAACGCTGCGACTAAGCGAGTTAAGGATGTTGACGTTGGCGTGCGATGGTTATTGATCGGCAAACAACTGGTTTGAGGCCATCTAGGAGTTGACTTTCTATTTAGTCTTTATCTGTGAATGGATCGGCATTCGCTCTGGACTCGATTCTATCAATCATCCTATAAATACAGCTAAAATCAAGCTCAATTGATAGGATCGAGCTTTCCCCGAGGTTGTGGATGCGGCCTGCCCTTGGCTCAGATGGTCTTGGCTGGCGCCCTGTGCTGTCCGCATTCGTGTCTCCTTGGCCAGCAGGGATAATCCGCCAGTTCAAGGCATCGCTGGCGGCGGGATTATTTCTCTTGTTGCCGATCCTGCTATTTGTTCACCGCTACATCGACGACTATGGCCGCTCGATGGATGGGGAGTACCGCTGGGCCGAGGTGGGGCGTCCCCTGGCCGCTGGCCTGGTTGCCCTGGTGAACCTGGGTGATCCGGCTGTGGCTGTGGCGCCCCTGCACCAGCTTCTGGCTGTGGGGGTGCTGGCATTGGTGGCTGTGGCGGCCGCGCGCGCCTACGGGCTGCGCTCACCGTTCTGGAGCGCCCTGGCGACCCTGCCGCTGCTGGGCCAGCCCTATGCCCTGGAAAACCTTTCCTACGGGTTCGATTGTCTGGCGATGGCCCTGGCCCTGGGACTGGCCGTCCTGGCCTCCGTGACGCTGCACCGGGTGGTGTCGTGGAGGGGGCTGCTGGTTAGCTCGGCTCTCTTGCTGGCCTCCCTCTGCTTGTACCAGCCAGCCACCAGCGGCTTTCTGCCCTTTGCTCTGATGTTGGTGGTGGGGGAAGCCTTGGGCCTGGCGGCGCCGGTGCCGGCCCCACCTTCCCTCTGGGGCAGGCTGGGCCGGGTGTGGGCCAGTTATGGCCTCGCCCTGGCCAGCTACCTGATGCTGATTCAGCTGGTCCTGCAGGAGCGCACGTCCTACGCCACCGAACAGGGCCGGGCGCTCCCCCTCGATGCGGCCCTGCCCACCCAGCTCCTGCGCCATGCGCTGGAATTTTGGCGAATCATCTTCGCTGACTGGAGCCGTTGGCCCATCAGCGTTCCCTGGCTGCTGCTGCTGCTGGCTTATGCCGTCGTTGTCTGGGTTGCTGTCGGGCGTTGGACGATGGGCCGTGGCGGTAAATTGGCCGGGCGATGGCGCCAGATGGCCTGCTCAGTGCTGGTGCTGGCGGCCGTGGCGCTGATCGCCCTGATCTCCCCCGGTGCCCTGTTGGGCCTGGAGGATCCCCTGGCCCGGGCGCCGCGCCTGCTGCTGTTTCTTGGCCCGTTGCTCTCGGCGCTGGCCCTGCAGATCGTGGCGGGGACGACCCAGCTCCGCTGGAGGGTGATCCCCCGGGCTGGGTTGGCGTCCCTGGCCTGGTTGCTGGTGGTGGTGGCTTATGCCTATGGCCATGCCACCTCGACCCAGGCGATCTATGAGCAGGGGAGAATCTCGCGGCTAATTGATGGGATCAACCGGCTGCAGGTGCGACAGCCGGAAGCCAGGCTGACGGCGATCCGGTTCGTAGGTGGGATGCCGCAATCCCCGGTGCTACGCAACAGCCAGACCAAGTTCCCGTTGCTGGACCGCCTGGTACCCAGGCTGATCAACGACGATTGGAGCTGGGGACGCACCCAGCTCCAATTCCATGGGCTCAAGCTTGAGCGCAGCCAGCTTGAACCTGGGGCCTTTCCTGATGGGCCCTGCGTACCTTCGGAGACCACAGCCTGCAGTTCCGAGTACAGCCTGCAGGTGCGGGACGGGACCTTGCTGGTGCGCATGCTTTGAGGCCTTGAGGAACGCACTTGCCGATCCCCCGCCTCGGCAGGCTTGCCCTGGAGCGGCTTTTGCGCTGCTTACCCTATTGGTGACCCCGCTTGATACCCCGTGATGGTTGCCTCTACGGCCCCCCCGTTTCAGGTGATCGGCGTTGGGCTGGTTTTCGATAGGTCTGGCCGTGTGCTGATTGATCAGCGGCTTGAGCAGGGCCTGCTGGGGGGGATGTGGGAGTTTCCCGGTGGCAAGCAGGAACCCGGCGAAGCGATTGCGGACACCATTGCCCGCGAGTTAAGGGAGGAATTGGCGATTGAGGTGGCTGTTGAGGAGGAGCTGATTCGTTTGGATCACACCTACAGCCACAAGCGTTTGCGCTTTATTGTTCACTTGTGCCGCCACCTGGCCGGCGAGCCCCAGCCTTTGGCCTCCCAGCAGGTCCGCTGGGTGGAACCCGGCGATTTGGGGGCCTTCCCATTCCCTGCCGCCAATGCCCGCATTATTGCCGCGCTCCTGGATCTGATTCGTGGATCTGATTACTGACGGCTTTCCTGCTGGATCCCCTCGGTCTGCTTACCGCCGTTGGCAGTCCCGACCGTAAGACCCATGGCCACGCGACCCGCCAGGGGATCGCCGGGATCCGCGTAGGTCAGAGTGATCGCCCAGGCCGGGCTCGGCCGTGCTCCCAGCCTCTCGGGCCACTCCACCACCATGACGGCGCCGAGGAACAGCGCTTCCTCCATTTCTTGGGCGAACAGCTCATCGGCGGCGGCTGGATGGTCGATCCGGTAGAGATCAAGGTGCACCAGGGCCGTTGGGGTGCCGTTGGCCCTTCTCCCCGTGTAGTGATGGGCCAGGGCAAAGCTGGGGCTGGTAACTGTCTCGGGGATGCCCAGCCCCTTCGCCAACCCCTGTACCAGGGTGGTCTTGCCCGCGCCCAGATCGCCACAGAGCAGCAGCACGGCCCCTGGCGGAAGCTCCTGGGCCAGTTCTTCTCCCAGGGCCCAGGTGGCCGCTAGGTCCGGGAGCATCCGGTTGGGGACCCTTGCGTCGTGATCGGCAGCCGCTGGACCAAGGAAACCTGGTGCTGCGTTTGGGTGAACCATGGTCAAGGCTCCCTGTTGTGCTTGGGCTACCACTAAGGGGCATTTTCGGTTCGATCCGTAATCAGACGTTGCGTTTCCTGTAGATTGTTTTTCAAGCGAGCCCGAAGCCTCGGCGTCTCTGCACATATTTGCAGTTCTCGTCCTCCCGCAGGGAGGCAATTTCCATGGTGGCTACCCCGACCAGTCCAGCTGCTGCTTTCGCAAGCGCCAACGCGACCAGCTCTTATGTGATCGCCGACATCGGCCAGGCCGACTTCGGCCGCAAGGAGCTCAACATCGCCGAAACGGAGATGCCTGGCCTGATGGCCCTGCGCTCCAAATACGGCGCTGAAAAGCCCCTCAAGGGCGCCCGCATCGCGGGTTCGCTGCACATGACGGTCCAGACCGCCGTCTTGATCGAAACCCTGGTGGCCCTCGGCGCCGAAGTGCGCTGGGCCAGCTGCAACATCTTTTCAACCCAGGACCATGCCGCCGCCGCGATCGCCGCCGCTGGCATCCCCGTGTTCGCCTACAAGGGCGAAACCCTCGATGAGTACTGGGCCTTCACCCACCGCATCCTGGAGTGGGGCGATGGCGGCACCCCCAACATGATCCTCGACGATGGCGGCGACGCCACCGGCCTGGTGATCCTCGGCACCAAGGCTGAGAAGGATCTTTCTGTGCTCGACAACCCAGGCAGCGAGGAAGAGATTGCCCTGTTCAAGTCGATCCGGGCCAAGCTGGCCGTGGAGCCTGGCTTCTACTCCCGCATTTACGCCAACATCCAGGGCGTCACCGAGGAGACCACCACCGGTGTGGCCCGTTTGTATCAGCTGCAGAAGAGCGGCGAGCTGCCCTTCCCGGCGATCAATGTCAACGACTCGGTGACCAAGAGCAAGTTCGACAACCTTTATGGTTGCCGCGAATCGCTGGTGGACAGCATCAAGCGTGCCACCGATGTGATGGTGGCCGGCAAGGTGGCCTTGGTGCTCGGCTACGGCGATGTCGGCAAGGGTTCGGCCCAGTCGCTGCGGGGCCTCGGTGCCACGGTGATGGTCGCCGAGATCGACCCGATCTGCGCCCTGCAGGCGGCCATGGAGGGCTACCGCGTCGTGCGTCTTGACGACGTGGTCAAGGATGTGGACATCTTCGTGACCGCCACCGGCAACTTCCAGGTGATCCGCCACGAGCACTTGATCCAGATGAAGGATCAGGCGATCGTCTGCAACATCGGCCACTTTGATAATGAAATCGACGTTGCTTCCTTGAAGCAGTACGCCTGGGACAACATCAAACCCCAGGTGGATCACGTCATTCTGCCCAGCGGCAATCGCCTGCTGCTGCTTGCCGAGGGCAGGCTTGTGAACCTGGGCTGTGGCACCGGCCACCCCAGCTTTGTGATGAGCAACTCCTTCACCAACCAGGTGCTGGCCCAGATCGAACTGTTCACCAAAGGTGCCCAGTACGACAAGCAGGTCTATGTGCTGCCCAAGCACCTTGATGAGATGGTGGCCCGCCTCCACCTCGAGAAGATCGGTGCCAAGCTCACCGAGCTCAGCGCCAAGCAAGCTGACTACATCAATGTGCCGGTGGAGGGTCCCTACAAGCTGGAGCATTACCGGTATTGAGCTGACTAGATTTCTAGGCGATATCAGCTAAATCGTTTTTTCGAATGGCGGCACTATTTGCCGCCTTCTTTTTCTGCTTTTGTGTTCTCCTGGCCTTTAGAAAATAGAAGCTTATGTTCAACCGGTTTAGTGGCAATCGTCGTGGGGCCGTTATTCTTTTCTTCTGCTTGTTGGTTATTGCAGTATATCTATTTGCTGTTGTCCCCGGCCCTGGAATTGCGCT
>CANGZM010000144.1 GCA_947458155.1 Synechococcaceae cyanobacterium | reverse complement strand
TACGGGCCGCCAGGGTGCCGCTGGGCTTGCCACCGCCATTGGGTTTGATGCCCTGCCAGTAGAAGCTGTGGTTCCAGACCTGGGCGGCGTTGTTGAAGATGCCGGCCTTGCCAGCGTCACCAGCGACGGCGAGGATGGTGGCTTCCAGGCTTTGGTCTTCAAGGTCCGTGCCGGCGACCAGATTGTTGAGGTTGGTCACATAGCCAGCGTGATGCTTGCCGTAGTGAAACTCCAGGGTGTTGCGTGAGATGTGGGGCTCGAGCGCATCGAGGCTGTAGGGCAGTTCGGGCAGCTGGTGAGCCATGGAAGGGAGAAGACGGGTTTTGCTTGCGTTTGGGGGCCAGGGCCGGGGCCCGGCGGAGGGGCAAGGCCGGGGCCCGGCGCTGGTGATCCTAACGATCCCTTCCAGGGTTCCAGCCCCTGGGATTCGGGCGGCCTCAGCCGCCGACCGCCAGCAGTTCCACCTCAAAGATCAAGGTGGCGTTAGGTGGGATTACCCCACCGGCGCCACGTGAGCCATAACCCAGGTCGGGGGGGATGACGAGTTTGCGCTTGCCGCCCACCTTCATGCCGGCAACGCCCTCATCCCAGCCCTGGATGACGCGGCCGCCGCCGAGGGGAAAGGAGAAGGGGCCCCGGCCGTAGCTGCTGTCGAATTCCTTGCCGTTTTCGAGGGTGCCGCGGTAGTTAACCGATACCTTCTGGCCGGCTTTGGCTTCGGCGCCGCTGCCCACGACCAGATCGGTGATGCGCAGCCCGCTGGCCGTCACCCGTTCGGACGGAGTGGTGATTTCACCGCCCAGGGCGGCGGCCGCTCCGGCCACGGTGATGCCGCTATCGGCGGCGGACTCGGGGCTGGACGGGGCCATGGCGAAAAGGGTGGGATTGGGGTTGTCGGGATCGAGTTCAAGCGGTGCCACCACGGCGGCGCGCGCCCTGGGGGCGCTGGTCGAGGCGGCCGGGGCGCTGAGCACCGCCGTGGTGGCGGTGCGCTCGCTGGGCGGGGCCGCGACGACGCTGGTGGGGTTGACCAGTTGGCTGACGAAGGCCGTCAGCAGACAGGCGATGCAAACGGTGACGCTGATCAGGATGTCGCGCATGGCGGCGTAGCTCATACGGGGGGATTCTGCCCCGCCGGGGCGGCCCCTCTGGGGCTGGGGCGGGCTCAAAGGAGCTGGGGCCGGCTCAATCGGGGACTTCGTTGACGCCATGGCGCTGGCGCAGAGCCTGCTCCAGCCGGTCAATGCGGCCCCGTAGTTCGTCTACTTCCCGCTGGCGGGCCAGGCCCAGGTCCTGGAGCAGGTGATCCCGGTTGCGTTCCAACTGCCGCTCGGCCTGCTGTTCCAGCTCGGGAGTTTCACCCCGCAGGGCCTTGAGCACGTCATCCACCAGGGCGGAGGCCTGGTTGGGGTCGAGGCGGCCACTACGCACCCAGTCCTGACTGACGTTGCGGAGTCGATCGCCGACCAGGGAGGTGGTTCCAAGCCCACGCAAGACGAGCATTTGCAGCAGATTGCCCTGGTCCATGGCAGCGGGTCCTTGGTAACGGATAGGGGCGCCTTAGCTGACGCCTACAGCCAGCTTGCGGCTGCCTAGGCTGCGGCGCCATGGGAAATCACCGGCGTTTCTGGGCTCTGGCCGCCATCGCCGGCGGAGTCCTGGCTGGGGTGGCCCTGCCGCCTGTGGGCTGGCCCTGGCTGTTGTGGCCAGCGGTGGCCCTGCTCTGGGCGGTGGCCGGTTCTCCGCATCGCGGCACGGCGCTGCTGGCTGCCTCACTGTGGGGCGCCGCCGCCGTCCTGGTCAGCCACCGCTGGCTGCTGTGGTTGCATCCTTTGGATTGGATCGGGGTGCCGGCCCCCCTGAGCCTGCCGCTGTGTCTGGTGGTGTGGGGTTTCTGTGGTGGGGTGGGGGGACTGCTGGTGGCCGCCTGGGCAGCCCTGGTGCGACCTCTTGATCCCACTCGCCTGGACACGGCCCTGGTGGCGGCCCTGGGCTGGGGGCTGGCGGAGGTGCTGCTGGCCCGGGGGCCGTTGTTTTGGGTGGGATTGGGAGCCTCAGCCCTACCAGGGGATCCGGCCCTGGCGACGCTGGCGGCATTAGCCGGTGCGGGGGCGATCGCGGCCCTGCAGGTGCTGATCGGTTGGGGGCTGTGGCGGGCGCTGCAACTGGGCGCGCTGCGGGGTCGCCCCCAAGCCCTGGCGTTGCCTTTGGCACTGCTGCTGCTGGCCCATGGGCCGGGATGGGCCCTGGCTTTAGCCCCAAGTCGCAGCGGTGATGGGGTGAGCGAAAACGTGATGGTGGTGCAGCCCGCCATCCCCACCCGCCACAAATTTGAAGCGGCTTGGCAACTGCGATTGCTTAAGCAGCTGGACCAGGCCCTGGGCAGCCTGCAGGGATCTGCCGCTTTGGCCAGCGGGGCAGCTGCCGGCCCGGACGCCGAAGGCAAGACCACGGTAGTGGTGTTGCCCGAGGGCGCCCTGCCCCTGGGCCAGCCCCTGCCGCGGGCCGCCACGGCCGAGGTGCTGGCCGGAGGCTTCCGCCAGGAAGACGGCAGCGTGCGCAGCAGCGTGCTGCGCTTTGGCCCGGGGGAGCGGTACGCCAGTGGTTCCGTTGACAAGCACCGTTTGGTGCCCCTGGGGGAATGGGTGCCGTTGGCGCGGCTGGTGCGTTGGAGTGGCCTGTCGGCGGTGGGAGGCCTGGAGGGCGGGGCCGCCTCCAGGCTGTTGCCCCGCCCGGCCGGAGCGATCGGGGTGGCGATTTGCTACGAGCTGGCCGATGGCACGGCCCTGGCTCAAGCCAGTCGCGATGGGGCGCGCTGGTTACTGGCCAGCGCCAATCTTGATCCCTATCCCCGGGCACTGCAGGCCCAGTTCACCGCCCTGGCCCAGCTGCGGGCGATCGAGACGGGACGCTGGCTGGTGAGTGTGGCCAACACCGGCCCCAGCCTGGTGGTGGATGCCAGCGGCGAGGTGCGTTCAACGGTGCCGCTGGGGATCGCGGCGGTCGAGACGGTGACAGTGCGGCAGCGCCAATCCCTCACGGTCTACGACCGCTGGGGGAATGGGCCCCTGCTGTTGGGGTGGTTGTTGGCGCTATTGCTGCGTTTTTGGCCCCGGCCAGCGGCGGGCAGCATGGCCTCAGTTGAAGGTCAAGCCAGGACATAAGCAGCTACAAAACTCCCTATGCCCTTAGAGGCACCACTGCCATAACCAGCGCCCCAGCTAGGCCCGTTGATACGGGCCCATTGGCCATTGATATGATCTGATTGCGTTCAATCCGCTCGACTGAAGGTCAGATTTATGTCAAATGTTTGCATTGACGACCAGAAGATCGAAGAACTCTGGTCGGCTTTTCGCGTCATCGATCGCGATGGTAATAACTGTATTTCAATTTCAGAATTAGCTGAGGCCATGGCATCCCTCGGTGCGGGCGGGCTCCCCGTTTCTGTGCTTGAAGCGATGATTCGTGAGGTAGATACGAATCGATCAGGCGCTATCGACCGCGACGAATTTCGAACACTTATGCTCGACCGGCTGGGCACCGATCGGGAAAGGCTGAAACTTGCCTTTTCGGTGTTTGATAGTGACGGTTCAGGCCTTGTCGGAGAGGATGAGCTCAAAGATGTGATGAGACAGGTGGGGCTTTCTGACGAGGACCTCAAGCAACTGATCACAACTGTCGACAGCGATGGCGATGGTCAGATCGGTTTCGAGGAATTCTGTCTGCTGGTGGATGGGCAGGCACAGGCTTCCACCACCCCGTGGGCAAAGATCCAGGCTGCAGGTGTGGCACAACCAGCACCTGGCGCCACGGTGCCAGCCCCGACAAGGGCCTATCAACAGGCTATCCAGCCACCGGAAGCGAGGCTTTCAACCTCGAAGCGGCCGCAGGGAACCTCAAGGCTGCAGATGCGCATTGGTATGTTTCGGCTAATTCAGGGTGCGGCCTATCGCTGCTTCCGGGAAAGTTTTTCCGCCAACCATGAAACGCACCTGCAGGTGCGCAACCTCCCCTACCGCATCACCGACTTCGTTCCGTTTGTTGAAACAGCCATCGCGCTGTACAAACAACTGAATATTGTCGAGCCTGCTTGCTATCCAGCACTAGATGCCGTCACGGCGTCGATCCAGGCCGAGATAGCCCGCCTGCAACAGCGCATCCGACAATGGTCCAGCCTAGATAAATCACCCGCCATGCTCGCAGAAGCGGCAGCCATGACAGCAGCGCGGGCACGGGTTAGTACCAGTCGCGAGATGTTCATGGCCGGAGTGGAGTTTGCCATCTCCATGAAGAAACGCAAGCTTGGGCTTGCCGATGTCGTGGAAGGCATCCTTGCCCTTCAGGAATTGAACCGCTTGCGCCAGGTGGACCTTGCGGAGGATTTGAGGGAAACGGAACAGCAGGCCGACTCAGCTGATGCCAAGAGCTACTTGCAGCATTGGCATAGAGTCATTCTAGAGGATGGAGCAGAAGCCATTGATGGGGCGATGATGCCCGTTGCCTATTGGTATGAGGATTTTATGCCAAAGCTGCTTGATGCATTCAGTATCGAAACAGCAGATGATGTGGCCCGTCTCGCCGACATAGACGAGGCCGCATTGGATGCCTGGTATCTCAGCAACATGGAGAGTGGCGAGTTCAGCAGCTATGGTGGCGATGTAGCGCAAGGGTTTAGCGCCTGCACCCCCAGACAAAAGTGGAGTCTGAGGCAGGCCTGGGAACTAAGTCACCACTATTTGAACGGTGTACAGAAACGACGTGAGCGGCAGGAATTTGGCCGTGATTCGGGTGCTCTTTCCCAGTACGTGGCCTTCATTGATGTTCAGCTCGGTAGAAATGATATCCGCGATGCGCAGATGAGGATCAGCTTCCCCTACTACATTGGCCCGGCTGTTTGGCGGTTCTTCCATACTAGTGCCGAGATTATATGTACCCAGGAGCCGGACCAGCAGGCGATATCGATTCAATTGTTCAAGTCTTTCTTTGCCCTGTTTGCTCGCCTCTATCCCTGCCCCTATTGCCGCCACCACCTTAATGCATATGTTGTTCAGAACCGTGAGGTCGATCTCTATCCACTCGAGTACCTGATACTTGGCAAGAAAACAGCAGACAATGATTTCAAGCTCACGCTTCAAGATAAGCTAGAAACCGTGACAGATGGACCTTCGCTGAGACTATTTCTCTGGAAGCTTCACAACACAGTTTCCGCTTCTATTGCTCGCTCGGAAGAATGGTATCGGCGTGATCAAAAAGCTTTCTATACCAGCCGTTACTGGCCAAGTATTGACTCGGAACTGGCCCGCAGCCATGCCCTGGGTGAATTAAGCGTCGCCACCGAAAGAATTGTCGACATTTACGACTTGCTCAAGCCGGTGGCGCTGCTTGCTGCATTGAGGCTGGAATTCCAAGAACAGCTCCAGCAACAGGATCCCATCGGCGTAGAGAAATCTAGCCGTAAGGCGCAAGAAAGGATTGATGCTCTGGATGCGGCACTAGAAGCCGGTGGATTTCTCAAGGAGACATACCACTTTGATCCCTCCCTGGTGGAACAGGATCCGGCATTTACTCCCGAGGAAGAAGCCTTCAGTCGCACCAATCTTTTCATCGAAACCTGAGTTCTGATCAAGTTGGCCTCGATAGTCTGGCCGGCCCTCAGATCGGTCCGGCTGGCAGGTTCTGGGACCGAGAAGGCTGGTAGCCGTGCTGGCTGCCTTGCTGGCGGCCGTGAGGTCGGCCGCGACGAAACTGCCACGGCCGCTCGATTCCCCCGGGCACCTGCCAGACGCCAAAGCGATGGCGGCGAGCGCGGTATTCGGCCTCAAGGTATTCGTTGGCATCGCACTGCCCCAGGTGTTTGGGATGGACAAAAGCCTGACCGTCTTCGACGAGGGCCAGGTTGAGGTTGATGTTGCCGATCACCTCGGCGACGGTGCGGCCGTAGCGATCGGTGTTGAGGGG
>CANGZM010000143.1 GCA_947458155.1 Synechococcaceae cyanobacterium | reverse complement strand
TAAAGGCCGCCAGCGCGGCGTAGTTCAAGGTGGTTGCCCTGTTCGATCAGGCGTCCTTGGCGCAGCACCAAGATGCGATCCGCCGCTTCCACCGTGGCCAGCCGGTGGGCGATGACGATGGCGGTGCGATCGCGTAACAAGCGGTCCAGGTCGGATTGCAACGTGGCTTCGGTGGAGGGGTCCAGGAAGGCGGTGGCTTCGTCCATGACCAGCACTGAGGGGTCTCGAATCGCCACCCGCGCCACGGCCAGCAGTTGGCGTTCACCCGAGGAGAGGTTGGCGCCCCGTTCGCGCAGTTCACTGGCCAGGCCCTGGTCGAGGCGGTCGAGCAGGGGCTTCAAGCCCAATTCGCCGCAAAGGCGCTCCAGCTCCTGGTCGCTGATCGGAGCATCCAGGCGCAGGTTGTCGGCCACGTTGCCGCTGAATAAAAACGTGTCTTGAAGCACCACACCGAGCCGTTGCCGCAGGGTGGCGATGGGTAGCTCGCGGATATCCACGCCATCGAGCAGGATCCGGCCGGCTTGGGGCTCATAGAGACGGCAAAGCAGGCGGATCACCGTTGATTTGCCCGATCCGGTGGGCCCCACGATCGCCACATGTTCGCCGGCGGCGATGCGGAAGCTGAGGTTGTCGAGGATGGGATCGTCGCTGCGGTAGGCAAAACTGACCGACTCGAACACCACCTCCCCCGGGCTGCGCCCCTGCAGGCCGCTGCGCCGGGCGGCGGCACTGCGGCTGGAATCCGCCAGTTCGACGATGTCCAGCGGCTCGTCCAGCAGTTCGCCGATGCGCTCGACGGCGGTCAGCCCTCCCTGGATCTGGGTGAAGCGTTCGGCCAGTTGCCTGAGGGGATCAAACAGCCGCTGGGAGAACAAGATGAAGGTGGTCAGGCTTCCCAGTCCCATGCTGCCGGCGGTCACCATCCAGCCCCCCAGGGCCAGGACCACCGCCACCGCCACCAGGGATACCCATTCGATGAAGGCGGAAATGGCACTGTCATAAAGGATGGTTCCGGTGACGGCCCGGCGATAGGTGTCATTGCCGCGGGCAAAGCGACGGCTGTTTTCCTGCTCGCGCCGAAACATCTGCACCACCTCCAACCCCTGCAGGTTCTCCTGCAGTTCGGCGTTGAGGCCGCCCAATTCTTCGCGCACGCGGTAATTCACCTTGCGGTAGCGCCCCTGCAACCAGACGATGGCGAGGGTCACGGGAATCTGGCTGGCCATCAGCAGCAGGCCCAGCCGCCACTCGATTGAGATCATCGTGACGCCCACCACGACAAGGCTGACCAGATCGGCCAGCACCCCTACGGCGCCGCTGCCGAAGACCTCCGCCAGGGCGTCGACATCGCTGGTGAGTCGGGTCAGGAGGCGCCCCACCGTGGTGCGGTCGTGAAACCGCAGCGACAGGGCCAGGGCATGGCGGAACAGGTCGTCGCGGATGCGGGCGGTGAGCCGCTGGCCCACCACCTGAACGTTGTATAGCTGGGTGCCCTGCAGGCCCAATCGCACCATCACCGCCAGCAATAACAGGCCCACCAGCAGCCGCAGGGCCTCGGGCACCGCCAGGCCCCGCAGCCAGGGCAGCACCGGTTCGCCGCGCAGGACGCTGATGGCCTGGCCCACCAGCAGGGGCTGAATGGCGCCGGCAAAGGCCAGGGGCACCAACAGGACCAGGGCCAACAGCAGCCGCCGGCGATCTTGGGCCAGGTAGGGCCCCAGGCGCCTGAGACGCTGCAGGTCGAGGGAGGCCATCAAGCGGAGGCCCCAGCGGCCAGCACCCCGGCGGCCAGTACCCCGGCGGCAAGGCTGCCAACGGGGCTGGTGGCCGCTGGGGTGGGCCCAGGGGTGGCTCCAGGGCCCACCGCCTTGAGGTTTTCCACCAGGGATTGCAGCTGCCCGTCATCCAGGCGCAGGGCAAGAGGGTGGCCGATCAGACGGGCGGTGCTGTGGAACAGGTCTTCGATCGCCACCAGGCCGTTGTCCTGCAGGGTGCGACCGGTGGCCACCAGATCGACAATCGCCTCTGATACCCCGGTCAGGGGGCCCAGTTCGACCGAACCGGTGAGGTGAATCAGGTCAACAGGCAAATCCAGGGAGCTGAAAAAGGCCTCGGCGCAGCGGGTGAATTTGCTGGCGACGCGGCAATGGGCCGGCAGGTCGAGGGCGCGGCGATAGCCACTGCTGGCCTTCACCGCCACGGCCATGCGACAGCCGCCGAAGCCCAGGTCCAGCAACTGGGCCACCGGCTGCTGGTGTTCACGCAGTACGTCGTACCCAACCACCCCCAACTGGGCCTGGCCGTAGGCCACATAGACGGGCACATCGGCATTGCGCACCAACAGGGCCCGAGCGCTGCCGCAGGCACTGGGCACCATCAACAGGCGGTTGTCCGGGTCGAGCAGGGTTGAGAAATCGAGGCCCGCCTTGGCGAAGCGACGCACTGAATCCTTAAGCAGGGCGCCTTTGGCCAGGGCGACGGTGATCATGGGGGGCTCCCGCGGAGCGGTCATCATGGGAGTGCCGCCCATGGACTTTAACGATGTCGCTTCCCGGGTCGCCTCCCGCCAGTGCCGTGGCCCTGCTGCCCGTGCTGAGCGACAACTATGTAATGGTGCTGCACGACGATCACCAGGCGGTCGTGGTCGATCCCGCCGTGGCGGCGCCGGTGACAGCCTGGCTGGATGCCCGGCAGCTGGAGCTGGTGGCCGTGCTCCAGACCCACCACCACAGCGACCACATTGGGGGCACGGTTGAGCTGCTGGACCGCTGGCCCGACGCCCGGGTCTATGCCGCCGCCGCCGATCTGCAACGCATTCCCTTCCAGAGCGATTCTGTGGGCGATGGCGACCGATTCACGCTGTTGGGGCGCAGCGTGGAAGTGCTGGCGGTGCCGGGCCACACCAGGGCCCATCTGGCCTACTACCTGCCCGGCGGCTCCGGCTGCAGCCCTGAGTTGTTCTGCGGCGACACCTTGTTTGGCGGCGGCTGCGGCCGGCTGTTCGAGGGCACGCCAGCCCAGATGCACGCTTCCCTGCAGCGGCTGGCGGCCCTGCCCGCCGACACCCGGGTGTGGTGCGCCCACGAATACACCGAAACCAACCTTCGCTGGGCCCTTAGCCGCTGTCCCGAGGACCGGCCGATCGTCGAGCGGCTGGCGGCGGTGGTGCAGCAGCGGGCGGCCGACAGGCCCACCGTGCCCAGCTCCATTGGCCTGGAGCGTGCCACCAACCTGTTTGTGCGCAGCGGTTCGGTGGCCGAACTGGCCGACCTGCGCGCCAGCCGCAATCACTGGAAGGGTTGAGATCTTGGTGGGCCGGCCGCCATAAGCTCGCAGCCCAGCCTCCGCAATGCCAGCTACCGCCATGGGTTCCCTTCCCCTCTCCCCCTTGGAGGCCATCGAAACCGCCCAGGCTCCGGCTCCGGTCGGGCCCTACAACCAGGCCGTCAGGGCCGGCAATCTGCTGTTTTGCTCCGGCCAGATCGCCCTGGATCCGACCAGCGGCAGCCTGGTGGGGGCAGGCGATGTGGCCCTCGAGACCCGCCAGGTGCTGGCGAATCTGCTGGCGGTGCTGGATGCCGCCGGGGCCAAGCCCAGGCAGGTGGTGCGCACCACGGTGTTCCTGGCGGATCTGGCTGATTTCGCCACGGTCAACGGCCTTTACGCCGAGGTTTTCGGGGCGGGGGTATCGCCGGCAAGGGCCTGTGTCCAGGTGGCGGCCTTGCCCAAGGGCGCCCGCGTCGAGATCGACGCCATCGCCGTTCTCGCCTGAACCCTAGGCCGTCTGGATGCGCCGAAAGGTGAGGTTGATGCGTTCGCCCAACACCCGGCGACGTTCGGGCAGGGCATGGAGCCAATGCTTTTGGGTGGGGGCGTCCATGACCAACAGGTCGCCGTCGGCCAATTCCAGGCAGAAGGGCGAGCCATCGCCGGGGCCGGCGGGGGCTGGTTTGGGCCGAAACCGCAGGCTGCGGCTCACCCCCAGGCTGAGGGAGGCGATGGGGTGATCGGCCGCCAGCTCCGGTTCATCATCGGCATGCCAGCCCATGCGATCGAGTCCATCTCGATAGCGATTCAGCAACAGGCTGTTGAAGCCACAGGCCAGGGATGAGTCCAGCAGTTGCCTGAGGGCCAGTAGCGGTGCGCTCCAGCGTTCTGGTGTCTGCAGCAAGCCGCTATAGCGGTATTGGCAGCCGGAGTCAGCGATCCAGCAGCTCTGGCGCGGGATGGGGTGAATGCGGCCGTAGACGCGGATGCTGGGTTGCTGCCAAGGGATCTCCTGACGCAGGTGGGCCAGCAGCCGCTGCGGTTGCAGTGCCGGATTGGTCTGCTGCTGCAGCCATTGGGGCCAGTGACGCAGGGCCAGACCGCTCTGCTGGATGGAGCTTGGGGAGCCGGGTGCCAGGAAGAGGTCAACCACAGGCAGACATAGGGAAGAGAGTGGTAAAGAAGAGGGCTTTGGCCCCTACAGAAATCTCGCCTACGGTGGCTTCCCGCCGCCGGATGTCGCCAGGACGCCCGTTCGCAAAGACCCTTGCCAGCCCGTCCATGGAGACCCCGTTCGGTTTGCGGTTGCCCGAGGTGTTGGTGATGACCCCCGCCCGCTTTGAGGATGCACCGCTGGCGCTGCAGGCGGTGCAGGAACTCAAGACCGTGGTGTTGCACCTGGGATCGATGGATCCAGTGGAGGCCCAGCGGGTGATTGATTTTGTCTCCGGTGGTGTTTTTGCCATCGATGGCCAATCCGAGCGGTTGGGGGAAACGGTGTTCCTGTTTGCCCCGGCCCTGGTGTCCATTGAACATGCCACCGCCTGGGGCCAAGCCGAACGGCCATGAAGGCTGGTGGGCTGGTGATGACAATCACTGACCAGGCAGGACTTTGCCCATAGCCTGGATCTGCCCAAATGACCTGGTCATGGCCTCCTACACCATCAAGATCGAAGGTGGCGCCACCTTCCCCTGCGATGCCGAGACTTACATCCTCGATGCCGCCGAAGAACAGGGCATCGACCTGCCCTATTCCTGTCGGGCCGGTGCCTGCAGCACTTGCGCCGGCAAAATCCTGACGGGTTCGGTCGATCAATCCGATCAAAGTTTTCTCGATGACGACCAGATCAAGGACGGTTTCGCCCTGCTCTGCGTCAGCTACCCCACCAGCGACTGCACCATCCAGGCCAACGTCGAAGACGACCTCTGAAGAACGTCGATCGTTGAAGAACATCGATCCTGCCCTGGCATGAGCGGTTGACCCCGACCATGGGTTGTTGGATAAGCTCCTAGCCAGTAGCCATCGGTTGAGCCATGGCTACTGCGCTGCTGCGACTCCAGCTTCTGAGGGGTCAAGCCTCAGCGCCCAGACCCCATCCCACCATTCTTGGGCCCAGGCCTGCGATGCCACGCCCCTCACCGGCTACACTCTTAAGGTCGGGGCGTGGCGCAGCTTGGTAGCGCGGGTGCTTTGGGAGCACTAGGTCGCAGGTTCGAATCCTGTCGCCCCGATTGACTTTTCAGGGATTGGCAAAGGGAGAGGGGAGAGATTTGGGGAGAGATTCCCGCTCTCGCGTGCCCCAGGTGGCCTCTCCCGCGCCTAAGTGCTGCTGCTTCAAGGGCTTTGATGCCATCTCAACCCCCCTTGTGGATAGTTGCTGGCAAGCCAGCTCGGCTTGGTGCGCTTAAGGTCGCGGCGCTGAGACAGAAGGGAGAACAGGTGGCACTGATCTGTTGGGAACCCCCACCTCCGTCCACCGGATCCTGTGCCTGCCAACCCCGATCCCCCCGAGACTGGTGCGATTGATTCGGTCGTGCCTGACGCATCAAACCCGTCAGCTCGGCCAGAATCACCCCAATACCAGCGCCTCTGTTGCCTCAGCCTCGACCGCTTCGGCCTCAACCAAGCTATCGGCGGCTTTGTCCTCGGCCTGATCGCCCTGTTCTCCTCTTATGACCACATCACCCTCGCCGGCCAGAGCATCAGCCTCCAGCAGCAGTGGGGCATCCCTTGCATCGCTG
>CANGZM010000142.1 GCA_947458155.1 Synechococcaceae cyanobacterium | reverse complement strand
TCGCCCGCGTAGCCCGCCGCACGGGCCTGACCCGGGATTTGGATGTATTTCGCGAGCGGCTGGAACATCCCTGGTGGCCCCAACTGCCCGAAGGCGAACAGGTGGCCCTGGCTAAGGCCATGGCCCGACTGAAAAGGGATCGGCGCCAGGCCTTCGAGGGCATGGTGGAGGCCCTCAATGGCGGACGTTATCTCAAGCTGCTGGCCCTGCTCAACCAATGGCAGGCCGCACCCAGCTACAGCTTGCTTGGCCAGCAGCGCCTCAAGCCCTGGCTCAGCGACTGGGTGTGCCATCTGGGCCAAGGTTTGTTTCTACACAACGGCTGGTTTGTGGCCGATCCGGCGGCGGAGGACTTGCATGAACTGCGCAAACGAATCAAGGGTTTGCGCTACAACCTGGAGCCCTTCATTCCCTTTTTGCCAACAAAGATGCTTGGCTGGATTGAGGAGCTCAAACAGGCCCAGACGGTGCTGGGCGAACTGCACGACCTGACGGTGCTGGAAGCCTCGCTTTTGAGCCAGCCCTTGCGCCGTAAAGCCAGCCCCTTGCCCACCCTGCAGGAAGCCATCAGCCAGAGACAACAGCAACACTGGCAGCAATGGCAAGCCCAGGCGGGGCGCCTCAGCAGCGATGCCAACCGCCAGGACCTGCACCGCTTGATCCTGGCGCCTGCGGAAAACCAGGGGGCCCTGTTAGGACAGGGCTAAAGCCCCTCGCTCCCTGCCCTGCCGAACCCTGGTAATGACTGATCTGTTCACTCCCCTGGCCCTGGGGTCGCTGCTGCTGCCCAACCGGGTGTTGATGGCCCCCCTGACCCGCTGCCGCGCCACCTCCGACCATGTACCCACGGCCCTGATGGCCGAGTACTACGCCCAGCGGGCCAGCGCCGGGTTGGTGATCAGCGAGTGCGCCATGGTGCTGCCGCACACCTCCAGCTTTGCCACCGAACCCGGCATCTACAGCGCCGAGCAGATCGCTGGCTGGCGCAACGTCACCGAGGCGGTGCACCAGGCCGGCGGCCGCATTGTGCTGCAGATCTGGCATGGCGGGCGCGCCTGCCATTCACTCCTCAATGGCGGCCAGCAGCCGGTGAGTGCCAGCCCCCTGGCCATCAATGATGCCCAGGTGCATACCCCCCAGGGCAAGGTGGACTATGAGGTGCCGCGGGCACTGGAGGACAGCGAAATCGGGCCGATCGTGGTGGCCTTTGGTGCGGCGGCCCGCGCGGCGGTGCAGGCGGGCTTTGATGGGGTCGAGATCCATGGCGCCAATGGCTATCTGATCGATCAATTCCTACGCGATGGCAGCAACCAACGCCAAGGCCCCTACGGCGGCTCAATCGAAAACCGGGCCCGCTTGCTGCTGGAAATTTTGATGACGGTGCGGGCCGAATGCCCGCTGGTGGGCCTGCGCCTCTCGCCCCTGAATAGCTTCAATTCGATGCGGGACAGCAACCCGCTGGCCCTGACCAATTGGCTGGCCGAACACCTCAATGGCCGGGGCCTGGCCTATCTGCACCTGATGCGCGCCGACATGGCCGGCATCCAGCAGGCCGATGTACTGACCCCCTTCCGCCAGCGTTTCCAGGGCGTGCTGGTGGCAAACATGGGCTACACACCAGCCGAGGCCAACGCGGCCATCGCCGCCGGCCTGGTGGATGCGGTGGCGTTTGGCCGGGCCTTCATTGCCAACCCGGATCTGCCGCATCGCATCGGCATTGGGGCATCCCTTAATGAAGATAATCCGGAGACCTATTACAGCCCGGGGGCGGTGGGTTATACGGACTATCCGGCTTTGGTGGGGTGATGGGCGGCAAAGGCATCATGGGACGGCACCATGACGCGGCCGGCGAATTTGCCGCAGCGTTATGGTTATGCCCTCTGCATTGCCTGCCTCCAAGCGGGCTGCCGGCCTCTCGTGCCCTAGAGCAGTTCGTAGCATCCGCAATAAGTAGATGTCGGGTCCATTAACCACTGTTTTGGACGAACAGAATCGGCCGAAAACGCCTGCGGCTGGTAGTATAAGGCGTGATGCGTGGAGGTGGTTAACGGAAAGTAGCTGTGGCGGCAGTGTTGTTCACGGAAACCACCTAATAATACTTGGGCGGAATGGACGAATGCAGCGAAGCCTGGTAAGATGTTTAAAGCATGAGTAAATCAGTGCCACTAAAAATCCTCGGCCTTGCCCAAGACAACAGAACCCAAACGCCTGTCGTATACGCTCAGATTCCGATTTGCGAGTTTCTTCCACTTGTCGGCCCAGATTTTGAAAGTTTCGTTATCCAGCGGAGACGAGAAAAGCATAAAACCTACGAAAGAATGAAAAAAGACTTAATCGCGGGCGCTCTACTGCCGTCAATCACCCTTGCTGTGAAGCCAGAACTTGTTGCAGCTCTCCGCCCCTTACACGCCATAGCTGACTATGTGGGCCTGGCCAGTGCCCTAAGTCAACCAGGCGGAGTGAATATTCTTGATGGTCTCCAAAGAACATTTATCATCAAGGATTTGGTAGACGAAGGTGCAGAATTGAATGCTGAGCAAACCCTTCACCTTGAGTTCTGGCTAGAGCAGAGTGTTAGTAACTTGGTATATCGCATCATCGTGTTGAATGCCGGACAAAAGCCAATGAGCTTGAGGCATCAAATTGAACTTCTCTTTTCAACACTTAAGCAAAGACTTGAAGATGAAATTCCAAGTCTCGAGATATATCGTGAGCGAGATCAAACACGAAGACGAAGATCGCGAAAGTTTGCCCTAGATCGCCTTGCCTCTGCTTACCAAAGCTATATTACCAGATCACCCGAGGTTAGCAGGGAGAACATCGTTGCTCAGCAGATAGTCGAAGCAGATGCAATGGATGCATCTGAGGAAGAGCTTACCTCTGAATTCAACTCTTTTGTAAAGCTTCTGGATCGCTATTGCCAACTTGACGATGAGATCTGCCGGATATATGGAGAACGTGATGATGATAGCGAGGTCCCGACTGGAGCAAACTGGTTTGGAAGCGAGAATGTACTTCAAGCTTTCTTTGCTGCGAATAGCCAATATGCAATTGGACATCTTCAGCGAGAGCGAGCTGATAGAGCGCTACAACATTTAAACGATACTCTTTGCAAATCACAAGTAGGCGATGATCCCCTTGCTCTCAAACGACTACTTGAGATACAACAAGGATTTAACCCCCGAAAAGTTAATATTGGCGCTGCAACTAGAAAGCTTCTATTAAATGGATTCAAAGAACTTATGCGCAGCGAAGGAGACGCACCAATGGATGACTGTTGGACCTTTGCGGCAGAGTAATTATGAATGCCGCCGAGCTTTGCTGTCTAATCCAGGAGGGTAGATTAAATGATATTCTCGAAGGTGATATTTGTGAAGTAGATGGGTGCCTTTCAATAAAAGACAAGATCCCTCTTCCAGTTATACGAGACTGTTCTCTAGCTAGAGGTGTTGACTATGAAGTCCAAGATGAAGCTGGCGAAATTATCGGGGTTCTTACATGCACATCAGACCTAGAACCTGTTGATTTAAGGCGGCTTTCCGAATGGCAGCTCGCTGCTTATCTTTATGAGCGCGAGTTAAACGAGTTTGATCAGCCGGGAAGATTCAGGCATGACTATGTGGTCATATCGTCAATGCATTTCACGCGATATCAGCAGAGGATGAAGCCCTCAAGCGCGATATGGGGAATGTTTACTCATATCGAAAGTGCCCAAGCTCCAAGGATTGCCAGGAGATTGACCCTGATTACTGCTTTGGAGGGAATGAAGATTCCCACGTCTTATCATTCGTCTACCCTTGAGCGAGCAGTGCAGGCGTCTCATCCATTCGAAAGATATTTAAAGTATTATCATCAGTTGGAACTGTTATTTGACTGGGTTCTTATAAAGAAAATTCAGGCTCTTGGATCGGATCTTCAAGGAATGGCAAGGCTGATTTCTTCCTATCAGAGCAAAGACCTTGAAAGGCTTAAATACTTACTTGCTACCTATTGCAAGGATGGGCAAAAGGTTCATAGCTTGCTCATGTCGGCGGCAAACCACAAGCCGACTGCGTACAAAATCTTCCAAGAATACTCTAAGGAAGGGAACCCATTGGCTAAGGGGTCTAAGTGGGACAAGATGTTTGACAACTTGGCCAGCAGCTATTCTCCCACGCATGCCAAATCAAATAACCTTGGAAGTAATATTGATTCATATAATAGCCTGATCATTGAGACTGCAGCGTACTGGATATTCAGAGTACGCTGCTGCATTGCTCATCATCGCATTGGCGAATACTTGCTGGACCAGGCTGATGAAGAGTTTGTTCTAGAATTCTCAGAGACTCTCTTGCGTGGCATTCTGACTATAATTCTTACAGATGCCGACTTTTGTGCAATCGCTTAATGGATACCCGGCGTCTGCCCAACATCAAGAAACAGCGAACGCGGCCAACAGTGCCTAGTCAATGCATTGGCTTTTTACTCGCTGCTGATCTCTAGCGCTAGCGCCACTATTCACCAAGGATCATGTCATCACTAATCTTTGCTACAGATGAAAATCAAATCATTGTGGCAACTGACACTTTGGCCGTTACATTAGAAGGAGAACCTTTTGCTTTTGTCTCAAAAGCTATTTACATACCTCATTTACGCACAATTGTCGCGGGCACCGGAGCTAGTGGATTTGCAAATAGCTGGGCCTTAACCATCAGCAACAGAATGATACTAAAAGGAATTATGAATTTAGATTATCACACCCCCGAAGGACTCAGAAGGCTTTGGGCCTGCTACAAAAAGGAGTATTCGCCGTCTGAAGAGATTACAACCACGGTATACCAGTTCGGGCTTTCGGAGGAAACAAGCAAGGTTAAATCTTTTGCTTATAGATCCATCAATGATTTTACGTCCGAACCTGTCTCCTACGGTATTGGTGTTAAGCCGAAGTGTTCTATTCCAGAAGGGACTCTACTCGAAGCTCTACCCGCAATGATGGAAGAGCAAAGGGCTAATCAAGAGCTAATGCCACCAGAATTACGTATATATATTGGTGGCGAGATCCAAGTTTTACATCTAACTGCTCAATGCTGCACTTCGTTTGTTGCCGCGCAGTTTCAAGATTTCATTGAACATGAAAATATAATATTCGAAAACCATGCAAATGCAAAGCGCAAACAATCCCCTTGAGTGGACAAGTCATTACCAACTCTCCGCTGCGCCGCCTCAAGATCCTTGCCTGCTCCGTCTAGGGCAACGTTACCTGTCCCAGCGTCCCTGGCCACAGACGGTTCAGGGCACCAAATTTCCCAGTCTACCCGGCACAACAATCACCCGCCGCGGCGGTTGGCCTTCCAACCACCTCTGGGCGATGTCGCTGGCGAGGGCCAGCTGTTCGAGGGTGGCGCTGTCGGCGTCAGCTGGCACCCGGCATCGTCCCATTCGAGAACTAAAAACCTAGATGGCAGTGCTAGTATTGCCATATGGCAAGTCAGGCCCCGCCAGAAATTCTCTCCTCCAGTCCTGACCATGGAGGACCGGCCTCAATCTTGCGGCTGCGAACAACCAGCCCGGCAGAGCTTCGCGATGCCGTCCGCAGCGGTCTGCCTTTCTCCGCGTTTGAGGCACTGACAAAGCAACTCGAAATTTCTCCGCAGCGCTTCACAGCGGTTTTCGGGATCCCTCCTCGAACCGTCGCCCGTAGGAAGGAAGCGCGACACCTCAACCCCCAGGAGTCTGATCGGCTCTATCGGGTGGCAAGCACGCTCTCTCAGGCCGTCGAGGTGCTTGGCTCTATCGACAAGGCTCGCCTATGGCTGAAGACACCAAACCGTGCATTGGGCTGCGAGCTGCCTCTCGATCTTTTAGACACCGATATCGGCACCCGTCAGGTCGAAGAAGTCTTGCTGCGTCTCAACTACGGGATCTTTAGCTGATGCGCCTTTGGCGGATCTGCCGTAAGCCCTACGTGGATACAGCGCTTGATGGCATCGGCGGCATGTACACCTCCGGACGCTGGCACAACAAAGGCCAT
>CANGZM010000141.1 GCA_947458155.1 Synechococcaceae cyanobacterium | reverse complement strand
TGGTAATGGGCGCTGAGGTTCTCCCGGTCGATACCGCTGGGGAAACGGAAGCTGCGGCTCCAGGTGCCGTAGCGGAATTCACTCAGCAGCGGTCCGCGGCCGACCTTGGCCGGAGCTTCGGGGCTAGGGGCTGCCTCGCTGGAATCCGGCTCGCTGGCCTGGGGCAACGGGTTTTGCTGGGGGTTGCGGCGCTCCGCACTGATCAACAGGGTGCGATCGGTGGCCTTGACGTCGATGGCATCTTTGTCAACTCCGGGGAGTTCAAGAACCACTTCGTAGGCGTTGTCAGTTTCATGCACCTCTGCGGCGGGTACCCGCTCGGCGTTGTGCAGTTGCTGTTCGAGCCGCTCGAACAGGTCAAAGGGAGAGGGGGTGCGAAGGGTCAACATGGTGGCTTGGGGGGTGGCTGGAGCTCCGTCCGGGAGCGATTCGGTGCGGGGTCGTCTCCCCGGTGAAGACACTTTCGCCCCAATCACTACGATCAGTTGCCGTAGGGACCGATCTGATCGGTACGGCCGCCACCACCCAGTTCGGCAGACCTCACCTTTTGGGAGGAGAACCGAAAGCTGGCCAGCCCCAGCGGGGCCAGCCCAGGCCTCATGGCACCACCTCCTGGTCGCGGCGGGGGGCCAGGGCCAGGTATGCCTGGCAGAACGGTTCCCCCAGGGCTGCCCTGAGGCGGCTATCGGCTGCAAAGGCGGCCATGGCCTCCCCCAGGCTGCTGGGCAGGGCCCGCCAATCGCTGCCCGCAGGGGGTTCGGCTGCGGTGTTGAGCTCACTGCGCGGACCCGGATCCAGTTGGCGCTCGATGCCATCGAGTCCCGCCGCCAGCACAGCAGCCTGCAGCAAATAGGGGTTGGCGGCCCCATCCGGCAGCCGCAGTTCGAGCCGTTGGCTGTCCGGTAAGCGCACCATGTGGGTGCGGTTGTTGCCGCCATAGCTGATCCAACCCGGCGACCAGCTGGCGCCGGAGGCGGGTGTCGTTCGCGCCAACCGCTCATAGCTGTTGGCGATGGGATTGGTGAGGGCACAGAGGGCCGGGGCGTGCTCCAGCAGGCCGCCAAGGAAATGGTGGGCCAGGGGCGACAATCCCGAAGGTCCCTGGGGATCGGGGAAGAGATTGTGGCCTTGGGGATCCCAAAGAGAGGCGTGCAGATGGGCACCGTTGCCCGTCAGTTCCGCCAGGGGTTTGGGCCTGAAGCTGGCTCGCAGGCCATGGCGTTCGGCGATCGCCGCCACCATCACCCGAAAAAAGGCATGGCGATCGGCTGTCAACAGGGCACCTGCAAAGGTCCAGTTGATTTCGAACTGGCCGTTGGCATCTTCATGGTCTGCTTGATAGGGGCCCCAGCCCAGCTGCTCCATGCCATCCAACAATTCGGCGATCAGCGGGTAATGGCGCATCAGGGCCAGCTGGTCGTAGCAGGGTTTGCTCTGCCGGTCGCGGCCATCGGCGATGGCATCGGCCCCGTCTTCGAGCAGAAAGAACTCCGGTTCAACCCCGGTGCGCAACTGCAGTCCCAAGGCTTCGGCCCGTTGCAACTGGCGTTGCAACACCAACCGAGGCGATTGCTCCAGGGCCACTCCCCCCACCTCCAAGTTGGTGGCCACCCAGGCCACCTGGGGCTGCCAGGGCAGCACCATCAAGCTGGCGGGATCGGGGATTGCCAGCACATCCGGGTCGGCCGGCGTCATCGCCAGCCAGGCGGCGAAACCGGCGAATCCCGCCCCACTTTCGGCCAGCTCGGCGGCAGCAGCAGCGGGCACGAGCTTGGCCCGCTGCACCCCGAACAAATCGCAAAACGAAAACAAGAAATGGCGGATGCCATGGGCGGCGGCGAAGCGGACCAGATCGTGCATGGGGACGAGATCAGGGAGTTGTTGTCGTAGGCGTGAAGCAGGTGAGGTGGAAGTCTCAGTCCTGGCAGAGCTGTTCGACGATCTGGCGCAGGCGGGCTTGTTCCGGCAGGGAGTCCCTGGGATTGCCGGCCCGATGGCCCAGGGGCGACGCCAATGTTTCAAAGCGGGCTCCAGGGATCAAGGCCGCCTCAGCGGCGCAATCCTCGGGCGGAAAATACAGATCCTGCCCGCAGGCCACCACGGTTGTGCGCGCCTTCACGCGCCCCAGGGCCCCGGCCAGATCCGCCTGTTCATCCCCGCTGGCCAGGCCGGCAGCCCTGGCTACGTCACAGGCCAACCAGACATCGAGCATGGCCAGCAGATCGTGGGGATCGTGGCGGCGGTAGGCGGGTAACCAACTGCGCTCCACGTATTCGTCGACAGTGGCGTAACCGAGGCGACGATGGCCGCCCTGTCGGTAAAAGGCTTGGCTGGCCGCCCAGCTGGCATAGATGAGGGCAAAGCTGTGCAGACCCCTCTCGGGCGCAGCCACAAACCGTTCGCCGTTCCAGGCGGGATCGGTGGTCAAGGCCGAGCGCAGGCTGAGCAAAAACAAGCGGTTGTGGGCTGTGGTGCGGGCGGTGCCGCAGATGCAGCAGAGGCGCCGGCTGCGCTCCGGTTCAATGACGCCCCAGTGATAGGCCTGCTGGGCCCCCATCGACCAGCCATAGATCAGGGCCGGAGACTCCACCGCAAATACCTCTTCCAACAGACGGCGCTGGGCATGCACGTTGTCGACGTGACCGGTGGGCCAGCCGCCGTAGGGAAGGCCCCCTTTGGTGTTGCTGGGGCTGCTGGATTGGCCGTTGCCAAATTGGCCCACCACCACCAGACACCAGCGGGCCGGGTCGAAAATGGTTCCCATCAGCCAGGTTTGATCGTCGGCCCAGGCGCCATAGGGGGTGGGCACCAGCACCAGATTGCTGCGATCGGGCCGCAGGCTGCCCATGGTGCGATAACAAAGCTGGGCTTGGGGCAGTACGGGGCCGTCGGCCAGTTCGAAATCGCCCAGCTCAAACTTTTGCTCGTCACAGCAAGCCACAGCCACACCTCAAGCTTCCGTGCTGAGGCAGAGCTGGTCGGGCTGCCGCAAAAATGAGGCATGCAAAGCGCCATAACCCGGCTGCAGATAGGCGAGTCGGGGGGCTAGGTGCTGGTGGGCTGCCGCCAGGGCATGGAAGGGAACGGCAGGCAGCAGGTGGTGTTCGGCGTGGAACGGCATGTTCCACATCAAGCAACGCAAGGGAGCCAGGGTCAAGGTGGTGCGGGTGTTGCGTTCGCCATCGGGTACGCAGGGGCAGCCGCCGTGCTCGGCCAGCAACACAAAACGCAGC
Source organism: Synechococcaceae cyanobacterium (assembly GCA_947458155.1). Taxonomy (GTDB): domain Bacteria; phylum Cyanobacteriota; class Cyanobacteriia; order PCC-6307; family Cyanobiaceae; genus Cyanobium. Next base: position 2,841 of record CANGZM010000141.1, on the reverse strand, counting down.
AGCGGTTGGCCAAGCGCCAGGGGCAGCAACCAAAAGCGCCACAAGCTGGCATCACCCGTAACCAGACTGACCAGCAACAGCATTAGATAGACGGCCAACTGACGTTGGATCGATGCCTGCACCGCCGGGGCCGCATCGGCCGGGATGTAAGGCGCGTCGCTGAAATCGCCCCGCAGGCCACGCCAGTGGGAGCGCAGCTTGCCGATCCACCAGGGCAGGCCGCTCAGCTCGAAGAGATATCCCAGCCGGGTGGTTGGTGGTGCCTCCTCCAACTCGGGATCAAGTCCGGGGATGTTGGTGTAGCGATGGTGCCATTGGTGATAGCGCCGATAAAAATCGGCGTTGTAAAAACTCAGCACCCCGGCCCACCAGGCCACCGTGTCGTTGATGCGGCGGCCGGCGAACGCGGTGCGATGGCCGCATTCGTGCATGGCGCAGAAGGCGAAGGCCAGGCCCCAACCCAAAAGCATCAACCCCAGCAGCTTCAGGCCCCAGGCCAGGACTGGCTCCAGACCGTTAAGAGTCAGGGGCGGCAAGGCCCACAGGGCACCACCCACCAGCAACACAAGCCCATGCAGCAGCAGCTGACGCCAGCCCGGTCCATCGCGCCGTTGGTTGAGCCCTTGCAGCACCGCCGTCGGCAGCAGGGGTGAAGGCTGGGCAGCCTGGCCGGCGGCCCCGGGAGTTGAAAGGCTCAAACCAAGGGCCCAGGCGCCTTTTCACTGTGCCTGGGGGTTGCTGTGTCCTCTGTTCGTGGCGAACGGCCCGTGATTAGATCTGGACCATGCCGCAGCGCATGCCCTTCAGGACGGCCTGGAGGCGGTTGTTGACCCCCAGGGTCTGGAGCAGGCGCTTGGTATAGGTGCGGGCGGTGGCTTCACTGACCATCAGTTGCCGGGCGATTTCCCGATCGCTCAGGCCGCTGGCCAGACAATCGAGCACCTGATACTCCCTGGGCGTCAGGCGCGGACAGCTGAGATAGGGCAGGACCCCACCCCGCAGGGAGGGGCTGCGGTAGGAGTGGTGGCCCATTACAGCCAGCAGGGCGGCCTGCAGGGGGCGCTGGTCCGCCACCACATCGGCTTCAGCCACCACCGCTTCCAACCAGGGGGCATCGGCGTACTCGGCAGGAATCACGTCGCCAAGGGCCAGCACAACCACCTTGAGATCGGGCCAAAGGGCCTTGCCTTTACGCGCCAGCTCAAAGCCGCTGCCACCTTCCAGGTGGTCGGTGCAAATCAACAGCTCCCATGGTTCCTGGCCGGCCTCAGCCAGATAGCCAAGACATATCTCCTCCTGGGTGACGGCGCAGCCAATACGGCTGCGGTCCTGAACGCTCTCGCAGAGAGCCCGCAATAGAAAGCGCCCTTTCATGGCAATCGCCACCCGACCTTTGACCGCCACCGAAAGCAGGGCTCCCTCTAGGCAGCCTCCTTCAAGAGTGGTGAGGTAGGGCGTGAAGTCCATGCCAGACAACCCTATTCACCCTGCAGCCCTTTTCTGCCCCCCCGTGGCGCTTAGCGCCATCACCACAATTCCAGCCGCGGTTCCTGGAGGTCTAGGCGCCAGAGCTGGGCGCGCTGCCGCAGCAACTCTTGGCCCACAATCGCCTCCACGCCCAGCTGGCTGAAAATCGGGTTCTCCGTGATGATCCCCTCCCTGGGCTGCTCCAGGGCCGCTGGCTCCAGGGCCTGTGGCTCAAGGGCGAACGCCACGCCGGCAAAGGTCTGGCGCCGCACCGTCTGGGTGCCGCAAAACCCAACCATCACCAGAGATTCAGCTTGATTGAGGGGGTGGAGGCGGGCCGCCAGGGCTGGACTCAGGAAAAGCCCCTCGGCACCGGTATCCGCCAGGGCTTCAACCCGACCGGCCACGGTGATCAGGCTCACCAGCGGCACCCCCCGATGCCAGCGCAGGGGCAGGGTTTGTCGCGGCTGGGGCCCTGGGCCCTGGGGCCGCAGGGCCCCAGGGCCCAGGCTGAGCCGTTGGGCCAGGGGTTCCACGGCCACTGGCAGGAGCCGCAGGCTCGGCACCCCCAGCACCCCATCCACCCCCGCTGGCAGGGCCGCCACGGGCAACATCAAGGCCTCCATCCCAACCAAACTCAGGCCCCCCATCCGCAGCGGCGGCAAGGGCAGGCGCTGGGGCCGCAGGGATTGGCAATCGGCTCCCCCCCCCGCCAGGCGAAAGGCCCCCGGCGCCAGGGGGATGGGCCGCAGGCCCAGCCGGGCTGCTAATTCGGGACGCACCATCGAGGACGTGGCGCCGGTATCCAGCAGCAGGCGCACGGGGCCTCGATCCGTGGTGAATGTCAACACCGGTGTGTCTCCGCCCTTGGCCCTCTCAAGGGGCACCACGGCGCTACCGCTGACCCTGCCGCCGGCCAAAGGTTGGCCTTGCACCTGGATCAGGGCAGTGAGGGATTGGGCCGACACCGGCGCCATACCCCACACCTGCATCACCAACAACCAGAAGCAAACTGACCCCCGGGCCAGGTGGTGCTGAATCCCAATCCTTGGTGCCCCTGCCCGGGCCATGGCTTCAGAGCCGGGGAGAGGCTTCACGTTGCATCAAGAAAGCCGCCAGCATGCCGCCGACAAAACCAGAAGCGTGGCCGATCCAGCTCACCCCGGCCGGACTCAAAAACGGCACCAGGGCAGGCAACATCCCCCCAAAAGCCACCACGGCCAGTAGGGAAAGCATGATCGAGATGAACCGCTTCTCCAGCCAACCAATCACCAGCAAATAGCCAAACAACCCGTAGATCACCCCGGATAGACCGTGGCTGGCCGCAGGCCACCACAACCACACCGGCACGGCCATCGCATAAACACCAATCCA
>CANGZM010000140.1 GCA_947458155.1 Synechococcaceae cyanobacterium | reverse complement strand
TATGCAGACATTAAGGGAGCGCAATCTCATCCTGTTCCACCGCTTTCTGGCCGACCACATCGAGGCAGTAATGCCGATTGTTTATACCCCAACCGTGGGACAGGCCATTCAGGGCTTCAGCCAGTCCTACCGCAGTCCTTCCTTGGGGGTGTATCTCACGGCCGATCAACAGGATCGCTTGGCGACCATGCTGCGCCAGGCCTGTACACCGATGGGGGGGCAACCAGGGGACAACCGCCCCGACCTGCTGCTGGTGACCGATGCTCAGGGCATCTTGGGCATCGGCGACCAGGGCATTGGGGGGATCCACATCTGCCAGGGCAAGTTGGCCGTCTACACCCTCTGTGCCGGTCTTGATCCCCGCCGGGCCCTGCCCGTGATGCTTGATGTGGGCACCAACAATCCCGACCTGCTGGACGATCCGACCTATCCGGGGCTGCGCCAGCCACGGCTGGAGGGTGCCGCCTACGACGCCTTCATGGAGGCCTTCATCCAGGCTGTGCGGGAGGTGTGTCCTGGTGCCTTGGTGCATTGGGAGGACTTTGGCGCCGGCAATGCCCGTCGGGTTCTGGATACTTACCGGGAGCGGCTGCCCAGCTTCAATGACGACATTCAGGGCACCAGCGGTGTGGCTGCCGCCGCCATTCTGGCCGGCTTGAGGGGTTTGGGCCAGGTTCTGGAGGACCAACGCATTGTCATCTTCGGGGCCGGCAGCGCGGGCTGCGGCATCGCCGAGCGGCTGATGCGGTTGCTGCAGGCCAGGGGTCTGGACGCCCAGCAGGCCGCCGACCGTCTCTGGATGATCGATCGTCAGGGTCTGGTTCACGCCGGCCTGGAGGGGGTCCATGGGGCGGTTCAGCCTTACAGCAAGCGACCTGAGCAGTTGGCCGACTGGCCCCATGATGCCCAGGGGCAGATCGGCCTCCAGACCGTGGTGGAGCGCCTGGCTCCGACAGTGTTGATCGGTACCTCCACCTGCGCCGGTGCCTTTGATCAGGCTGTGATTGAAGCCCTTTGCCGGGGCTGTCAGCGCCCCATTGTGCTGCCCCTCTCCAACCCCACTCCCCTGGCGGAAGTGACACCGGAAAACCTGTTGCGCTGGAGCGGTGGTCGCGCCTTGGTCGCCACTGGAAGTCCGTTTACAGCGGTCGAAGTGGGCGGGCGTCTGCGGGAGATCGGGCAGTGCAACAACTGCTTTGTGTTTCCGGGCCTGGGCTTTGCGGCGGTTGCCGTGGGAGCAAGCCAGGTAAGTGAGGCCATGATTGATGCCTGTATTGGGGCGTTGGCCAATGCAATCCCTGCCGCCCATGATCCTGACGCTGCTTTGATGGTGGCCCTTGATCAAGTGCAGCAGGTGTCCACCTCCGTGGCCCGGGCTGTGGCCTTGGCGGCGGTGGCGGAGGGCCTGGCCCGCAGGGCGACTACTGAGGCGGAGGCCCTACAGTGTTTGCAAGCAGCGACATGGCTGCCGATCTATGCGGAGATCACGGCCCTCTGAGCTTTGCCAAAGTCCTAGCATCGAATAAGAGCTGTTACATCGTTACTCAGCAGGGCCACAATTTGTTTCAAATTCCTTGAATAACCTTCCAAGGGGTCTCCTCTACTTAGGTGCAACCATTGGCGATGGGTTTCTTCGTCCAACTCACTGAGGCCATCTCCCGTCACCAGACCTTGTTGGTGACAGGATTGGATCCCAATCCGGAGATGTTGAACACCTGGGCCCAGGGGCGCGGCATGGGCGGTCGCTCGTTTCTCTCCCTGGCCAGGCATTGGATCAAAGCGGTGATTGAAGCCACCGCCGACCATGTCTGCGCCTACAAACCCAGCCTCGGCTTTTATCAGGCCCTGGGCCCGGTGGGACTTGAGCTGTTGCGGGAGGTGCGCGAGCTGGTGCCTCCGGGAATTCCCCTGATCGTGGACGCCAAACATGGCGATCTCAACAGTTCCTCGGCCCTGGCCAGCTACCTGTTCCGGGACCTGGGGGCCGATGCGGTGACCCTGTCCCCGCTGGCGGGACAGGACATCGCCGCCCCGTTCCTTCTCTATCCCCAGCGTGCGGTTGTGGTCACCTGCCACAGTTCCAATCCGGCGGCTTGGCGCATTCAGCACCATCCCAATGAGCAGGATCCCCTTTATCTGCGGGTGGTGCGGGAATGTCAGTTGTGGGGAACCCCCGAACAACTGCTGCTTGAAGTCGGCACTAGCGATCCGGAGATCCTGGCCAGGGTGAGGCGGGAGGCCCCGGAACGGTTCTTGATCCTCAGGAGTCTCTGGGCGGAAGAAGATCGCCTTGTCGCCCTGCTGGAGGCCGGTCTCAGCGACAGCGCCGATGGTTTGCTGCTGCCCCTCCCCCAGAACCTCCTGGTGGAGTCGGACATCGCTGCCAGGGCCGCCGCCCTCAAGTGCCGCATCGGTGAACAGCGGGAGCAATGGCTGCAGCGGCGCTCCCAAAGCCGGCAGGATTCCTGCCAGCTATGGCTTCCCCAACCCACCAGCTCCAATGGCCAGGGGCGAAAGGTCACCGAAAGTCGCGAGGATTCCAAGGGGCAGGAGGTCTTCACCGAACCCCACGCCGAGCTGATCGTCGATTTGTTCGATATCGGTTGCCTGCTGTTTGGAGAGTATGTTCAAGCATCGGGCGATGTCTTTAATTATTATATCGATCTGCGCCAGATCATTTCCGATCCAAATCTTTTTCATCGTGTTCTCCATGCCTATTCCCTGGCCATGGCCGAACTGGCTTTCGATCGCATTGCCGGGATTCCTTACGGCTCCTTACCCACCGCCACCGGCCTTTCCCTCTTGCTCCACAAACCGCTCATCTACCCCCGCAAGGAGGTCAAGGCCCATGGTGCGCGCCGGCTGATTGAGGGTGATTTTGAAGAGGGTGATCTGGTGGTGGTGGTGGACGATGTGTTGATTACGGGCGGCAGTGTGCTGGAGGGGATCGCCAAGCTCGAGAGTTCTGGTCTTCAGGTCCAGGATGTGGTGGTTTTCATCGACCATGGCGGCGCCAGCGATCGCCGCGCCCGCCAGCGGTTGGAGCAGGGGGGCTATCGGCTGCATGCGGTGCTGGACATCGAGCGCATCACCCGAATCCTGCACAGTGCCGGCAGGCTGGACGACGCCCAAGCCAGCCTGCTGGCCCATCGACGCGCCCAGCCAACCGGGGCGCTCCCAGGCGGACCCTAGGCTGGTTCTGCGCCCCAAAAATGTGAGCTGGGCGCCCCTTTTCATGCAGGGATCCGGATCGGCTGCCTCAGCTACATCGCCCACCATCGGCGAACTCGAAGCCAAGTATTCTCTTTATTGCAAAGCCATGCGCTTGCTGCTCAAGGAGGGCCGCAGCCGTGAAGAGATCATCCGCACGGTTTGTTGGAGTCGCCTGGAGAAATTGCATCTGTGTTTGCCCAGTCGCTACAAATCACCTGATTATCTCTACGCGGTGCTCAAGCGCGATTTGACCTAACCAGCAGGTTGCCTGCGAAGGCCCCCTACTCTGCCGGTAAGGGGGGAGGCGGGGGGGGGGGCAGGGCCCGGCCTAGGCCCACCGCCGGTGGAGGCGATGGCGGCAGTCGTCGGGGCTCCAAGGTCGAGGGCCAATTCCCCTCGGGCCAGCTGTTGGTCGTGCCGAAGGCAGCGCGATGCAGGGAGTTGAACTGGCTCTGACGAAACGCTGCTCCCTCCGATCCGGCGTACTTGCCCCACAGGCCCTCCCAAAAGAAATAAATCACGCCATGGCCCCTGCTGGCGGCCAATTGCACTTTTTCGGCGATGGTGTCCATGTCCGTAGTGCGCGCTCCGAGGCCCGCCAGGACGCCGATTTCGACGGGCACCCCCCAGCTACGGGCCTTGATCAGGGCGGCTTGGTTGAGATCGTTAGTAAAACCTTCCATGGAGAATGCGTAGTTCTGCACCACTAAATCATCAACTAGGCCACCCATGGCCCATAACTCCCAGTCCTGGAGCCATTCATTGAAAGCCGATCGGTAGGGCCCGGGCGAGAGGCTGACCAACAGCCGTTTGCTCGTGGAAGTCTGTTGCAGGCGAATACGCAACTCGCGCATCAGGCTGGTGAGGTGATAGCGGCGCCAGCGCATCCAATAGCGATCTTTGGGGTTGGCTGGCGGTTCGCGGCCCGTGGTCTGCCGATACAGCATGCGGGTGTAATTGTCGTAGCCGAGATCCACAGGCCAGGCGAAGTGATCATCCAACTGGATGCCATCCACGCCACAGCGCTGTACGATCTCCATTATTAGGCCGATGAAGCGCTGCCTCACTCCGGGATGGGCCGGGTTGAGCCAGACCCGCAGGTCCTTGAGAGGGGAGGTGCGCAGGTCGGCTCCATGCATGGCATAAAGGGCGCTGCCATCGGCACGGCGCAGCACCCAGTCTGGATTGAGACGCACCACCTCAGCATCCCCTGGTTCCATCAGGCCATATTCGAACCAGGGCAACACCTGCATGCCATGGCGTTGGGCTGCCTTGGTGATGCGACAAATTGGATCCAGGTTGGGATTAACCGCCGCCAGGGTGGGTTCCAGAGGCGCATAACGGCTGCGGTGAAACGTGGCGCCGCGACTCCAGACGTTTGGGTAGATGGTGTTGAAACCAGTGGCAGCCAGTTCGGCCACCGCTGCATCAATCCGCTTGGAATCGTAATAAAGGGGACTGGGGCTGTTGGTCATCCATACGCCTATCCGCCGTCCCCGGGGCTGGGGCAAGGTGCTGACACCGTCTTTGGCCAGGCCGGCCGCCGGTATGGCGACCATGGGTAAGAGGGAAGTGACCAGCAGGGTGAGGCTGACTGGCAGCAGACGTTTGAGGTATGCGCGACGAGCCAGGGGCGGCGCCGGATTGGCGTTCGGAGCTCCGGCAGGGCCGAGGCGATGCATGGCGGCCACAGGAATCAGCGGAACATGGAGCTCACCGAGCTTTCTTGGTGAATGCGCCAGATGGCTTCCCCCAGCATATTGGCCACCGAGAGCACTTGGAGCTGGGGGAAGCGTCGCTGAGGGGTGATGGGAATGCTGTTGGTGACGACTACCTCTTCAAACAGCCCAGGGGTAGAAAGGCGCTCCACCGCCGGAGGCGAGAAGACCGCATGGGTGGCGCAGGCCAGGACCCGGGCCGCCCCCCGCTGCCGCAATAGCTTTGCTCCCTGGCAGATGGTGCCGCCGGTGTCAATCATGTCGTCAATGAGGATGGCTGTTTTACCATGCACATCACCAATGACAGTTAGACTTTCGGCAACATTATGACCCGAGCGGCGCTTGTCGATGATCGCTAAGGGGGCGTCATTCATCTGCTTGGCGAAAGCCCGGGCGCGGGCTACGCCGCCGACATCAGGAGAAACGACTACCACCTCGCCGAGATCCCTGGTACCGAGGTAGTCGACCAACACAGGCGAACCATAGATGTGATCGCAGGGAATGTCGAAATAGCCTTGAATCTGTGAGGAATGGAGATCCATGGCCAGCACCCGATCAACGCCGGAAGTCACCAGTAAATTGGCAACTAGCTTGGCCGTGATCGATTCGCGACCAGCCGTCTTGCGGTCGGCCCGAGCATAACCATAGTAAGGAATCACCGCAGTGATTTGACGGGCTGAGGCGCGGCGACAGGCGTCGACCATAATCACCAATTCCATCAGGTGATCGTTGACTGGGGCGCAGGTGGGCTGGATAAGAAACACATCGCAGCCCCGGATCGATTCCTGAATTTGAATATAAAGTTCGCCATCCGCGAAGCGCTTGATCACGCGAGGACCATCTGCCACACCTAGGTAGTAACCGATTTCTTGAGCCAGTTCGGGATTGGAGGTGCCACTGAAGAGGCGCAATCTTCGGCTGTCGGCCGGCCCTTGGGACTGGTAACCGCCCGACTCCAGCCTTTCAGCAGTCGCGAATGTCGTCACAAGGCAGTGGGCAGGTCGCAGCGTTTCGATGTTAGAAGCGTACCTGGCACCAGCCTCCCCCCAACCCATGGCGGCCTTGATGTCGTTGCCCCCACTGCAATTGCTTGTCTTGGCCCAGGGGCCAGCCGGGAGTCTGGGGGGTTCTGAGGCCTGCCTGCCTGCCGCCGCAGAT
>CANGZM010000139.1 GCA_947458155.1 Synechococcaceae cyanobacterium | reverse complement strand
GTGAGGATTTCTATGGCGGTACCGGCTTCGATACGATCAGCCGCCGTCTCAGAGAGAAGGACTGGGCTGCCGTACCGGAAGCCCTCCTGCTGTATTGCGATCCGGGCAGTTCGGTGCAGGCGGGCCTCCTAAGACGCCGTCAGGCGGAGGCCGATCTGTGGCAGCAGGGGATGGCCAGCTTGGCTAGCGCAACGGCCCGGCCCGCCAGCGCCGGCCAACCCATCCGTACACCACCAGGCCCACTCATGACTGGCGGTGGGCTTAGAGCTGCACTCCATCCCAATCCCCTCAACGTGCCCTGGTTCGACCAATTAGCCATGGACGATGGCCAGGGATGGCGCGATTGCTTCTCAGCTAGTTCGGCCATGCTTGCCGCCTACTGGGGCAAGGAACCCAACGAAGATGATTACAACGCCCTACGCCAACAATACGGCGATTCCACCACCTCTGAGGCCCAGCTTGCGGCACTGCGGCACCTGGGCCTGAAGGCGGAGTTCCGCACCGATGGCACTTTGCAGACGATCAAAAGCGAAATCGATGCCGGCCGCCCGGTGGCGGTGGGCTGGCTGATCAACGGCCCGCCAACGGCGCCGAGCGGCGGGGGCCACTGGACCGTGGTGATCGGCTACGACGCCAGCGGCGTGATCATGAACGATCCCTACGGCAGCTGTGATTTGGTAAATGGCGGCTATCCCCAAAACCACAACGGTGCCCGCCAGCATTATTCCTACGCCAACTGGGAGCCGCGTTGGCGGCCCCAAGGAAGCGGCGGCTGGTATCTAGTGACGCAGCGCTGATTCAAATCAGCCACACAACAGCAATCAAGCTCTTGCATCAACTCCATTCTGACTGTCGTCCCCCCTGACGGCGGTCACATATGGCTCCCTGCATTGCATGGGGCCTCATCCAGATCGATTTTCCTCACCATTTTATCATTGCAGTCATGACTCAATCTTCAGCATCAGTCACCAGCACCACCAGTCCAACTTCACCGCAGCTTCAGATCGTCGTGGGACTCGGCGATGCTGCCGTGGAGTACTACAACGGCAGCGGTTGGAGTCAATTACAAGACACGAGTTGGTCCAGCTCTGTGAAGTCGATGGCGGTGACTTTCAGCGAGTACGGCACGCCGCAGATCGTCGTCGGGCTCGGGAACAGTTCCGTGCAGTATTACAACGGCAGCTCCTGGGGCCAGCTGCAGGGCACGGGCTGGGATTCCAGTGCCAGCCAGCTGGCGGTGCAGTGGACATCCGCCAATCCGTTGGTGGTGGTAGGGCTCAGCAGTGGTGCGGTGGAGTATTACAACGGCAGTGGCTGGAGCCAGCTGCAGGGCACGGGCTGGGACAACTCTGTCAATTGCATGGAGGTAAATTGGCCGGCCAGTGGCAATCCCCAGGTGGTGGTGGGGCTGGGCAACAGCTCCGTGCAGTACTACAACGGCAGCAGCTGGAGCCAGTTGCAAGGCACAGGCTGGAAGAACTCCGTAGGTTCGATGGCGGTGAATTGGAACGGTTCCGGCACGCCTGAGGTCGTCGTGGGTTTGGGCAACGGTTCGGTGCAGTACTACAACGGCAGCTCCTGGAACCAATTGCAGGCCACGGGCTGGGGTTCCAATGCCGGCCAGCTGGCGGTGCAGTGGACATCAGCCGATCCGCAGGTGGTGGTGGGTCTGAACAGCGGCGCGGTGGAGTATTACAACGGCAATGGCTGGAGCCAGCTGCAAGGCACGGGCTGGGGCTCCTCTGTGACTGGCATGGAGGTGAACTGGCCGGCTAGTGGCGCTCCCCAGGTGGTGGTGGCTCTGAGTGATGGCTCGGTGCAGTATTACAACGGCAGCAGCTGGAGCCAGTTGCAAGGCAGCGGCTGGGGCAGCTCCGCGGGCTACCTGCAGGTGAGTTGGCTCGGCCTTGAGAACCCCCAGATCATTGTTGGCCTGGCCGATAGTTCCGTTCAGTCTTTTGACGGCTCGAGCTGGAGTGAACTACAGGGCGCGGGTTGGGGCTCGGCGATTGCATGCGGCAGTGCCCAGTGGGCCGTGTCGCCCTTGAATGGCAGCACCACGCCACAAAACACCTGCTCCGTCAACAACAATCTGATTCTGCCCACCAACCCAAATACGCCAGCCCAAACGGGATGGGACGGAGGCATCGTGGTCATAAGCGGCTATAACACCACCAACGCAACTACAGTCTGTTATCTCCAGAGCAATTTGATTCTACTCAGCTTCATCTCTGAGGGCACTACCAGCCAAAAAGAGATTAATACAATGTCGAATGTTCTACCGCTAGGCGAAACTGGAACCCTTGATTTATTGCCCTATCTTGAACCTGAAAACGACACTCTGGTTAATCAAAGCTACACCCTTCTTCTTTCCCAATCTAATAATTACTTTCCGGTTGCTACCGTTGCTGAAGATAAGGGAATGTTTGGATTTCCGGCCATACCGGTATTGCCGCTAGCACCATGCAACTCAAGTTCTGCTGCCAATGCCTATGTATTTCAGCAGAACATAATGGCTTATCCTTCATCCTCTCAGGCCCAGCAGTTTACGGCTGCGTTGAACGCAGATTGTAGTGCTGGAACAGCTGAAGCTACAAATGTCGATCTGTTCTTTGCACAGACAACCAATTACCAGAATGTAAATTTCCAGATTTATAGCGCGGTCTGCAGCTACCTCTCGGCCTACGCCTACGCCTGGGCAAATTTTCAGCCCACTTATACATACAACTTTTACACTGTCACTCCAGATACCAGTGATAGCAGCAGTACCACTGGCAGCACAAGTGTGAAAGTTAATGAGCAATATAAATCCTTGGGCACAGTGGTATTCACCCAATCAGGACCAACGCTGGCTGCAGTTTCCGATGCCAATGCGGGGTACGCAATCAACTGGAATCCAACAGGCAGTAAGGCCGTTAGCCTCAACTTCGTGGATGAACAGTTGGTTAACGCCAATAGCGATGGATTCACCGCCATCTGCCTGCAATGCACCTTTGTGGACATGGCCCAAATGACTGGTAATTCAGACGATACGGGCATACCCATTCAAGCGTTAGTTGGGTTGATCAACGGTACCAATGTAATAGGCTCGCCAATCGATTTGAGCAGGACATTTTCAGCCAAGGAAGGAAAAGCCTTTGATAGTGCTATGAATTCTAACGCGTTTAAAGCTTTTCAGCTGCTCATGGTGCTCAAATTTGGAATAGATTGCATGAGAGATACCCTTGATTATATCAAAGAAAAATGCGCGAGTGGGGAGGATCCATCTTCAGAGGAGATCGCTGACAAGGAAGCTGAGCTCAGGGACGATGCTCAGGAGAAAGCGGAAGACGCCGGCATTGATGAAGAGGTAAAGACAGGCGATAGCCTGAGCGAGGCACAAGCCAGTGACGAGCCATCGGTCAAGAACGCCGAAAACGAAGAGGATGAGGCGGTTGAGGGAGGTGAAATCAGTGAAGAAACTGTCATTAACGCAAATGACGAGGCAATTGAGGAGGCAGAGCTCTCACAACAAGCCGGTGAAGTGCATAGTCAGCAAGAATTAGAAAACGACCCGGCAACCGAAGCTGAAAACTCCACAATAGAATCCGATAGGGATCAACTAGAAGAGGTTGATCCTGAATCAAGTGAAGCTAGCGAAACTCTGGAAAATATTCAGACTAGTATTGCTGACAATCAAACAGCAATCGCAGACGAGAATGTCTCCTTAGGCGATGCAGCATCAGCCAATGTTGTTAAACAACAAGATACGGTGTCAGAAGAAGAGGCTGACGAATCGGATGAGCAGGAAAAGGAAGATGAAGATAGTGATGGTGATGGTGATGGAGATGGGGATGGAGATGGGGATGGTGACCTTGGTGATTTAGCTGATCTCGAATAAGCCGCTAAAGGTCAATCTGCAGCCCCACCTCTAAGGGAGTGGGGCTTTCCCCTCAATACCATTGCAGCCCCCTTGTGATGACAGCTTCAGGAAGTTCGACCAGTTCTAGTTCATCGAGCAGTAGCAACCTTCTCACGGTAACCAACCAGCTGGCCACCCCGCTGATTGTGTACTACACCTTCAGTGCCAACCCCCCCAGCTCACCGCCCAGCACGGAATCGGCTGACTATGCGCCGACCTACACCCAGATTGCCGTCATTCCCGCCAATGGCAGTGGCACTTTTACACCATCAACTTCCAGCAGCCGGCTCGTACTGGCGCAACAAGACAACGAATTTCCTGTGCTGGTCTGGGTGCCCCCCCTCAGCAAGAAAGCGGCCACCACAGTCACCCAGGCAGATCTAGCCATAGCCCAGACCTGCTGGAGCTTTTACCTGCAGACCATGGCCCAGCCCTATTCACCACTGGCCCTGCAATTTAGCGAAATTTACTATACCTCCACCAGCCCGGCTGAGCTGGAAACCAACGTTGCCGCCTTTTGTACGGCCAACGGCATGGCTGGCGGCACGGAACCGCAGATGGCAGCCCTGGCCTACTGGGCCAACAACACCCTCTTCCCCTGGAGTGGCACCTACTTCTGCTTTGAGCCAGATACCACCTCCACCAGCAATCTGGTGCTGCCCACCGTCAGCGTTGGCACCCTTACGATTGCCAATGGCGCCGCCAGCTATGCACCTGCCAAAACCTCCAGCGCATCCGCATTCACGCCACCCCTAAGCGTCAGCGGTGGGGTGTTGAGTTCAAGCGGGGGCAGCAGTACCCAAGGATTATGGCTGGCTGGCATCCCGCGCAGTTTGTCCTGGGAGGGCAGTCCTGATCAGATCGTGCTCTGTCTGAGCGGCACGTTGAATGGCACCAGCCTGATCGCCCAGCCCTATGCCAATCCCACCATCCCCTGGTGGGTGGCGGCCTACGACATGGCCTTCGTGTCGTTTCGCACCGTGCAGTTGCTGATGGTGCTAAACATGGCGGCATTTGTACTAGAGGGTGTAGCCAATGGCATGGCTTTCCTCTACAGCAACCTCGGCAAGCTGGTAGCCTCGATCAATGAAAATCTTTCCAGCCAAGCTGCCACCGCCGATCCGATCGCGGAGCTGGGCGAAGACATCGATCCGATCAATGTCGATGTTGATGTGGATGTTGATGTTGACACGGACATAGATACCGATATTGTGGAGGATACCGACACAGTTGTGGACACCGATGTTGACACGGATGTGGATATTGATGTAGATGTTGATATTGACGTAGATGTATTTGCCATCATTGATGTAGATGTTGATATTGACGTTGATATTGATAGCGACGTAGACGTTGTCACCGATACCGACAATGTCACGGATACCGATACAGATACCGACACCGATATCGATACGGACACCGACACGGACGTTGAGGTGCCCAAGGGCGGGGTCAACACCCTGCTCAATCAGCTTGGCGGCTGGATCATGGACAAGGGTTTCCCAGCCCTGGTTGATAATCTAGAGATTGTGTTTTGCATGATTTCGGCCCAGGAATTGCTTGGCGTCTGGAAATCGGCAGCGGTTGACGATATGACTTCGATGGCACCTCAGCAATCCACGGGCTTGGGGCTGCTGGTGAATTACATGCTCAATCCCAACAACACCCCGCAGCAGTGCTGGAGCACCTTTGCCGATTGGGTTCAGCAAGCGCAGCCTTCGATCACCAGCCAGCAAATGGTGCTTAGCTCCATTCTCTCTACTCCAAATAGCACAGCCCAAAATGCCGCCAATAGTTGGCAATGGACGCCGCAGGCGCAATCAGCGCTCGTGAGCCAAATGAGTGCCTTTGCCAGCAGCAGTGAGCAATACGAAGCCTATAATCTTTTGGCAAACTACACCTACAACAACGTTTCCCCGCCGGTCTTGGTGGGGTGCCAGACATCACTGAACTATCTCTCGGCCATCACCTCTCCCTTTGCGCTGCTCCAACTCGTTGTGGGCCTAGGTGATTCTGCTGTTGAATACTACGACGGCAGCGGCTGGAGCCAGCTGCAGGCCACCGGCTGGGGGTCTGCCGTCACCTGCATGCAGGTGAACTGGCTCGCCAGTGGCCAGCCCCAGGTGCTGGTGGGGCTCGGAAGTGGTGCGGTGGAGTATTACAACGGCAGCGGCTGGAGCCAGCTGCAGGCCACCGGCTGGGGGTCTGCCGTCACCTGCATGGAGGTGAACTGGCTCGCCAGTGGCCAGCCCCAGGTGCTGGTAGGGCTCGGGAGTGGTGCGGTGGAGTATTACAACGGCAGCGGCTGGAGCCAGCTGCAAGCCACCGGCTG
>CANGZM010000138.1 GCA_947458155.1 Synechococcaceae cyanobacterium | reverse complement strand
GTGGCCTCCCCCGCCGGATCGAGCACCGACGGACGCAGGGACACCTGGACACGGGCGTGAAAGTGGGGCACCGGAGCGCGGGCGTTTGCTGAATATTGCCAGGCGATTAGAGGGCTGCGAAAGCCTGCTCGAGCCTGGCGGCATGGGCGGCAGCCCCCAACACCACCAGTTCGAGCCCTGGGGCGGCCGCCTCTGGCCAAACTCCCTCGTACCAACACTCAAGGCGGGGCCCCACGGCTTGTATTTGCAGGGGCAGCAATTTGCCCTCCTGTAGCAAGCGGCCCTTGAGGCGCAGCACCGGCTGGTCGGCAAGTAGACCCGCCAGCCGCTCTTCGAGCTCCTGACGGGTGTAGGGACCTGGCCGCTGCACAATCACCGCAGCCATCGCTACGTGGCTGTGGTCATGATGGTCATGGTCATGGTCATGGTCATGGTCATGGTCATGGTCATGGTGATCGTGATCGTGATCTTCCAAATCTTGTTGGAGCTGGGGGAGGGCCTGGACGTCGGTGCTAACTGGGGCCGAGAGCACCAACGAGGCGTCCACCTCACCGCGGGTCATCGGCAGGACCGGGGTACCGGCACGCACCTGGCTGGCGAGCCGCCCTTGCAGAGCCGCCAACGCCGGCCCATCCAGCCGGTCGGCCCGGCTGACCAACACCAAATCGGCGGCCTGCAGCTGGTCCGCAAACAGATCCTCAAGGGCATCGAGGTGATCGAGGCTGGGATCGGCCTGCCGCTGGGCCTCCACCGCCGCCGCATCCCCAACGACATGGCCGGCGGCCAGGGCTTCGCCATCCACCACCGTCACCACCGCATTGACGCGGACACGACTGCGAATTTCGGGCCAACCAAAAGCTTCGACCAGGGGTTCGGGCAACGCCAATCCGCTCGTCTCCACCACGATGCCATCGAGCTGGTCGGCCCGGGCAAGCAGCAGCTGCATGGTCGGCAGAAATTCGTCTTGAACCGTGCAGCACAAACAGCCATTGGCCAGCTCCACCAAGCGTCCTGGCAACTCCTCCTCGGGACAGAAGCCACAACTGGCAATGAGATCACCATCAATGCCGACCTCGCCAAACTCGTTGACGATCACGGCCAAACGCAGGCCGCTATTGAGCAGGAGCTGGCGTAACAAAGTGGTCTTGCCGGCCCCAAGAAAGCCGGTCACCACGGTCACCGGCAGCCGCCGGGCGATAGGGGAGCTCACTTCAGGGCACCAGGGCCGACCAGGTCCAGGCAGCGCCAAAGCCGATCAAAACGCCTCCCAAAAGACGGCGCAGGCCCTCGCCACCAGGGGCCGCCAGACGCCTCAATACGGTCAAGGCCAGCAGCAGCAGCAGTCCTTCCCCCAGAAACAAACCGACCAGGTAGGTCACCAGAGGACCCTGGGTCCAGCCCAGGACCGCACTGCTAAGGGCATAGCCATGCAGGCCAAAAGCGGGCAAGAGCAATCCCACGGGCCACTGGGCCAAAAGAACCAACGCTTCCAGCATCAAGGTGGCCGACACCAGGGCCTCAGTCCCTGGCAGGCCAGGTACCACCAGACCCAGAAGACTGCCAGCCAGCCCGATTAGCAACAGGGCCAGCATCCAGGCGCTGCGATGACCGAGTCCCACCAGGGAAAGGGCAAGAAGAAACACCAAATGGTCAGGGCCCAGCACCGGGTGGGCCAGGCCACTGAGCAATCCGGTGAGGGGGGTGGGCTGGAGATGGAGCAGGTCCATCACGTGATGGGCCTGGGCCGCTGGAGCCCATAACAAAAGGCTCGCCGGGATCAGCGGCAGCAGCAGCGCAAGCCTGGAAGGGCCACCGCTGGCGCGGGTGGCCATCGGCCACAGGTTGGGAAAAGACATCGGTTTGCCGGTCCGCGCCGGGCTGAGGGGGTTCGCATCGGCGGGTGTTCTGACTGGGTTGCTGGGCAACCGTCACAGCTGCGGGACAGTGCCGGAATCACGGCCCCTAGGGGTCGTTGCACCGGGCTTTCCCCGTTACCTCCGCAGGCTGAACCCCCACGGAACCGAATAGCACCGAATCTAGGCCCTATCTCGGCAGCCCAGGCTGTCGCGGGTGGCGATGCCGGTCTGACTGTTACGGCCTGTGGCCCTGGCACAGAGCGCCTTCTGCTCGGGCAGATCGAGAACGGCGTCGCTGAAATCGGCGCCCTCAATATTGGCCCCCTTGAAATGGCTCTGCATCAACATGGCGTTACGCAAGACAGCGTCGCCCAGGTCAGCGCCATCAAAGCGACTGGCAAAGGCCACCACGTCTTCCAGGTTGGCGGACTGGAGATGGCTGTTGCGCAGGTTGCTGTTGTTGAACACAGCCCCCCGCAGGTCGGCCCCGCCCAGATCAAAACCCTCCAAATCAGCCTTGAGAAACTCCTGTTGCCGCAGGTTGCGGCCGTGCATATCTGGTTGCAGGTCTTGAAGACTGCGTTGGCCCCGCAACTCAGGAGCGGTGATTGCCCAGGCCGGGCCCACCCCAACGGCAAGTCCGCCCAAACTCAACACAGCTAGGAGCAGGGCCAGCGTCATTGCCAGCCACGAGCTCCTGGGGCTCGGGCTGCTGCCCTGGCTTGGCTGGTGAGTGGGGGCTGGCAGGGGGGAATTGGTGGCCATGGGCTGCCCTTACGCTTCTGTTCACCTAGTTATGGCAGCCATGGCCATGTCCCTGCGGGTGGTGGTGCCCCCCCATCCGCTCATTGCCCACTGGCTCACCGTGGCCCGAGATGTCCATACCCCTTCCCCCCTGTTTGCCACGGCGATGACCGAGCTGGGCCGTTGGCTCACCTACGAAGCGGTGCGCGACTGGCTACCGCAGCAAACAGTGCGGGTCACCACCCCCCTGGCCGAAACCGAGGGCACCGTCATAGATGGCACGGTTCCCCTGCTGGTGATTCCGGTGCTGCGAGGGGGACTGGGCCTTTGGCAGGGTGGCCAGACGGTGCTGCCGGCCGCGCGGGTGGCCCATGTGGGTCTGGACACCGGGGAGCCCGCAGTCCGTTGGTACCTCGACGACCTGCCCGCCCACCTCGAAGATCGTCTTGGGATACTGGTGTTTATGCCCGTGCTGGCCAGCGGCCGCACCCTGATAGCCCTGATGGAAAGGTTGCAAAAGCTGGGGGCCACTGGCAAGCGACTGCGGGTCGTGACGGCCTTGGCTGCGGCACCGGGCTTGCGAGCGGTGGGCGAGCAGATTGCGGATCTGACGATCTACTGCGGCTGCATCGACGCTGAACTGGATGCCCTGGGGCAGGTGAAACCTGGATTCGGCGATGCGACCCAGCGGCTGTACGGAAACCCTGCACCCCTGATCTGAGGCACCGCCAGCGCCCTGCCTAGGCTGCTCCCAGCACTGAGTTTTCCCGGTTGACACCATGGCTGAGTCCAGGAATTACCCCCAGGCCAATGGCAGCACCCTGATCCTTGGGGTTGTCGTCGGGGCCATGGCTGGGGCCAGTGGCCTGGCCTGGTGGTTCTTGAAGGAGACGGAACGGCGCCGGCAGCTCCAGAGCGTGCTGCAACGCACCACCAGAGCGGAGCTCGCCCTCAACAGCGCCTCCACCACGCCTTTCGACCACCCCAGGATTAACCATGGGGCCCAGCCACTCCAGCAGGAATCCCCTTTTCAAGATCGGGTGCAACAGCTCAACCAGGCCATCGACGAGGTGCGGCGCCAACTCGAACAATTGCAGACCCATGGGGACCGGCCCGGCCATTGATCTCTGGCTGGCTACGATCGCTAGCCCAGCGAAGGCCTTACCTTGTTGCGCTCCGCCACCATCACTCAAGGGATTTCCCGGTCGCCCAACAGGGCAATGCTGCGGGCCGTGGGCTTTGGAGACGGCGATTTCAACAAGCCGATCATCGGCATCGCCAATGGCTACAGCACCATTACCCCCTGCAATGTGGGTCTAAATGACCTCACAAAGCGGGCCGAGGCGGCCGCTTATGCGGCGGGTGCCATGCCCCAGACCTTTGGCACGATCACAGTCAGCGACGGCATATCGATGGGAACTGAGGGTATGAAGTATTCGCTAGTGTCGCGGGAGGTGATCGCTGACGCCATCGAAACAGCTTGCAATGCCCAGAGCATGGATGGGGTCTTGGCGGTGGGAGGCTGCGACAAGAATATGCCGGCGGCAATGTTGGCCATGGCCCGCATGAATATCCCCGGCATCTTTGTCTACGGCGGCACCATCAAACCTGGCAAGCTGGGCGGTTGTGATCTCACCGTAGTCAGTGCCTTTGAGGCGGTGGGTCAGATCACTGCAGGCAAGATCGATGAGGCCCAGTTGACGGCCATCGAGAAGAACGCCTGCCCCGGTCCAGGTAGCTGTGGTGGCATGTTTACGGCCAACACGATGAGTTCGGCCATCGAGGCCATGGGGCTCTCCTTGCCGGGCAGCTCGACGATGGCGGCCGAAGATCCCGAGAAGGCCGATAGTGCCGCCCGCTCAGCCGAAGTGCTGGTGGAAGCCATTGCCGCCAATATCCGGCCCCTCGACCTGCTGACCCGGGAAGCCTTGGAGAATGCCATCACCGTGGTGATGGCGGTGGGTGGTTCCACCAACGCGGTGCTCCATCTGCTGGCCATCGCCCGCACCGCCGGGGTGCCCCTCAGCCTTGATGATTTTGAAGTGATCCGCCAAAGGGTGCCCGTAATCTGCGATCTCAAACCGAGTGGCCGATTTGTCACTGTCGATTTGCACCAGGCCGGTGGCATCCCCCAGGTGATGAAGTTGCTCTTGGATGCTGGCCTGATCCATGGCGAATGCCGCACGATTGAAGGCAAGACCCTCAGCGAAACCCTTGCCGATGTGCCATCTGAACCCCCGGCGGGACAGGAGGTGATCAGGCCCCTCTCCAATCCCCTCTATGACCAAGGACACCTGGCGGTTTTGAAGGGCAACCTGGCCGAAGAGGGCAGTGTGGCCAAAATCAGCGGCGTCAAGAATCCCGTCATCACCGGTCCGGCGCGGGTATTTGAAAGCGAGGAGGAGTGTCTCGCCGCCATTCTGGCCGGACGCATCCAGGCCGGTGATGTGCTGGTGATCCGCAATGAGGGTCCGGTGGGGGGGCCTGGCATGCGTGAAATGCTCTCGCCCACGGCGGCGATCATTGGCCAAGGACTGGGGGATTCGGTAGCTCTGATCACCGATGGCCGCTTCAGTGGTGGCACCTACGGCATGGTGGTTGGACATGTGGCCCCTGAGGCAGCCGTCGGCGGCACCATTGCCCTGGTCCAGGAGGGTGATGGCATAACCGTCGATGCCCACCAGCGCCTGATCCAGCTGAATGTCGACGCGGCCGAACTGGAGCGGCGCCGCGGGGCTTGGCAAAAAGCTGAGCCCCGCTATCGCCACGGCGTGCTGGGCAAGTACGCCCGCCTGGTGAGCAGCAGCAGCCAGGGGGCCGTCACCGACTTCTGAAGTCGGTGGAGCTCTAAAAAAGAAAGCCCCGGGGCCGCACCCATTTGGCCACCAGTGCCTGGACGTTTACTGCCTGCTTCAGTACTGCCTGCTTCAGTCGTTGGCGTTGAACACCATCAGGCAGGGGCCGGAATGAACTCTCACCACCTTGCGGTGTTGGATGTCATTCATCTGAGACACCTTCAATTCACAGACCTCGGCCAAAGGCCCAGCGGCACTGGGTTTAGGGGTCTGTCTGCGAGTGGCATCCGGCGTTACTGCCTGCGGGGGTTGGGACTGGCTCGCTCCAGTTGCAGGGGTGTTGAGACGCTGCTTGACGGCATCGAGGGTGCCGCTGTGGGTGGAGCCCACGGGGCTGTTCGGAAGGGCCTGGGGCGCCAGGTTCATCAGCACCTGGGCGTTAGCTGGGGGCGCCAAGGAAAGGGTAATCATCACCAATAAAGAACCAAACCAGGTGGGCCCAGCCACCAAAATTTGACGATTGGGGGATAAAGGCTCCATGGCCATGATGTTAAGTGACACGATGGCGATGAAAGCTAACAGCAGTACAGCACTCAGGCCACTAGATAACTACGCAAGTCAATTGAATGTTTGCGAATACTTTCGAGGGCTCGGCTTTCGATGTTGCGGGTTTTATCCCGGCTGAGACCCAGTTGCTTGGCAATGGAACTCAAGCTCATGGGCTCGCCATCCTCGATGCCGTAGCGCATCCTCAGCACCTGGCCCTGCAGTTCCGGTAGCTGCTCCAGCAGCGCCCGCAAATCACCCTTCAGGCATTCCACCGCCACCACCTCATCCGGCAGCACCCCATCACCCGCC
>CANGZM010000137.1 GCA_947458155.1 Synechococcaceae cyanobacterium | reverse complement strand
GTGCCCGGATCCACATTGAGGTATGGATCGAGCTTGAGGATCGAGACGCTGTAACCCCGGGACTTGAGCAAACGCCCCAGGCTGGCCGCCACGATGCCCTTGCCGATGCTGGAGACCACCCCGCCCGTGACAAACACGAATTTGGGCCCTTGCCCCGCCCTCGCGCCTGGCGCTGATGGGACGGTGGAGAGGGGCATGGGGGAACCGGCGATCCTTAATTTTAGCTGGCGCTGAATTTAGGTGTCTGGGGTTTGCTGGCCTTGCGGCGACAGGGCCCGTGGGCAACCATGGCCCATGCTCAGGTCGATGGTCCCCTTGTTGCGGCCGCTGTGGTCCCCCTTGAGGTCCTATCTCGCCCTGGTGGATCGGGATGGCCAACGCTGCAGTGGCCCCGTGCTCTTGAGCGGCGTGGTGGTGGGCACCGGGGTGGTGCGTCTGTTGGGCGAATCCCTGGCCCAGACCAGTCGCTTCAGCCTGGAGGTGTTGATGCTGATGGTGCTGCAGGTGTTTGGGCCGATGCTGGTGGCGATGATCGCGATCATTCGCCTGACCCCGGATTGGGTGGAGCGGGCCGGGACGGCCAGGGGGCGGGCCTGGCACGCCGTCGTGCTGCCAGCCCTGCCCGTGGCCTTTGGGCTGATGCTGCAGTTCCTGGCGGTGAGCCTGATCAGTGGGGTGGCGGCCTCGCCCCGCGCTGATTTTGCTGGGGAGTTGGCGGAGGTGCTCGGCGGCTTGGAGTGGCCCGATCTGGTGCGGGCCTTGCTGCGTTGTGCCTTGTTTTTACTGGCCGGTGCCTCCTGGTGTCTGCGGGAGACCCTGGTGGGGTTGGCCCGGCGGCGGCCCCTGGCTGACATCGTTGGCGATGGCCTCCTCCATGCCCTCCTGCTGGTGCTTTTGCTCAAGTTGTTTTGGATTTTGGCGATCGATCCGCTGCGCCTGGGGCGGCCCCAATGAGTCGGGAGACTTCAGGGACGGGGTTGTTCCTGCTGACTGGTGTGTTGCTGGCGGTGGGTTCGCTGCTGGCCCTGGCCCGCGAGAAGCACTGGGGTCAGCCCTCCTTTCCGGTGCAGCTGCGCACGTACAACGCCGATGGTCTGCGGCCTGGCATGGAGGTGCGTCTCTCGGGGATGCCGATCGGTCGGGTCGAGCAGCTGAGCTTGCAGCCCGACGCCTCCGTGCTGGTGCGGTTGGCGGTGGAGCAACGGCACCGGCGTTTGATCGGCCCTGGCAGCCGGGCTTTCAAGGGGCAGGAGGGCCTGGTGGGGGACCACTACATCGGCATCGCCCCCAGGCCCCTGGGCCCTGGGGTGATGCCGGCGGCCCAGGGCGTTCTGGCCCTCCCCTACGAGCCATCTCTGGATAGCCGCACATTGATAGCCGGCCTGATGGCCAGCAAGCGGCAGGTGGATCGGACCCTGGAGCAGACGCGGCTGCTGGCCAGCAGCGACCTTCCCCGCACCCTCGCAGCCTTGCGCGGCACCATGGCCTCCGTGGATCGCCTCAGTGCCCAGACAGGGCAAGAGCTCAAACCGACCCTGGGGCGGGTGCGCCAGACCCTTGGCCAGGTGGATCAACTGGCCACCACCGTCAAGCAAGAGACGGCCCAGACCGGTCCCCAGCTGCGACGCACCCTCGGCCAGGCCGGCGGCGCCGCGCTGGCGGCCCAGACCACGGCCCGGGAGGCCTCGACGGCGCTGCAGCAGGTCCGCCCTCCCCTGCAGAGAACGGTCGGCGAGCTGGAGCAGTTATCTCATGGGTTGAACCGCCTGCTGGCTCCCTTGCTGGGCAGCGGTTGGTTGGACCCCGCCGGTGATGCCGGAACGGCGCCTGCGGGTCAACGGGGCAAGGGCAAGCCAGGGGCGGCGCACCTCGGCCCCGCCCAATCCCCTGGATCCGGGCCGGAGGATCCAGCTCGAGCCCATCCGCGCATGCCGCCCCTGCCTTGAGGCTGCGGGGCTTCAGCCCTCCAGCAGGCTGCGCAGCATCCAGGCGGTTTTTTCGTGGATTTGGAGATGTCTCCCCGCCCCGAAGCGGCCTTGATCATCCCTCGAAACTGCCGAGATAATCCCGCATCCGCTTGCGCCTTTGCGGTTGGCGCAGCTTGAGCAGGGCGCTGGCCTCGATCTGGCGGACCCTTTCGCGGGAGATGCCCATCTGCTCGCCGATTTCCGTGAGGGTGCGGGGCGTGTCGTCCTCGAGGCCGAAGCGCAGGCGGATGACGCTGGCCTCGCGGCTGCTGAGCTCTTCCAGCAGGGCCATCAGATCGGCGCGCAGCTGGGCCCGGGTGAGCACCTGCTCGGGGGTCGGGTGGTGGTCTTCGAGCAGGTCGCGCAGGTCGGTTTCCTGACCCTGACCCACGGGGCGATCGAGGGAGATTGCCTGGGGTTGGCGCTGCATGATCAATCGCACCGTGTCCTCGCTGACGCCCAGTTCAAGGGCCAGCTCGGCCAGGCTGGGACTGCGTCCCAAGCGCAGCGAGAGTTCCCTTTGGGCCCGCTTCAGCCGGTTCAGTTTTTCGGTGATGTGCACCGGCAGGCGAATCGATCGGCTCTGGCTGGCGATGGCCCTGGTGATTCCCTGGCGAATCCACCAGTAGGCGTAGGTGCTGAAGCGGAAGCCCCGGGTGGGGTCGAAGCGCTCAACCGCCCGTTCCAGGCCCAGGGTGCCTTCCTGCACCAGATCCAGCAGCTCCAGGCCCCGCTGCTGGTATTTCTTGGCCACCGCCACCACCAGCCGCAGGTTGGCCTGGATCATGCGCTCCTTGGCGCGCCGTCCCTGGTGCAGGGCCAGGCGCAGTTCACTGGGCTTGAGGCCGCAGTCCTGGGCCAGCTGGTCGACCATGAGCTCCGAGAGCGGCTTGCCCCGATCGGGGTGGCTCTGCTGGGCCAACAGGTGTTCGCGCCGTTGCACCAGCCGGGCCAGGGTTACTTCTTCTTCCGGGGTCAGCAGCTGGACCTTGCCGATGTCCCGCAGGTATTGCCGCACCAGGTCGGTGGAGAGGGCTGGGGGCAAGGGATCAGGCCATGGTTGCCTCCAATGTGCAGCTCTGCAGAGACTCTGGCCGAGAATCACTGGTTTGACTTAGGAATTCGAGCCGTTTCCGTTCACATTTCCCTTTGCCCACAATCATGACCATGCAGTTGTTCCTGGTTGTGCTGGGCGGTCGTATCGAGGGCTGCCACATTGAGCTGCACGACGTCCGCTTTGTGGTGGGCACCAGCATTGAGGACACCCTGCCCCAGCTGCGGCTGATCTCCATGCCATCGACGATTGCCTGCCGATCACCCTGCTGGAGGGCTGGCATGTGCACCTGATCGCCGATCCGCTAGTCCCGGCCCAGCCCCTGGTGCCCGACTGGTTTGGCTATCGGCGCATCGACCGCGGCTGAGGGGGCGGCCAGCGGGGACGGGGTCAGCTCGGAGGCGGGATCAGTCTTCCTCCTCTACCCAGGTGCTGGCCACATGCAGCTCTTCGAGTTGCTTGGTGGCCACATCGGCGGGGGCTCGGGTCATCAGGCAGCGGGCCTGCTGGGTTTTGGGGAAGGCGATCGTGTCGCGGATTGACTCTTCGCCCGCCAAAAGCATCACCAGGCGGTCGAGGCCGAAGGCGATGCCGCCGTGGGGCGGGGCGCCCATGTCGAGGGCCTCCATCAGGAAGCCGAACTGGCGCTCAGCCTCCTCCAGGGGCAGGCCGATGGCCTGCAGCACCTGGCGCTGCAGGGCCGAATCGTGGATGCGCAGCGAGCCGCCGCCCAGTTCCAGGCCGTTGAGCACCAGGTCGTAGGCCTGGGCGCGGGCCGTGGGCAGGGTTTCGGCCCAGCGCTCGGGGTCATCGCCCAGGTCGGCGCTGTTGGGGGCGCAGAAGGGGTGGTGCAGGGCTTCGAGGCGGTTCTCGCCGGCGTTGAACTCAAACATCGGGAAATCCACCACCCAGAGGAAGTTCCAGCGGTCGTTGTCGCGATCGGCGCTCACCAGGCCCAGATCCCGCGCCAGGTACTGGCGCACCCGATCGAGGGCCTTGTTGACCGTGGCGGTGTCGCCGGCGCCGAACAGCAGCAGGGTGCCGGGGGTGGCGCCGGTGCGCTCCAGCAGCTCGGCCTTTTGGGCCTCGCTGAGGTTGTCCTTGATGGCGCCGATGCTGTCAATTTCGCCGTTCTCGCGTACCCGGATAAAGGCCAGGCCACCGGCGCCGGCCTTTTGGGCCTCGCTGAAGACATCGCCGCCGGGCTTGATGCGCACGTTGCTGATGGCGTCGTTGCCGCCGGGCACCGGCAGCACCTTGACCGAGCCCCCGGCCGCCACCGCCCCTGAGAACACCTTGAATCCCATGTCCGCCACCAGATCGGACACGGTCACCAGCTCCATGCCATAGCGGGTGTCGGGCCGGTCGGTGCCGTAGCGCTCCATGGCTTCATGCCAGGTAAGGCGCGGGAAGGGCAGGGGCAGATCGAGCCCCTTCACCGCTTTCCAGATGGCGGCTATCAACCGCTCGTTGAGCTCCAGGATCTGCTCCTGGTCCACAAAGCTCAGCTCCATGTCCAGCTGGGTGAATTCCGGCTGGCGGTCGGCCCGCAGATCCTCATCGCGGAAGCAGCGGGCGATTTGGTAGTAGCGCTCAAGGCCACCCACCATCAGCAGTTGCTTGAACAGCTGGGGCGACTGGGGCAGGGCGAACCATTCGCCGCCGCAGACCCGGCTGGGCACCAGGTAGTCGCGGGCGCCTTCGGGGGTGGAGCGGGTGAGCACGGGGGTCTCCACCTCGATGAAGCCCTCGGCCTCGACAAAGGCCCGAATCGCCTGCACGGTGCGGTGGCGCAGGCGCAGATTGTGGTTCATGCGCGAGCGGCGCAGATCGAGGTAGCGGTGCCGCAGGCGCAGCTCCTCGCGGGTGTTCTCCTCGTCGTGCAGCGACACGGGAAAGGGCAGGGTGCCCTTGACGGCATTGAGCACCGTGATCGAGCTGGCCAGCACCTCGATGGCCCCGGTGGCCAGCCGTTCGTTGAGGGATTCGGCCGGCCGGGCCCGCAGCGTCCCTTGCACCTGGATCACGGTTTCGTTGCGCAGGTGGCTGGCGGTGGCGAAGGCCGCGGCGCAGGCGGCCTGGAGGCTGGCATCGGCACTGGCCAGTTCCGGATCGACGGTGATCTGCACACTGCCGCTGCGGTCGCGCAGGTCGATGAAAATGACGCCGCCGTGGTCGCGGCTGCGGTCAACCCAGCCGCAGAGCTGGACCGCCTGGCCGGCGTGGTCGGCACGTAGATCGCCGCATCCGTGGCTGCGCATGGTGGGAACGGCAAGCAATCGGGGATTTTCCCATGGCGGCGGCAGGGGCCTGGCGGCCGTGCTGTTTGGTGACAATGCACGGGGGGTACGCAGCGGCGAGGGCGGCCGTGGCTACAGATAGTGGGTTGTTGGTGCGTCCGTGATGTGATATTTCACCGTCGTCAAATCCTGGTGGGCTCTGCCCTCGGCATGGCAGTGGCAGCATTTTCAATGTTGCGTCCCGAGGTTTCGCAGGCTGCTGGCACGACGGAGGAACTGCTGCTCGAGAGCCTCCAGGTCTGCAGCCCCAAGGATGCGCTCACCCGCCTGCAGGAGGGCAACGCCCGCTTCGCCAAGGCCTGGACTGCCGCCAGCGCCATGGGTACACCGGAGCAGCGCATGCACCAGCTCAACAGCATCTGGGAGCAGAACTGCCAGATCGACCCGATCGCCCTGGCCAAGGGACAGGATCCTTTCGCGGCGATCCTCTCCTGCGCCGACTCCAGGGTGGATCCGGGCTGGCTGTTCGCCTGTGGGTCCGGTGAGTTGTTCCAGGTGCGCAGTGCCGGCAACACGGCCTTCGCTGAGGCGATCGCTTCGCTGGAATATGCCGTCGCCGTTCTGGGCACAACGTTGGTGGTGGTGCTGGGCCACAGCGCCTGTGGCGCCGTGCAGGCGGCGATGGCCAGCGAGCCACTCACGCCTCTGCTGGAGGTGCTGGTGCAGCCGATCCGGGCGAACCTCAAGAGCGGTGACACTCTCAACCAGGCGATCGAGGGCAATGCCCGCTATGCCGCCGACCAGCTCACCGCCCGCAGCGCCGTGCTCAAAGACGCGGTGGCTGCCGGCAAGCTCACCGTTCGCAGTGCCTTGTTCGACATCGGCAGCGGGGTGGTGACCTGGTTGTGATGGCGGCAATGAATAGGCCTATTGGGATCATTGAGATGCCGTGGCTTTATAGTTGACTTCGACTTTTTTGCACCGATCTTGAGCCTTAACCGCCATCACCG
>CANGZM010000136.1 GCA_947458155.1 Synechococcaceae cyanobacterium | reverse complement strand
CGCACGGGCCGGGGGGGGCGCCCCGGTTCGCGGCTGTGCGGGGCCGCTGTCATGGCGGGTTCAACGCGAAACATTCGCTGGCATCAGGCCTAGCTTGGCCCCCAACCAGACCAGTGCCCTTTGTCGGCGATCCGGATCGGCCATCCCTCGCCCCTTGGCGCCAGCGTCACCAAGGCAGGCGTCAATTTTTCTGTGGTGGCGCCCCTGGCGACCCGGGTAGAGCTGTTGTTGTTCGCCTCCGGCTCCGCCCGCGAGCCCGAGCAGGTCATTGAGCTGGATCCGCGCCACCGCTCCGGGAACCATTGGCATGTGGAGGTGTTGGGTGTGGGCCTCGGCTGCTGCTATGGCTACCGGGTGTTTGGTCCGCTGCAGCCCGGCGGCCATGGCTTCAATCCCTCCAAGGTGCTGCTGGATCCCTGCGCCCGGGCGATCACCGGTTGGGATGTCTATGAACGCCTCCAGGCCGTTGGGGCCATACCCAATACGGCCACCTGCCTCAAGGGGGTAGTCACCGAGCGGGACCGCTTCGATTTCGAGGCGGCGCCCCGGCCGCGTCACCCCTGGCAGACCTCCCTGATTTACGAACTGCATGTGGGGGGCTTCAGCCGCGGCCCCGACTGCGGGGTGGCCCCCGAGCGCCAGGGCACCCTGCTGGGGTTGATCGATCGCCTGCCCTACCTGCAGGACCTGGGGATTACGGCGATCGAGTTGCTGCCGGTGATGGCCTTTGACCCCCAGGATGCCCCGATCGGCCGCTACAACCACTGGGGCTACAGCCCCCTGAGCTGGTTTGCGCCCCACCCGACCTATCTGGTCAGCGACGAGCCGCTGCAGGCGCGTCAGGAGGTGCGCCAACTGGTGAGCGCCGCCCACCAAGCGGGTCTGGAGGTGATTTTGGATGTGGTCTACAACCACACCAGCGAGGGCAACCAGGCGGGGCCCACCTTGAGCTGGCGGGGCTTGGCCGATAGCCATTACTACCACCAGAATTCCAGCGGTGATTACTTGGATGTCAGCGGTTGCGGCAACAGCATCGCCGCCAATCGCCCCCTGGCCCGGCGCCTGATCCTGGAATCACTGCGGTGCTGGGCGATCGAGCTGGGCGTCGATGGTTTCCGTTTCGATCTGGGCATTGCCCTGGCCCGGGGGGAGGAGTTGATGCCCCTCGACATGCCGCCCCTGTTTGAGGAGATGGAGGCCGATCCCGACCTCAGCGACCTCAAGCTGATCAGTGAACCCTGGGACTGTGGCGGTCTCTACCGGCTGGCGGATTTTCCGGCCCAGCGGGTGGCCGCCTGGAACGGTCGCTTCCGGGATGATCTGCGTCGTTTCTGGAAGGGGGACGAGCGCTGCACCTGGCTGCTGGGCCAGAGGCTCGCCGGCAGCCCCGATCTCTACGGCGGCCAGCCAGCTCCCCTGGGCCGCCAGATCACCTTCCTCACCGCCCACGACGGCTTCACCCTGGCCGATTTGGTCAGCTACGACCGCAAGCACAACCTGGCCAATGGCGAGAACGACCGCGATGGCGATAACCACAACAACAGCTGGAACCACGGAGTCGAGGGTCCCAGCAGCGATGCCACCATCGAGGCCATGCGCCAGCGCCAATTGCGCAATCTGTTGACGACTCTGTTGTTAGCCCCGGGGGTGCCGATGCTGCTGATGGGCGATGAGGTGCGCCGCAGCCAGGGGGGCAACAACAACACCTGGTGCCAGAACAACCCCCTCGGCTGGATGCACTGGAACCCCGATGCCGACGATCGGGCCCTGATGGTCTTCTTGAAGCGTTTGATCAGCCTGCGCCAGACCCTGGCTCCCCTGCTCAATCCGGAGAATCCCCTGGCCAGTGCTCCTCCCAGCGGGCCCAGGGACAGCGGCCTTGCTTGGCGCGAATGGCATGGGGTGGATTTGTATAAACCCGATTGGGCCAGTTGGTCCCATTCCCTGGCCTGGAGCATCAGTGACCACGGGCGGGGCCCGCTGCTCTGGTGCGGCATGAACGCCTATTACCAACCGATGACCTTTTCACTGCCGCTGGCCCCGACGGGCTGGTTGCGGGTGATCGATACCGGCCTGCCCAGCCCCGAGGACCTGCCGGCCCTACCCCAAGCATGGTCCGAGACCCAGGTCTGCCTGGCCGGCCGCAGCCTGGCCTTGATGGTGGCCGCACCGCTGCTGCAGGACTTCGTGCTGGACGGCTCCCATCCCTAGGGGAAGGGGCAATCAGTGGTTGCGGCATCGTGGACTGGGATTGGAGTGGACAACCCATGCCGCTAGAGGTGGCCCTGGCCCTGTTGGAGCGCGATGGCCTATGGCTGCTGCAATTGCGGGACGACATTGAGGGCATCGTCGCGCCGGGCTGCTGGGGCTTGTTTGGCGGCCACCTGGAGCCCGGCGAAAGCCCGGAGGAGGGCCTGCAGCGGGAGCTTCAAGAAGAAATCGCCTACACGGCCGCCAACCTGCAGCCCTGGTGGCGCCTGGAGAACGATGGGCGGGTGCGCCATTTCTTTCGCGGTCCCTTGAGTTGTCCCCTTAGCGATCTGCGCCTGCTGGAGGGCCAGGACCTGGCCCTGGTAAGCCTCAAGGAGCTGGGCACGGGCCAGGTCTGGAGCGCCAAACTCCGCCAGCACCGGCCCCTGGCCCCTTCGCTGCAGATGGTCGTGGCCAGGTTGGCAGGCAGCGCTGCAGGCCAGCAGCCATGAACCCAGCAGCCATGAACAAGGGCACGGCATAGCCGTAACCGGGACGCCGGGGGCAAGGCCAACTGAAATGGACTGAAATATCCCAGCAGGGCTGACTTGCTGGGATATTGGTTTAGCGACCCTCTTGATCCCCATGGCATCAGCTCAGGATCTGCCCCGCACCGTGCTTCCGATTCCCGATCGGGAGCACCAGGGGCTGACCACGTTTGATGCCAAGGATCCAGATACCCATTACCCACCGATCCAGCCCCTGCGCCCCCCTGCCGGCGCCCCCAACGTGCTGGTTGTGCTGCTTGATGACGTCGGTTTTGGCGCCTCCTCCGCCTTCGGCGGCCCCGTGCACACCCCCACCGCCGAGCGGTTGGCGGCGCAGGGCCTCAAATTCAACCGCTTTCACACCACCGCCCTCTGCTCCCCCACCCGGGCGGCCCTGCTCACCGGCCGCAACCACCACACGGTGGGCTTTGGGGCGATCACCGAGATGGCCACCTCGGCGCCGGGCAACAACTCCCTGCGGCCCAACACCTGCGCGCCGCTGGCCGAGGTGCTCAAGCTGAATGGCTATGCCACGGCCCAATTCGGCAAATGTCACGAGGTGCCGGTCTGGGAAACCAGTCCGGTGGGGCCGTTCAACAGTTGGCCCAGCGGCGGCGGCGGCTTTGAATATTTCTATGGCTTCATCGGTGGTGAAACCAACCAATACCAACCGGCTCTCTATGAGGGCACCACACCAGTCGAGCCGGACCGCAGCCCCGAGGATGGCTACCACCTAACTGAAGACCTCTCCCGCAAGGCCCTGCGCTGGGTGCGGCAACAAAAATCATTAACGCCCGATAAGCCCTTTTTTATGTACTGGGCCCCCGGCGCCACCCATGCCCCCCACCACGTACCGGCCGAGTGGGCCGATAAATACAAGGGCAAATTTGATCAGGGCTGGGATCAACTCCGCCAGGAAACCCTGGAGCGTCAAAAACGACTCGGTGTGGTGCCACCCGACACCCTGCTCACCGAGCGCCATGGCGAAATCCCAGCCTGGGATGAGATCGCCGCTGACTTGAAGCCTGTGTTGGTGAGGCAGATGGAGGTGTATGCCGGCTTCCTGGAACATGTGGACCACCACCTCGGCCAGCTTGTGGACGGCCTGGCCGACCTTGAAATCCTGGATAACACCCTAATTTATTATATTCTTGGTGATAATGGTGCCTCGGCTGAAGGATCGCTGCAAGGCACCTTCAATGAGATGATCACCCTGCAGGGATTCGGTCATCTCGAAACAGCCGATTACCTGCGCGAACGGATCGACAAGTTCGGCGGTGTCGAGGCTTACAACCATTACGCCGTCGGCTGGGCCCATGCCATGTGCACCCCCTACCAATGGACCAAACAAGTGGCCTCCCATTTCGGTGGCACCCGCAATGGCACCATCGTGCACTGGCCGGCTGGGATTACAGCCAAGGGTGAATTGCGCAATCAATTTCACCATGTGATTGATCTGGCCGCCACGGTATTGGAGGCGGCCGGCCTGCCCCAGCCCCAGTTCGTCAATGGGGTGCAGCAGAAGCCGCTGGAAGGGGTGAGCATGCTCTACTCCTTCAATCAAAAAGATGCCCCCGAGCGGCATCAAACCCAGTACTTCGAGATGATTGGCAACCGCGGCATCTACCACAAGGGCTGGACTGCTGTCACCCGCCACCGCACCCCCTGGAAAACCGGAGCAGTACAACTTCCACCTTTTGATGACGACGTTTGGGAGCTTTACGACACCAATAACGATTGGAGTCAGGCCCGCGATTTGGCCCAGGAACAGCCAGAAAAACTCAAAGACCTACAACGGCTTTGGTTGATCGAGGCCACCAAATATAACGTTCTGCCCTTGGATGACCGCTTTGCGGAGCGGGCCAATGCGACCCTCGCCGGCCGCCCCCAGCTCGCCAAGGGCAAGCGCCAACTGTTGTTTGGCGGCATGGGGCGCCTCAGCGAAGGATCGATCATCGACTACAAAAATGCCTCCCATGCGATCACGGCCGAACTGGAGGTGCCGGCCAAGGGTGCCGATGGCGTCATCGTTGCCGTGGGCGGCAGCATTGGTGGCTGGGCGCTCTATGCCAAGGCGGGCCAGCTCCGCTACGCCTACAACTTCTTTGGCCTCACCACCACCATTGTGGAGGGGCAGCCGATCCCGCCTGGCCGTCATCAGGTGCGGGTCGAGTTTGCCTACGATGGCAATGGCATCGCCAAGGGCGGTGGCCTGAACCTCTATTTGGATGGCAACAAGGTGGGTGAAGGTCGGATCGAACAAACCGAACCATTTGTCTTTTCGGCTGACGAAACCCTCGATATTGGCTTCGAATCCGGTAGCAGCGTCACCACTGATTACAGCAGCAACCATTTTAATGGCGAGGTGAACTGGGTACAGATCGATGTGGGCGAAGACGCCAATGACCTCGACCATTTCCTCAATCACCAGGAGCGCCTCAAGATCGCCATGGCTCTTCATTGAGGGTTTTAGTGCTCGGTTTTCCAGTCAATCTGTACACACCTTGCAGACCTACAAGGTTTGAGACGTCATAAGGCCAGTCCCAATCAGCCCTGGAACACAATCGTCACAGGACGATAGACACGTATTTAATGGCGAGACAAAATGCATTGGCCCCATCAAACAGCCATGCTTAAGCCAGTTTCGCTACCTAAATCTGATTCCCTTCAGCGCCTCCGCCTCCTTGCCTTCGGGGCCTGCACGTTCGCGAGCCTATTGGCCCTGGGGGCAGCAGCCGAAGCGGCACCCACCTACAAGGCCAAGACCTTGGCAACGGGTCTGGAGAGTCCGCGGGGTGTGGCGATCGCCCCCGACGGCAACCTGGTACTCAGCGAAGCGGGACGAGGCGGCGATGGTCTCTGCCTCACCAGCGGCAGCGGTAACAGCGTTTGCTATGGCACCAGCGGGGCCCTGGGCCTGTTCAACTTCTCAACCAACTCTTATTCCCGTGCGATCACCGGCCTCCCCTCCCTGGCGCGGCAGACCTCTTCTCTGTTTGACGATGCAACCGGCCTGAACAAACTCACCTTCAACGGAAGTGGTCAACTCATGGGCGTCTTCGGTAACGAAGGCGGTGCCAGCCCGTTCCCCGGCCCTAAAGGCCAGTGGTTCGGCCAGACGGTCTCCATCAACCTGGCTGGCAGCACCGTGACCCCGCTGGCCAACATCACTGCTTTCGAAGTGTCAAATAATCCACACCCCACTGCTGTCGACAGCAATCCCTGGGACCTGGTGGTGCGCGGCAGCGACACCTATGTCACCGATGCCGCCGGCAACAGCCTCGTTAAGGCCGACAGCGCCAACGCCAATCAAGTCTCCCTGGTGCACGTCTTCCCAAACAAGAACGTCAACACTCCTGACAACGCTCCCGCAAGCTTCCCAGACGTCTATTCCGCCCAGACCGTGCCCACCGGATTGACCATCGGATCTGACGGATATCTCTACATCGCCCAGCTTTCAGGTTTACCATTCGCCCCCGGGTCAGCCGACGTCTTCCGCTACGACTTCGTCAATCCAGTCACCACGTTTGCCAGCGG
>CANGZM010000135.1 GCA_947458155.1 Synechococcaceae cyanobacterium | reverse complement strand
TCTGTGTTCGGTTTGTTGGTAGTGCTCCAAACAGGGTCACAGACCGGCCCACCCATTGCAACAGCAGAGAACTGATGGAGGCGAACCGTCAGCCCCGGCTACGCCGGGGCTGCTCCTCCTGAGTTACACCACTCCACGGGACGCTGCTCTGAAGCCAAGCACTGAATCCCATTCAATGATTTCAGGCATTGTGAGAACAATGCCTCGATTACGGGTCTTAACTGCCTCAAGCAATGACTCATTCAAAGATGCAATTGATGCTTCATCTTTCACACGCCTAATATTGTCGACCCAGCCGAAGGATCTCTTGTAGATCTCTAGTTCACAATATCCAAGAAGATTGGCGGCAATTTGCGGGATGTCGGCCACAACCATATCTATTCCAAAAGAATAGAACGCGTCACCCCCAGAAATATTTTTGTATCCGACTCCCGCTCTAGGTGACCCAGTAACCGCACGAAGCACATCTCGAAATATGTCAATGCCAAAAACACTGGCTTCCGAACCGCGGGTAGCTTGGGTTTTCTTTTGGATTGGCTGATCTTCAAGTGTGTGAAGATCTACGCTGCGTAAACTCTGATGATTAAGCGTATTCAGTGCTGTTCTTAGTCCAAAGTCCTGCTCGAAATAGCAGGTGTTAAGCAAAAATCGGCCATAGCCAAAGGTGAAAGCCAGTACCCTGCCATCAACTCGCAAAATAAGCACTGCAGAACTCGACTTATTCGAAAGCACACCTATTTCCATGCCGGCGATCTCATCTACTAGCGACGCCCAGCGCGGTCGCTTTTCTTGGGAGTTCCTTATGTACAGAGCACCTTCGAAATTATGCTGCTCCAAAACCTCTAGTTGAGTGACAGGCGAGTCTTCGCCCAGGAAATCACTGAAATCAATTTCCGAATATTCGTTTTTTGCCAACAGGGCGTTTAGGTTCCTATACGGCTTTCGGTTTGGCATATGTTACCTCATGTTGCATAACGCCAAGATCAGAAGCGGGAAGAAGCGATGGCATAGTTGAAAATTCCAAGGCCCCGTTGTCTGCATCTTGATGTTAAGCTACGCTTTGTCCAGTTGTCTTCGCCAATGACATTATCTCCTTAGAGATTAGGCACGCAGTCGACAATGCATCCTCAAATTCGCCTCTATTTCTGAAATTGGCTACAATGTCAGGTCTCTGCCTAAAGAGTAATTCAAATAGATCATCTCCAGGCTCGATCGCAAGAGCAGGATCTGCCTTCTTTGCTT
The DNA here is from genome assembly GCA_947458155.1 of Synechococcaceae cyanobacterium. Classification (GTDB taxonomy): domain Bacteria; phylum Cyanobacteriota; class Cyanobacteriia; order PCC-6307; family Cyanobiaceae; genus Cyanobium. The sequence continues at coordinate 5,057 of CANGZM010000135.1, read as the reverse complement.
CATGAAGTGCAATCACTATTGCTTTTATCGGATCTTCGCTAACCTGCTGTGGTGGAATGTGGCGCGAACGATTGCCTTGTCTTCTAACAAAGGAAAGCTCCTGTTGAATCTCAGAAAGCATCTCAAGAATAACCTGCTCTCCAGATGCTTCTGTCTGGCTAAGATGAGCAACTTTGAATGTACCAAAGTTTTTCAGGAACGTAGAGTGGCCAGCATCTTTTGTCGATGCCAAGTATGTCGCCAAGATTTTTTCGGCCAAACTCTTTTTAAAGTTAATTATTTTTGAAAAGCGAAGATCGCGAGGATAGGCCAGGTGCTCGATAATACTTGTATCGAAGCTGTAGTCGGTCTTGTCATCCTTAATGATAACTTTTGGCTTGTCAAATGCCAGGCGCATACCAAGCTCAAACATTACATTTGAGTTCTTTGCGCTAACATCGCATACGATTATATCAGAGCTATACACTCCATGGACAATCCTTTTTTGAATAACGCCAATATCGTCAGCATCGCTGACAAGCTTGGCTGTAAAAATTGGCTCCGCAATTGATTCGACTGCGTCCTTTATAATCTCTTTCACTTCAGACCAATGTTCCGCTGTGCAGCCATCTATAGGTGATATCGGCATGATTATGCCGCAGGAGAGATTCGCAGAAGATTCGCCACTTGCTGGGGCAGCGGGCTTTGGCTTGTTCATAAGAACTTATGAGATGAATGTGCCAGAAAGTACATGTTGTCCCAGATTAGCCTAACGCTGCCCTGAGTGGCAGGCAGGGTCCTGGGATGGCGAAGCAGAGAGTTGTTGGCGGCCTGTCTACTCTTGGCTCGAGTTAGGGTTTATCACGATAGATAGCCTTGGCACAGGTTGCGGAATCGAGCCGCCGATGAACCAGCGACACCAATGACAAGATATCGAGTGCATCTTGTTCCTCGATCTTCCAGGAAATCTTTGGAGCATGGGCTGTCGTGTTTCTGAAAGTGCCAAACAGACCTTTGAGAAGATTCATGAAACCTTTCTGTTCACTCTTCTCACTTTCGGTGCGAAGCGAGCTAAGTGCCAAATATGGAATACCAGACTTGAACGCAAAGGCGTCATCAACGAGCTCAGAGCCATCCGTGCTTAGGCCAGAGAGTGTGCGTATTTTGTCTGCGACGCTTTTCGTGGCCTCAAAGACTGCGTGGAAGTAGTTGTCGACCAACAGTTCTTCGCGGCAGTAACGAAGTACATCGGGATGAACTTTTCGGATTAATAGGTGCTCACGCAATGTTGAAGCACGTGCGATGGCTTGGGAGTGTGTTTCGGCCCTTGCAATTTTCCGAAGCTTCCCATTATTCTGTAATTCATAGCCGGCGAATGCAAGGATATGGTTTAACTTTGATCTTGTGTCTTCAAACCATTCAGGGCCATCGTGATGACGCGCCGGATTCATCGTATACTCGATAAATGCGGCGATATTGTTTCCACAATCATCAGCAGTTTGCTTATCCTTCAGCGCCTCAAATATGCGAAGACGCTTGGTGAGAGTAGGAAACGGATCGTGGATGTTACACTCGCGCAGGAAGCGACCGATTTCTGAGCCTGAAAACCCACGATCAGTAGCTCCGAGAACGTCGGATATGGATTGCAGGACGCCGAGATCAAAGATGGGCAATGGCATTGTCTAACGCTTAGGTAAAAGGCGGGCTACGAATAGCGAAGCCGACTCTGGGCTTGCCAGTTGACCCGCATGATAGGCGTTGCGGTCATTCATGCGCATTTGCTCTTGGTCGCTTACAGACACACTTCATGCGAACGCCCCTCTGGACCTTGTCTTGGTTGCCATTGATTCCAGCGATTGCTTCCATTGCCCACTTGACGATTTGCTCCGCTTCTGCCTGCTCAGAGTCGCTGTAGCCGCTCAGAAGATATCGTGCCTTGTCCTGGTACATCCGCTTTGCCAATGATAGTGCGAGTGAATGCAATTGCGGACCGTTGGCATCGAAGAGGATGAAGCGCTGAAACGTAACTTTTGGTGCGATCCCTTCGTCGAGGGACTTTGTGGGGTAAACACCTACCCAAGTAATCTTTCCATCTATCTTGAAGCCGCGAGGCTCTGCTCAAATGCCGCCTATACCGATTACGGCATCGTACGCAAGAGAGCGCACCCTTCCCATGCAGTCGTTTATCCCGATAACTCCGTTGGCCTCTGGATCGCCTGTGTGAGTTCGTTTGTAGGTGAGGATTCGCATGGTTCGTTCCTTCGACGTGCAACCCGCTATTAACCTGCCTGATGAAGGCAGGTTAATAGCGGGTTAGGCTTTACGGCCACCGCTGCATACTAAGTTGGTGTTGGTCGGAAGCGACACTGTCTTGATGAGAGAAATCCATATCGGCACATTCAAGGAAGTTGATGAGTCCGTGCATCACTAAACGCAAATTTTCCAAGTCAACTCCTCTATCGCCAAAGAGGAATCGCGCGCCATCCTTATCTGTCGGAAACCGAAATCCATCGGATTTCCGATCGGCATCATGCATTTCAATAACAAGGCTTTGCGCTGCGACTAAACCGATCGTTTCGCCCCCATCGCGCTCATTGGCGATGTTTACGAATCTTTCCCATAGAATCCTCAGGTCATGTGTCTTGCACTTCCCATCACCATCACCATAAGCATTGATCAGTTGCTTGAGTGAGACTTCGATCGCTTGTCGATAGCAGAAAAGCGCAGCATAGATTATATTTGGGCGGTCGGCGACGTCGATAATTGCATGTTCAATTAGTATGTCTGCCGCACGATAGTAACCCTTTGGCAGACGATAATAACGCTCTCCTGGGTCACGCACCACCCGTGCATCGTATGCCATAGCGGATTCGACAAACAGGCGGTCTCCCTCCGTTGGCCAACGTGCTGCAGCGCAATTTTCTTCTGTCATGTTGGAGATACTGAGAGCGCTGGAGTAAGCAGGAGGTTCGATTGCTGTGGCCCAATGCCGTGGTTAAGCGAACAGTCCAGCCGGAGTCGGACTGTTCGCTTAAGCACCTTGTTGGGCCAGCCAAGTATCGGCTTGTGAAAAATAATAACGATTGATGATGTCCTCCCATGAGTTTCTACAGCGCCTAAGAAATGTGCGAATTTCCATGCCATGAAACTCATCTGCAGGATCGGGACAGTAAACGTAGTAAAATTCTTGGAATATCCCTTTGGCAGGATCACAGCGAAGGCCGGTACGGTCAAACAGCGCGCCGCCAACCTTTGGATAATTCAGAGAAAGATGCTTGCTCCCATTAGCTATATCGGAGCATAAAAGTAGGGAACGGGTTGCGTGAATTTCTTTCATTAGCGCATCATGGTCTGCTGCGCGGAAGTTTGGATCATTGAGTATCCAGTCCTTTAGATGCCACATTGATTGGCATGTAAATACGATAACGTCATAGAATAACAATCCGTTCATCAACGTATATGGGTCGTTGGCCTCAACGATCTTCATGAGGCGATCAATCCGTTCAACTTGCTCTTGAAAGTACTTCTCCATTTATTAAGCCCAATTAAAGAATATTTGAACCGGCATATCACGCAAAATCCTATAACCGCTGCATATCTTGCAAGGACTTGACCTCTTTAACGGCTTGAAACCCATGGCTAAGACATGGTCCTTAGGGAAGCGGTCTGGTTCGATGAAGATAAGCTTATTCATATTAGCACTCTTCAGCCACACCTAGTTGCCCCTTGTCCACCAATTGCCGGGTAAGGCCGAGCTAGGGTGATTAATAGGACTTAGAGCAAGGCCAAGCCTATTAACGTGCATGGCCATCGAAAAAGCGACTTAATTTTTTTGTTTGCCTTAGATTTTACTGCACTAGCAGCTATATGAATTGTGCTGGATGGCAAATGAATGAGTTATAATCCAAGGGAAGACACTCCTCCATACCCATCCCTCCGAGAATCCGCCTTTCGTAGCTTTTCCGCTCCGCGGTGCATCACCCCGCACCCTCAGTTCCTCCCGCAAGCTTCCCAACATCTTCGGCCGATCCGGCGATGCTGCGCGAACTTATGTGATGTCCCAGCCCAGCTCGCCACCCGAACCCTGCCGGGTTCCCAGGCAAACTAGGGAGCGTTGCGACTCGATTCCTTGGCATCGCTCCAGAGCCTGCGCGGCATGGTCGACCTCCTGCCGGAGCACATTCCCCTCTGGCAGCAGCTTGAGTCGACGGCCCGCGAGCACTTTCGCCGTGCCGCCATCCGCGAGATCCGCACGCCGCTGCTGGAGGCCACCGAACTGTTCGCCCGCGGCATCGGCGAGGCCACCGATGTGGTCGGCAAGGAGATGTACACCTTTATCGATCGCGGTGATCGCAGCTGCACCCTGCGGCCGGAGGGCACCGCTTCGGTGGTGCGGGCCGCCATTCAGCACGGCCTGCTGGCCCAGGGGCCCCAGCGGCTCTGGTACGGCGGGCCGATGTTTCGCTACGAGCGGCCCCAGGCGGGGCGCCAGCGCCAGTTCCACCAGATTGGCGTCGAATTGCTGGGCGTGGCCGATGCGACCAGCGATGCCGAGGCGATCGCCGTCGCCTGGGACCTGCTGGCCGACCTGGGCGTGGGCGGCCTGCAGCTGGAGATCAACTCCCTCGGCACCCCGGAAGATCGGCTGCGCTATCGGGCCGAACTGGTGGCCTGGTTGGAGGCCCACCATGACCAGCTCGATGCCGATTCCCAGCAGCGCACCAGCACCAACCCCCTGCGGGTGCTTGATTCCAAAAACGCCGACACCCAGGCCCTGCTGGCCGGTGCCCCCACCCTGGCCGCTGCCCTTTGCGGCGATAGTCACGAGCGCTTCAGCCAGGTGCGCCAGGCCCTCGAAGCCCTGGAGATTCCCTTTGTGCTCAACCCCCGCCTGGTGCGGGGCCTCGATTACTACGGCCACACCGCCTTTGAGATCACCAGCAGCCAGCTCGGTGCCCAGGCCACGGTCTGCGGCGGCGGCCGTTACGACGGCCTGGTCGAGCAGCTGGGCGGTCCGGCCACGGCGGCGGTGGGCTGGGCGATCGGCCTCGAGCGGCTGGTGTTGCTGCTCAGCCAGG